>DEMY01000051.1:52706-64264 GCA_002359425.1 Clostridiales bacterium UBA2658
GGCGTAAAGGTCCAGAATCGCGGGAAGACCATCCCGCCCGAAAAGCTTTCCCGCATCTTTGACCAGTTTTACCGTGTAGACTCGTCCCGTGCGAGCGAAACCGGCGGCTCTGGCCTTGGTCTTGCCATTGCAAAGGAGATCGTCTCGCTCCACGGCGGCACGATCAGTGCCGAAAGCCGGGATGAAACGGTCGTTTTTACGGTCATTCTCCCGAAGGCCGGTCCCGCGCCGTCATAAAATCGTAAGGTTTTATACCGAAATTCTTAAGCTTGTGGCAACAAAAAATTGAAGACATTTAGGCTCCTATTCCGTTATGATTTATGTAAACGGAACAGGAGCGCTTTTTCGTTCCGAATGATTTTATGGGAAGTGCAATCATGGGTATGAAACAGCGTTTTGTCGATTTTTCGCGCGGCGACGATCTGCGCCGCTTCTGGCGGCTCTACTTTTGGCGCGAGCGGACAAGAAGCGGGCCGCTGCGGAGCCTGCTTACCTTTCTCTGCGCCCGCAGCGCCAACGCGCACGGCGGTTATGTTGGCGCGGGCGCGCGTTTTGAAGAGATCCCGAGCCTGCCGCACGGGCTTCACGGCGTTTTCATTTCGCGCGCGGCCAGCGTCGGGCGCGGGTGCCGTATCTACCAAAATGTGACGCTTGGTGAGGTGGACGGCAAAGCCCCGCAGATTGGAGAAGGCGTTCTCATCGGCGCCGGGGCCGTTTTGGTCGGTGGTATCACGATCGGCAATTATGCGAAGATCGGCGCAGGTGTAACGGTTTTTGAGGACGTGCCCGCCGGTGCGACGGTCGTTTCGGTCGCTCCGCGCGTCATCGTCGGCCCGCGAAAAATTACGGAATACAAACAGGCATGACATAATCGTGCCTATATAAAAAACGGCATTTTGGGTTTACAACGGAAGAGGAAAGGATTGTATTTATGGATAAGCAGACTGTCGCAGTGATCTTTGGCGGCTGCTCCAGCGAGCATGAGGTCTCGCTGGAGTCAGCGGCCGCGGTCATCGAAAATATAGACAGGGATAAATTCGAGCCGGTTCTACTCGGCATCACCAAGGATGGCGAGTGGTTCCGCTATTACGGCGATGTGTCAAAGCTCCGTGACGGTACTTGGCGCAATCCGCGCGACTGTGTTCATGCATTCGTCATCCCGGACCGGACGGTGCAGGGTATTTTGGAGTATGGGAAAAATGGCCCCGCCGTGACGCATCTTGATGCGGCCTTTCCCGTGCTGCATGGCAAAAACGGCGAGGACGGCACCGTTCAGGGTCTGCTTGCGCTCGCGGACATCCCGGTTGTCGGCTGCGGGATTTTGGCCTCGGCCCTGTGCATGGATAAGGACCGCGCGCACAAGCTTGCCGCGCTCGCGGGCGTTCCGGTGCCACGCTCGTTTCTGCTAAAAAAGCCGGACGTTGCCTCCGCGCGCAAGGACGCCGCCGTTTTAGGCTATCCGCTTTTCATGAAGCCCGTTAAGGCTGGCTCCTCCTTCGGTATCACGCGCGTGACAAGTGAGGACGAGCTGCCCGAAGCGATTCGTCAGGCGTTTTTATATGACGACGAGGCCGTCATGGAGGAAGCAATCACCGGCTTTGAGGTCGGCTGCGCCGTTATGGGCACGGACAAGCTTGTCACCGGCGAGGTGGACGAAATAGAACTCACGCAGGGCTTTTTCGATTTTAAGGAAAAGTACAATCTTATCACTTCATCCATCCACGTTCCGGCCCGCATCCCCGCAGCGAAGGCGGAGGAAATAAAGCGCACAGCGAAGGTCGTCTACGCGGCGCTCGGCTGCGCGGGCTTTGCACGGGTGGACATGTTCCTCACGCCGTGCGGCGAGGTCGTTTTCAACGAAGTCAACACGATCCCGGGCTTTACGGCGCATAGCCGTTTCCCCGGTATGATGCGCGCGGCGGGTATTGAGCTTCGGGAAATCGTGACGCGCGCAATTGAGGAGGCGATACATAATTATGAAGACAGTCAGCGACCAAAAGCGGATTGACAGTGTCCGGATTCCTGCTGCGCCGCCGGTATCCAACCAAGGGCGCGCATGGATCGAGCTTGACCGGGACGCGCTCCACAACAATGTCGAGGTTCTGCGGAGCCTTCTCCCGGAGGGCTGCAGGCTTATGCCCGCTGTCAAGGCTGAAGCCTACGGCCATGGGGCCGTGCCCATTTCGCGGGAACTGAACCGGCTCGGTGTGGATGCGTTCTGTGTCGCTTCGGTCTCGGAGGGTGCGGAGCTGCGGCGCGCCGGCGTGCGGGGTGAAATTCTCGTATTGGGATATACAGATCCCCTAGATTTCTCTGCGCTCGCGACTTACGGCCTGTCACAGACTGTAGTCGATTTCGAGTATGCCGAAAAGATCAGTGCATTTCATGCACCGCTGCATGTCCATATCGCCGTTGACACCGGCATGCACCGGCTTGGGGCGGACGCAGAAAATGTGGACGAGTTGCTTCAAATTTTTGCGCTTCCAGATCTGCGCGTTGGCGGCATGTTCACACACCTGTGCGCAGACGACACAGAGGATCCCGGGGACGTCGCCTTCACGCGCGCGCAGATCGAGCGCTTTTATACCGCCTGTGCAAAGCTTGAAGCGGCCGGCGTGACGCTGCCGCGCCTGCATCTTCTGAGTAGCTACGGCCTTCTTAATTACCCCGAGGCCGGCGGCGACTTTGCCCGCATCGGCATCGCGCTTTACGGCGTTTTGAGTACCGGCGCGGATACGGAGGGCTGCAAGGCCGCTCTGCGCCCGGTCCTTTCGCTTAAAGCGCGGGTCGCATCCGTACGCGTGCTGCATGCGGGGGAGCGCGCGGGCTACGGTCTTGCCTTTACGGCCGGGCGCGAAACAAGACTTGCGACCCTTGCCATCGGCTATGCGGACGGGCTTCCGCGCGCGCTCTCCTGCGGGGCCGGGCGGGTCCTCATAAACGGCGTTTCCGCACCAATCGTCGGGCGCGTATGTATGGATCAGACGCTCGTGGACGTCACCGACGTGCCCGATGCGGAGCAGGGCGACGTCGCCATCCTCATTGGCGCCTCCGGCGGGGAAACTATATCCGCGTGCGAGTTGGCCGACGCGGCAGGGACCATTACAAATGAGCTTTTGAGTCGTCTCGGGCCAAGGCTGGCGCGTGCCATGGCATAAACGGACGAATCCCCCAATTCGCCCGTCTTATATAGATCGGCCGGCCCCCTGCGGGGCCGGCCATGTTACTGCGCGATGCTGTCGACAAACGCCTGCATCTCTTTTTTGGATTGGATTTCATGTGTGTGATCGAGAATTTTTTGCTGNNCGCTCATTTTGCCGAAACGGAGCAGCGCTTTTTCATTTTGTACAAGGGCCATGCCGAAGCCAAGCGGCAGGTCTTTGAATGGATCCATAATGCTCACCTCATGGAAAGTCTTTCTTAAAGCGGTGCAAAATATGCACCGCTCAGTATAATTTTTGCAAAGATTACGCCGGTTGTGGCAGCGCTTGCGCGGCTGTGATATACTTATAAAAAAACGGAAGGATACTGCTATGGAATTGCCTCAAATCGTCCAGCCACTTTTGGACTGGTATGCCATAAACGCCCGCGACCTGCCATGGCGGCGGCAGAGGACGCCCTACCGCGTATGGGTGTCCGAGATCATGCTCCAGCAGACACGGGTCGAGGCGGTGAAGGGCTATTTCGAGCGCTTTCTTTCCGCCGCGCCGGACATTTCGACGCTCGCGGCATTGCCGGAGGAGCGGCTTTTTAAGCTCTGGGAGGGCCTTGGCTACTACTCGCGCGCCAAAAATCTGCAAAAGGCCGCAAGGCTCTGTGTCGAGCGTTACGGAGGGCAATTGCCAGATGATTACGATGCGCTTTTGTCGCTTCCCGGCGTCGGCCCGTATACGGCTGGGGCGGTTGCGTCCATCGCGTTCGGTCTACCGGTGCCGGCTGTGGATGGAAATGTCCTGCGTGTCTGGTCGCGCCTGTGTGCAGACGACGCGGACATTGCCGACCCTGTCGTCAAAAAACGTGTCGAGGCGGCGTTTGCGGAAATTATGCCGGAAGGTGAGAGCGGGCAATTCAACCAGTCCCTCATGGAGCTTGGTGCGACCGTCTGTGTACCGAACGCTGTACCCAAATGCGAAATATGTCCTGTAAGGACATTTTGTGACGCACATATCGCCGGAAAGGAGACGAATTATCCCCGAAAACGTCCAAAGCCGCCGCGCCGTGTCGAAGAACGGACGCTGCTTCTATTGGAGCGCGGTGGCCATATCGCCGTGCGGCAGCGCGTGGGGAAGGGGCTTCTCGCGTCCCTTTGGGAGCTGCCGGGCTTTGACGGCGCGCTTGGAAAAGACGAGGCGGTGGCAGCCGTGCGCTCGCTCGGACTCGAGCCCCTGCGCCTGACGCCGCTTTTCCCGTATAAGCACATTTTCACGCATATCGAGTGGCACATTACCGGCTGGCGCGTAAAGCTCGGCCCCGACGGCGAGGGGNNATCGGCCTTACATGGACGACAGCGGCAGAGCTTTCCGGCGAGCGCCCGCTGCCCAGCGCTTTCCGGCCCTATCTGAACGAATTTTTTGCTGAGAACCGAATATGAAAGAAAACAGTTGGCAGCCATTTCTAATCCTGTGTAAGCATGAAAAATACCCGGTACCACATCTCGCAAAAAAGCGGACTCGCCGTGTGGCGAGTCCGTTTTTTATGATTTCGTTAAATTCCCCAGATAACCGATAATGTTGTCATTAATGTCGCCGGTGAGGGCCTTGGTGTAGTTACAGATGAAGGTGCCGGAGATGAGAATCATTATGACCTCGGCCTCTTTCACGCCGGCCTCCTCGCCGTAAATCGCGATGAGGCAATCCGTCATCGTTGCGCGCCATTCATTAAACTCGTTTTGCACAAGCGCGCCAATCTCGGGATCGTAGCGCGCGAGAACATAGGTTTGCGTCGTGCCGTTCGGGCGCGTTTCGCCCGCCTGACCGGTCGCGACATAGTCCATAAAAGCGTTCATGTAGTCGCAATTCGCCCCATAGTTCTCCCGCGGATGCGAGAGGAACCATTCGACGCACTTCGTAGAGAAATAGTCGTTCGTGTAACGGACGTAGGACATGAGAAGCTCTTTTTTGTTTTTAAAGTAGTACAGCAGCTTGGAGTGCGGCATACCTGCCTTTTGAGCGATGTCGCGCAGGGTGATGTTCATGAGCGGCTTTTCGTCGATGCATTCCTGAAAAGCTGCCAAAATCTGCTGTCGGACCGCGTCATGGTCAACGATCAAGGGCATAGGATTTCCTCCGGTTCTTGTATTTTTCCTTATTATAGGCCATATGGACCGCATGGGCAAGGAAAACCGTTTAGAGCATTTTCACTCCGCTGATAAGTATTAAAAGTCCGGGCGCGACGCCAAAACGACCGCCGCAGCGCAGATGAAATCCACGGCCATGTCCCGCAGCTTGAAGGCACTCTGAGCACCTACCATACCCTGGCCCCGCCTTTTTAGATGGCCCTTGGTTTTTGCGGGAAAATAGATGCACTTACCATGTGCATCTAAATTGGGAAAGCGTTCCCAATGGAACTCAAAGAGCGAATTTATAGCCAGCGCCCCAGACAGTTTGGATGTACCTTGGGTTTGCTGGGTCCGTCTCAATTTTTTCCCGGAGGCGGTTAATATGTACGGCAACGGTCGCGTTGTCGCCCAGCGCGTCCATGCCCCAGATGCGTTCATAAAGCGCGTCGCGACTGAAGACGACGTCCACGTTGAGCATCAGGAACAGCAGCAGCTCAAATTCCTTGTTTTTAAGCTCGGCCTCTGCGCCGTCTACGAAAACGCGCCTTGTATCGGTGTTGAGCGAAACGCCACCGAGCGTGATCTCGCCCGTCTTTTTCTCCGGCTTTGTGAGCCGCTCATACCGTGCCAGATGTGCCTTGACACGCGCGAGCAGCACGCCGGGGGAGAAGGGCTTTTCGATGTAGTCATCCGCGCCGAGACCGAGGCCACGAATTTTGTCCACGTCCTCCTGCCGCGCCGTCACCATGAGAATGGGCACGTCAATTTGCTCGCGCAGGAGGCGGCAGACCTCAAAGCCGTTGAGACCCGGCAGCATGAGATCGAGCAAAATAAGGTCGAATTCGCCACTCAGGCCCCGTTCGAGTCCCAGCCGTCCGTCCGGTGCAATCTCGGGCGAAAGCCCCTCCGCTTCGAGGTAGTCGCGCTCAATGGCGGCGATGGCCTCGTCGTCCTCAACGATCAGAATTTTCTGCATGCTGCACCTCCGCTTTCGGCAGTTCTATGATGACGGCGAGGCCCCCTTCTTCGGATGCCTCCGCCCGGATGGTTCCGCCCATGCGCCGCACGGCGTTTTCGGCAATCGAAAGCCCCAGCCCGCTGCCCCGGTTCGGATCGCGCCGTGCGGGGTCACCGCGGTAAAAGGCGTCGAAAAGCCGCTCCCGCGCCGTCTCGGGCACGCCGGGCCCGTCGTCCGAAAGCGTCAGCCGGCAGATTTTTTCCGCCGTTTCGAGCGTGATGCACAGCGTTCCCAGCGGCTTCGTTTTGTATTTGAGGCTGTTTTCCATGATGTTCACAAGCACGCGCCGCAAAAGCTCCGGGTCCGCGCGCACGGAGGCGTAGGCTAGCGACGTTTCGATTTGAAGCCCCTTTTCGCGGTATTCGTCCCGCACCGAATGCACCAGCTCCTCAATTTCCCCATCCAGCCGGAGAATAACGGGAGAGTAGGGGTAGTCGTCCAGCTCCATTTTAGAAAAAAGAAAGATTTGCTTCACCATGCGGTCGATGTCCTCGGCCTTGTTTTTAACAGTTAAAAGATAGCGCCTCTGCATCTCCGGCGTTTTGGCAACGCCGTCCAAAAGCCCTTCGACATAGGCCTGAATGGAGGTCAGCGGCGTTTTGAGGTCGTGGGAGATGCCCGCCATAAGCTCGCGGCGGGACTGCTCGTGCTGCTGCGTGAGCGTGACGGATTGCTTGAGCCGGAAGGCCATCTCGTTGAAATCGTCGCAGACGGGGGCAAACTCATCCTTGCCGTCATAGAGGATGCGGTAGTCGAGATTGCCGTCGCGTATCTGGTGTACGCCCTCGGACAGAATTTCGAGCGGCTGTTCGATGTTGTTGTACACGAAGCGGATGAGAAAGCGGTCCGTGAGCCAGATGGAGACGCCCAGTGTTGACAAAAGCACGATGATGAAAACAAGGCAGGCGTTTTTGAGCGCGTCGTAGGTGAGCGGCGCATCCGAACCAAAAAGAAGGATGCAGTAGTTCGCCCCGCGTGCTGTGACGNNTTTCGCGCGTAGAGGCTTCGTCCACCGCCGGAGGCGCTGCCCTGACCTCCGAACAGCGAGACTGCTTCAAGAAGCTTTTTGTCCTTTTCATCCTCGTCGCCGTAGCTGTAGAGGATCTCGTTTCCGGAGACGATCTGGAGCGACATGGATCCGCGATCCAGAAATTCGCCGAGATTTTTAAGCCCCGACCGCTGCTTTTCCGGTTCGGAACGCAGGGCCTTTTCCGCAAGCTCAGAGATGCCTTTGCTCGCCTTGTAAAAGTCCTCGCTGTCCTCGAAGCCGACGATGCCGCTTTTGTAGACGTGCCAGACGATCGTCCCGCCGCAGATGGCCATAAAAATGGTAATGACGACCGGCAGCGCGATCATGAGGATGTTTGAAATGTAAAGCCGCGTTTTGACCTGCATGNNCAGTTTATCACACCGCGCCGCTTTCCGCAATCGCCGTTTTCACTGTGTGAACCTGTCACCATCATTGAAAAGAGGGACGAGAAACTTCTATATTATAGAAAAAGGACCTTGCAAAGCGCACGCTTCGTGCTAAACTGTACGCAGAAAGCCAACTCGGATTGTGCAAAGGCGAAATAAAATCAAAGGGATTATGTGATTACCGGTAAGACCGGAGCTGAAAACCGTTTGTGTTCCAATAAAAAGAGCACGCCTTTCGGTGCGCTCTCGTAAATGGCCTATTTGATGTTTTTTCCGGCAATCTCTACGACCCGTTTTGCATGCTTGTAAACGGACTCGCGGATGAAGGCGGCGAACTCGTCCGGCGGCATACAGGGTTCAGACTTGATCCATTCCTGCATATAGTCGAAAAGCGCGTCCGTCTCCTTTTCTATGTAAAACGCGGCAGACTTGTCGGTAAGATAGGTATCCTCAAAATCGTGGCAGATAAGCGGCGTTAAAGCCTGCCTCCAGTAGACCCGGGGAGAGTTCTGCCCTTCTATCTGAACGGCCTTGCGGAAAAAGGCGCGATCGTTGTAGCAATATTCGCAAACGCCGGGGAAGTAGTCCCAGATGACCCAATCGTCGTGCGCGACGAGCTTGGAGAAGTATTCGTCCTCATAGATCCAGCTCAAAAGCTCGTATTTGTCGGCAAAGTAGCGGTAAAAGTTCCGCTTGCTGATACCCGCGCCCTGACAGATGTCCTCGGTCGATATTTTGGCAAAGGATTTTTCAAGCATCCGTTCTTTGAGGCTTTTGGCGAGCGCTTTTTTGGTGGTGATCCTGGCCATGACCCGTCTCCTTTTCGATCGTTTGCGGCTTTTTACAATATCGTTGGTGTGTCCACATACCAGTATACCAAATAAAAGCATATCACAAATTCCGATTTGTTTCAAGACCCCATCGCCGTGCGATGGCACCCCAAAACGGCATCGGCGCCGGGTCCCCCGGCGTTTTTTGCAGAGGTAAATGTCCCTCTTCTCAACAGAGCCACAGACCGGCCGATTGTCTGTGGCTCAAATTTTTACCCGTCATGAGAAGCGAATGTGAAATACAAGGATGGATACAAAAAATAAATTAGCAAAAAAGAGCGCGTTTGCGCTCTTTTTTAAAGTTATTGGGCTTCGGACTTTACAGAGGAACGGTCTGGGGATGTTTAGACGAAGGACGAGGAAATTCCAGTTCTACTTTTCCGAGCGGGATGCCCTCTCTATTTTTCCGCCCTCTTTTTGCGCGGCCGGAAAAAGAGCAACATTTGCACGCGCTGGAGGCCGACGGCCGCCTGCTCGCTGCGGCTTTCCTGTGCCGCCCGATAGAGCGCTGCAGCCTTTTCAAGCTCGCGCTTCACGCCCCGGCCGATTTCATAATTGAGCGCCATNNCCGCCTTTTTGCGGTCGCGTTTCACGCCGATACCCCGAGCGTAGCACCGGGCAAGCTGGTAGGCGGCCTCCGCGCTGCCGCACTCCGCGCCCTGACGGAAGCATTCCGCGGCTTGCTTCAGATCTTTTTCAACGCCTAAACCTTTCTGGTGCAGATTTGCTAGGTTGCAAAACGCTTCGGCACTGCCAAGCTCCGCTGCGCGCCGGTAGTGCTCTGCCGCCTCTTCATAACTCTGCTCGACAGCGTAGCCGTTTTCATACCAAAGCCCCAGATTGCGCGCCGCTGCGTCGCTGCCCAGTTCCTCCGCGCGGGTATAATACTGAAAGGCTTTTTCGTTGTTCTGTTCAACGCCGTAGCCCTTCACATGGTAATAGCCGAGATTGCATAGCGCGTCCGGATAGTTCAGCGCCGCCGCGTCACGGTAATATCTGATCGCCATGTCGATGTCCTGCGGAACGCCGAGTCCTTCATCGTAGAAGATGGCAAGGCGGAAAAGCGCCGTAGAGTCTTTCTTTTCGGCGGCCTTTTCATACCAGCTCCGTGCCTCGTCAAAGCTTTGCGCGACGCCTGCACCCCGCTCATAGCAGGAGCCGAGACTGCACTGCGCGCGCGGATAGCCAGCTTCGGCAGCGGCGCGGTAGAGCGAGACCGCTAGGTTTATCGAAGGCTCAATGCCAATGCCGAATTCGTACCATACGCCCAGATGGCACTGCGCTTCCGGGTCCTGCGCTTCAGCGGCGGCATTGCAGAGTGTGAGTGCCTGCTCCATATTGCGCTCTACATCCGTGCCGTGTTCATAGTGAAGGGCAAGACGGTATTGCGCATCCGGGTATCCGGCATCCGCCGCCGTTTGATAGAGCGCGAGCGCACGGTCATGATCCGATTTTGTGCCATAACCGTAGTAATAACACTCGCCCAGCAAAAACTGTGCGCGCGGATAGTCCTGCCCGGCTGCTTTGGTGAACCATTTGAACGCCTTGTCGTTGTCCTCGTCTATGCCGATGCCGCAGTAGCAAAGATAGCCGAGGTTGCACTGCGCCGGAGCGTAGCCCTGCTCTGCCGCCTTGCAGTAAAAATCCGCCGCCTCCAAAAATAGAGCCTTAGCAGCCTCGCTGCTTTGCCCGGTAGCTGCATGCTCGCGGCGGAGACCCAGCTCACAGAAGGCAGGCGCGTAGCCCGCTTCTGCCGCTGTCTCGTAGAGCCGCTGCGCCTGTTCGGAGTTCTGCTCGACGCCCGCGCCGTTTTCGCAGCATTCAGCGAGAAGGCACATCGCGCGCGGATGCCCCTGCGCCGCCGCCTTGGCGAACCACGTTGCCGCCAGCGCCTCGTCCTTTTCCATAGCAATCCCGCAGTAAGCAAAAAAGCCGTAGTTGCACTGCGCTGGTGCAAAGTTCTGCTCCGCCGCCTCGAGGTAAAGCGCCGCCGCGCGATTTTTGTTCTCCTCGAGGCCCGTGCCAAATTCGTAGCACACGCCCAGCGCGCAGGTGCCCTCCGCACAGCGCTGCTCGTGCGAGGCTGCATAAAGGAGCGCGGCCTTGCGCATGTCCTTTTCAACGCCGGAGCCGTTTTCATAGCATTCGCCCAGAAGTTCCTGCGCCCGCGCGTCACCCTGCTCAGCGGCCTGCGCAAAAAGCTGCGCCGCCCGCGCATCGTCCTCCGGAATTTCTGTGCCGTAATAATAGAGACTGCCGAGGTTGCACTGTGCCCCGGCATGTCCCGCTACGGCAGCCTGCGCGTAGAGCTCAATTGCCCGATCAATGTCCCGTTCAACGCCATCCCCGTGCTCATAGCAGAGCGCAAGATCGAAAAGCGCAGGGACGTAGCCCGCCTCCGCCGCCTGATTAAAAAGCTCTGCGGCGTGCGCCTTGTCCGCTTCTATGCCGATGCCGTTTTCATAGCATACGCCGAGATTGCACAATGCCGCCGCGTCTCCCTGTTCGGCTGCCTGTTGGAACCAGTAGAATGCTTTGCCTTCGTCCCTGTCAACGCCGTTGCCGTTGTAATAAAATTGGGCAAGGCGGTGCTTGGCTTCCGGGTCGCCGTCCTCCGCATCGGCAAGCGCCTGCGCAAAATCCGCCCGCTTTTTTTCCGTTATATTCGTGAGGCTCCGCATGAGCTGCGGGTCCAAAAATACGACCGAAGCGTTCGCGTCGGAAGGCTTCATGCTTCTTTCGTTTTCCTCCACCGTTCGCGCCTCCTTTCCGTCTGCGGGATGGTTTGCCCGCGAAAGCTGATAATACTTTATTCTAATCTAAAAATCGCCCGCTTGCAATCCCCGCCGGCTAAATTGGCGCTGAAAAGCTGACAACATTTGTGCCTTCGAATTTCTAAATAGCAGGAAACCAAAAAAGCATAAAGAGAGCCGCAAACCACTGATTTTTCAATGATTTGCGGCTTTTCTGTGCCGATATATTCGGCTTTTTAATGGTCGGAGCGCCGGGATTCGAA
>DEMY01000051.1:64300-69421 GCA_002359425.1 Clostridiales bacterium UBA2658
TGCGTATAAATCTTCGTCATCGTTTCAAGGCTTGCCCAGCCGCCAATCTGCATGGCGATTTTCTCGGGGATGTGCAGATGATAGGCGAGTGATGCAAAGCTGTGTCTGAGGCCATGCACCCCAACGAGAGGGAAACCGTTGGCGGCGCAGATTTTATTGATACGGCGAGACAGCGTGTTCGGATAAACTGTGACTACTTTGTCCGTCTTATCCTCCACGGCTTTTTGAGCTTCTTTCAGTGCTGCCTCAAGCTCGGAAATCATAAGGGGAACATATCGGCAGGAACTCGCGTTCTTGTTTTGTGGTTTATCAATGAGCTTTCCGTCATCGTTACAAACCATTGCCCCAGAAACGTGAATGCGCTTTTTCGCGAGGTCGAGGTCTTCCCATGTCAAGGCAAGAATTTCTGAACGCCGCAGGCTAGAGAGTGCGAGCAAGGCCGGAATTTCGCACTCCGTTCCATGAACCGCCTTAATGAAGTCGGGAATTTGATCTGGCTCCAGATATGCGCGCTCAGTTTTCGGTACCTGCGCAAGTGTGACGACGGGAACCGGAAAATCGACGTACCGCATGGCTGAGGACACGAGCCGCCAAGCATTTTTTAATGTCTTCGGGCTACACGTTTCCTTGTTCAGCGTTTCCTGCCACTTGATACTTTTTAACGGGCGGTCGATAACCGACTGAAATCGCTCGTCTCTAATCTCATGGTAGCCCTTCACGGCGGATGGAGATAGCTGCTTGCTTCAGGAATCGATATAGGCGTTTAGCGCTGCTCGCAGCGTCATGTTTCCGCCTTTGAGTGGGGAGACGCGAGCGTCATTGAGGTACTGCGCTTTGGCAAGCTCAGCCTGATGGGTGCACGCTTTTTCTGTAGCCGCCGTGATCGATACAGATTCGCCCCCGAGACGCAGCTGTATGAACCAGTTACCCGAAGACAGCTTTCGTGCTTTTGGCACATTCATTTTGACACCTCCAAAATTTGTGCTATAATGGAGGTGGACAGTGCCGTGCAAAGCTTGTCCGCCTCAGCATTTACCCGCCTTTCGGTGTTGCCGCACCGGGGCGGGTATTTTTTATTGTTTTACTTGCAGTTTATCGTGTACGTAGGCGTGGTAATGTCGTCCTGCCAATAGACCGGGAGCTTGTCGACGGGGCCATTGAGATGGGCAACATCGTTCGAAAGGCGCAGACCGAGGAGGCGAAGCAGCTCACGGGGCTTGCCAACCCCAACAGCCGCGATCAGCTTTTAGCCTGGCTCAATACGGAGCTGGACGAGGATGTCGAGGACGTCAGTAAGAGCACAGTCAATGATCTGCTGACAGACGGCGTCTCCAGTGAGGCGGCGACCCGGATGCTGGAGCTGCGGCAAGAGCTGTCCAAGACCAGCACCAAAAAATACAACGCCATTGAGACCTGCGCCTGTGCCGACGGACGCGTCCACGGCATGATGGCCTTTTACGGTGCCAACCGCACGGGCCGAGAGGCAGGGCGGCTTGTGCAGGTGCAGAACCTCCCGTATGACGTCGTACCCGCGATGCCGACGGCCCGGCAGCTCGTCAAAGCCCGCGACCTTGATACCCTTCGAGTGATCTACGGCANNGCAGCGTGCCTGTCATACTTGCGGCGCTAATCCGCACGTCCCTCATTGCCGCGCCCGGTATGACCTTCGTTGACGCGGACTTCTCCGCAATAGAGGCCCGCGTTATCGCGTGGCTGTCCGGCGAGAGCTGGGTGCTCGACGTATTCCACACCACCGGTAAGATCTACGAGGCGACGGCGGCGCAGATGTTCGGCGTGCCCTTCGACCGGATCGTCAAGGGCAATCCCGAGTATGAGTACCGAAAGAAGGGCAAGGTCGCCACACTGGCACTAGGCTATCAAGGTGGCCCGGGGGCGCTTATCAACATGGGCGCGCTGAAAAGCGGACTCTCCGAGGACGAGCTGCCGGACATCGTAGAGCGCTGGCGGCAGGCCAACCCGCACACGGTACAGTTCTGGTACGACGTCGAACGCGCTGCCTGTGCTGCTGTGCAGTCCGGCAGGAGGACCGCCGTCGGTAAGACCACAATAGCCCGTGAGTACGATCCAAATAATGAACTGGACTTCATGACGATTTTATTACCCTCCGGCCGTAAGCTCTATTATGCCAATCCCGGCATCCGGCCCAACCGCTTCGGACGCGAGGGACTGAGCTATTACGAGCGCACGAAGACGGCCGCACAGTGGGGACCCTGCGAGACCTACGGCGGGAAGCTTGTTGAAAATACTACTCAGGCGGTGGCCCGTGACTGTCTGTTTTACGCGATGGAGAACCTTGAGGCCGCCGGGTACCGCGTTGTGTTCGACATCCACGATGAGGTCGTACTTGAGGTGCCGGAGACGCAGGCGGATCTCGACCGCGTCGTCGCCATCATGTCGCAGCCCATCCCCTGGGCGCCCGGCCTGCCGCTAAACGCCGATGGCTGGGTCGGAGATTACTTTAGAAAAGACTGATGTTGTGTTACCGGAAATCTTGCCACTGCTATGACAAAAAGTAAAAAGCTCTTACCGAAAAACTGGCTTCGGTAAGAGCACAAGGACTACTTGGACGATTTTATCCTAGTCCTTTTTTAACTCAGAAATTTCTTTTCTTATGGAGTAATATCCATCTTTCCACATTGCGGCTGCTTCAATATCTCCATTATTGGTCGACTTGATGAAATTATGTTTATACACCTGTGATTTGCTTTCTAAGAGGTTGATTCTACCTTCTACTGTCATCTATAAGCACCTCCTACGCACTATTTTAATTATTATATCATACTTTTTCAAATTAGGCTAGAAGTGCATCCACGAAAGAGAGAGACAAAAATGACCACAACTGACTTTAACGCCTGCTTGAAAGACATGCAGGCTCACACCCTCGACGTACTGACGGCCAAAACCACCGAGTACGCAACCGACGACCGGCTGCACAACTTCAAAGCCGCCGCAGCCCTCCAGCGGGAGACCCCGGTGAAAGCCCTCGGCGGCATGATGGTGAAACACACGGTTTCTGTGTATGACCTGATCCACGATTGCGAAGCAGGCGCGGAGATACCGCGCGACCTCTGGGCCGAAAAGATCACCGACAGCATCAACTATCTCTATCTGCTATGGGCGCTGCTGAACGAGAAAGATAACGCTTAGAATCCAAGAATTTCTTTTCCCTTAATAAGGTACTCGCCGAGAGGTGACTTTTCAGACATCTGGTTTATTTCTATCTCTTTTGTGTTCCAGCGTCGATCAAATTCGGCTCGTAAATCTTGAAACTGGTACTCTCCGGAACCCTCTTCACAGCCATCACCGCGGCCTAAATACATAATCGTCTGCAAATCCTTTATGTCGTCAAATGAGAGCGCGTTTAAGTAAGCTTCAAGCGCTCTATCGGCTTCTTGATAAATTTGGTTTTCATAGGATCATCAAAATCGAAAAAACGCCCCGGCTCAATAACCCTATCATGGTAATATTTGGACATAAATATTTCCTCTGCTCGCGCTCTTCTACGTGCGAGAATGATTGTTTCATCAATTTTTGCAACGCTGACCATATAAAATTTCTCCACCAATATTTCCCCAGTATACCCCAAAATCCCCCATCTGTAAAGGAGAAATTCTCCATGTTCACACACGACCACAAAATCACGATATCCGTAGGCGCAAGCCGCCGGGCGGCGACCTGGCAGCCGCAGACGCTGCTGATCAGCGAGTTCTACGAGCGACTGCGAATGCCTGCGCGCGGAACATACATATCTTTCTCTTACCAAGGCCCAGCAGGACGACCTGAAGGACGTCGGCAGCTATGTCGCCGGCGCCCTCAACGGACCACGCCGCAAGGCCGGCTGCGTGNNGCGTGGCCGGCAGGGATGTTATTACACTGGACCTTGATAACATCCCCGCCGGCGGCACAGACGATGTGCTGCGCCGCGTGGATAGCCTTGGCTGTAGTTACTGCGTCTATTCGACCCGCACGCATCAGCCAGCTGCGCCGCGGCTACGCGTTCTGATGCCGACCGACCGCACCGTGACCGCCGATGAGTATGGATGCCTACCTTCCTTGTGTCTATACATATGCCGGACCGCTATACCTATACCGGCGGATCTACTACCGGCGGAGCGGTGATCTACGACGATGGAAAATTCCTTTATAGCCACCATGCCACCGACCCATGCGGCGGAAAGCTCGTCAACGCCTTTGATATGGTTCGCTTGCATCTCTATGGGGATCTCTGGATGACGACGCAACGCTGGGAGCACCAACAAACCGGCTGCCAAGCTATCAGCCATGTGCGAGTTGATCGCCCACGACAGCGCCGTGCAGGACCTTATTGCCCGCGAGAAAGCGGCTGAGATTGCTAGCGCCTTCGGTCCCNNCCAGCGAGCATGACGTCGGCTGGATGTGTCAGATTAAGATCCATTCGCGAACCGGTGAGCCATTGCCGACAATCGACAACGTCTGGACAATACTTGAACACGACCCAAATCTCAAAGGCCGCTTTGCACTCAACAAGTTCGCCGGCCGCGGCGAAGTGCTTGCGCCGCTGCCGTGGTGCCAGGACAATACCCGCCGGTTGTGGGAGGACAACGACAACGCCGGGATCTACTGGTACCTCGAAAAGTTCTACCAGATCAGCAGCAACAACCGTGTCGATGGTGCGCTCTCCCTGCACAGCCATACGCATGCATTCAACGACGTCACCGGCTATCTGAGCGCCCTACAGTGGGATGGCGCGCCGAGGTTAGATACCTTATTCGTTGACTACCTCGGTGCCGAGGATACCGGATATACGCGCGCTGTGACACGCAAAGCTTTCGTCGCTGCTGTCGCCCGCGCAATGACGCCCGGTTCCAAATTCGACCAGATGACAATTCTTGCGGGTCCCCAGGGCGTCGGCAAGAGCACGCTGCTTTGCAAAATGTCGCGCGGCTGGTTCAACGACAGCATCCGTACGTTCGAGGGCAAAGAAGCCAGCGAACTACTGCAGGGCGTCTGGATCGTCGAGATTGCCGAGCTGCAGGCTTTTCGCAGTAGCGACATCAACTGCATTAAACAGTTCATCAGCCAGCAGGCGGACCGCTTCCGGGCGGCTTACGGCCGCCACGT
>DEMY01000103.1:0-6417 GCA_002359425.1 Clostridiales bacterium UBA2658
AGGCGCTTTCAGATTTGGAGGAAAAAAGCATCCGTGCGGACGTGCTGGAAAACTCCATGCAGCCCATTTACAATGCCATTTCGATGCTCGGTATTGTCGCCATTCTCGTCATCGGCGGCGGACTCGTCGTGCAAAGAACGTGGAGTATCGGCGATTTTACAGCGTTCACAGCCATCTTCGTGGCTCTCACGACCAAGGCAAGCAAAGCAGCAAAGCTCTTTAACTCCTATGAAAAGGCCGCCGTTTCGTGGCAGCGGATAAAGCCCATGATTAAGGACTACACGCTGCCGGACGAGACGGGGCGCCGNNAGACCGGGACGCCTCGCTCACGGTCGAAAATCTCAGCTTCGCCTATTCCGGCGCGGCAGAGCCGGCCATTCATAATATATCCTTCACGGCCAAGGCCGGGGACATCATCGGCGTCACGGGCGAGGTCGCGAGCGGCAAAACGGCCCTCGGGCTTGCGCTTACGGGCGCGCTCCCCTACTCTGGCTCCATCCGGCTCTGCGGCGCGGAGCTGTCGGACTTCACGCAGTTTGAGCGCAGCTGCCGCGTCGCCTACATGGGTCACGACCCGCAGCTTTTGTCAGACAGTATTTTGGAAAATGTTACGCTCGGCGTGGGTGGGGACGTTTCGGACATTCTGCGCCTTGTATGCTTCGACGAGGACCTCGCCGCCATGCCAGAGGGCGTCGAAACGCGCATCGGCGCGGGCGGCGTCAGGCTCTCCGGCGGGCAGCGGGACAGGGTTGCGCTGGCGCGGACGCTTGCGCACAAAAGCAGGCTCGTCATTTTGGACGACCCGTTTTCCGCCGTCGATATGGACACAGAGCGGCGCATCATCGAAAAGCTCCGGAGCCGCTTCCCGGACCGCGTCATTGTTTTACTATCGCATCGGCTCGCGTNNGCGGTGTTTCCGCTGGCCGAAAAGGTGCTGTTTTTCAGAAACGGACAGGCTGCCTGCTCGACGCATGAGACACTATTGGACAATGACCTCGCCTATCGGAAGCTTTGGGACGCACAGACAAAGGGGGGCGACAAGGATGAAAAATAAGACCGTTTTGGGCGTTGTTAGGAACGTTATCAGGCAAAACAGAGTCCGCGCCGCGTTTCTCGTTTTCGTTGCGCTCGCGAGCGTTCTTTTGGCTCTCGCGCCGCCGCAGATTATGCGCGTCATCATCGACCGCTACCTGACGCCCGGCGCCACCGCGGGGCTTATGAAGCCTGCACTTCTGTATGTCGCGGTCGTCATCCTCGTCGGCGCAGCGGACTTTTTCCGCGGTTGGCTCCTGACCTTTTTTGGGCAAAGGACCATCCACGAGGTGCGCGGCGAGATGATGGCAAAGCTCGGCAGACTCCCCGCCCGCTTTTTCACCGAAAACACGCCCGGCCAGATCGCCTCGCGTGTCACAACGGACGTTTCAAACATCGACGTGCTGTTTTCGGACGGCATCGTGAGCATGGCGGTGGACAGCCTCAAAATCATCGGCGTTATCGTCTCGATCTGGCTTTTCTCCGCGCGGCTCGGACTTGTCGCGCTCGCGCTGGTGCCCGTTGTTTTCTTCATCACGCGCTTTTTCAAGCGGCGTATGTATGCGGCGCAGGTCAAAAATCTGGAACAATTAGGTCGCGTCAACTCACACATTGCCGAAAGCGTCGCCAATTTCCTCATGGTGAAGCTCTTTTGCAAGGAGCGGTACATGGAGGATAAATACTGCCGCGAGCTTGAGGCAAACTATGAAACAAACGGCCGGGTCATCCTCTACGACTCCTGCTACGCGCCCATCATCCAGTGTATCCGCGCCGTTGTGATCGCGGTTGTTGTGATTCTGTCCGCCGGCCAGCTCTCGGTTCTTGGCGTCTCCGTCGGCGCGGTCGCGGCAACCATCGACCTCATGAGCCAGCTTTTGGCCCCGGTCGAAGCGCTTGGCATGGAAATTCAGGACATCCAGAAGGGCCTTTCCGGCATGGGACGCATCGACGAATTTTTGGCGCTGGGCGAGGACGAAAAGGACGGCTCCATAACGGCGGAAAAGGTACTCGGAAACCTGCAAAACGGCGCGGTTTCCTTTGAAAATATGAGCTTTTCCTACGACGGTGAGGTCACGGTTCTGAAGAATTTAAACGCGGTCGTTGCAGGAAATGAGAGCGTCACCATAACGGGCCGCACTGGCGTCGGCAAGACGACGCTCTTCTCCCTCGTCATGGGCCTTCTGCGCCCAACGGCTGGGCGGGTCCCGGTCGTCGGCTTTGACGCGGGAAGCATCCCGGACAGCGAAAAGCGCCGCGTGTTCGGCTATGTCGAGCAGAGTTTCCGCTTTGTGCCCGGAACGGTCGCTGAGCAAATTCGTCTCGGCGACCCGGATATCTCCCGCGAACGGGTTGTGGAGGTCTGCAAAAAGGTCGGTCTCGACGATACCATCCGCGCATTGCCGGAGGGCTACGATACAGAGCTCACCGGTGCAGGCGGTTTCTCGTGGGGCCAGTGCCAGCTTCTGTCCATCGCTCGCGCGGTCGCTGCGGACCCGAAAATTTTACTTCTCGACGAAATTACCGCGAACCTCGACGCCGCAACGGAGACGCACGTTATGGAGGCGCTGCAAAGCGTTTCCAGCGGGCGAACGATCCTCGCCATCTCGCACAGAGACAGCGCCGTTCGGGCTGCCGGAAGAATCATTCACATTGAAAACGGCATGATCGTTTGACGCGCTGGAAAATATAGAGAACCTGTCGCAACATATATTTTGCGGCAGGTTCTTTTAAATTCAAAGGAGCATTTCTCCGCACGGCCCGGCCGCGTCATCAAAGCAGCTCCTGTGCTACTGCCAGTTATACTAAAAAAACACGCACTCCTTATTGACGAATCGGTTTTTAGGGATTATGGTAAATATTATCTTATATTATTTAGTTAACTCCCTGAACTTTGCTTAATGTTGACACTGTGCTAAGAAACCGATTATTTATACTTGGTGATTTAGGGCAGACAGCCCCTAAATAAAGTTATAATAACTATAGCTAGCGATGTAGCTAATGATAGAGAGGAATCTTTTATGAAAAATACGATTACTTTTAAAAACTGCTTTGTTCTGGACGGCAACGAAAACATGGAGCCACAGGAGAATGTTGCGGTAGCGGTTGAGAACGGCCGCATTTTATCTATCGGCAGAAATCCTGCGCCCGAAAACGCCGAGAGTATTGATTTAAACGNNATTGCCCGGACTTATAAACGCGCATGTTCATCTTCCGGGAAGCGGAAAACCCAATCAGCGCAGCGCGCAGAACCCGGACAGCGTTAAAAAACTTTTGGGCAATCCTGTCTCCCGTTTGATCCTTAAAAAAATGTGCGAAAATTATGCTAAAACAGAACTGTGGTCCGGAACAACAACAATCAGAACTGTAGGCGGTTTGGATACGATTGATTCATCCATTCGTGACCGTATCAACAGCGGGAAAATCGTCGGGCCGCGTATGCTCGTTTCGGATATGGCGGTTTCTGTACCGGGCGGACATATGGCGGGCGTTCTGGCTTATGAAGCAAAAAGTCCCGAAGAATGCCGTGAATACATAAGAAAGATTGCAGAAAAAAAGCCCGACCTTATTAAATTGATGATTACGGGCGGCGTGCTTGACGCAACGGTGAAAGGCGAGCCGGGCATATTAAAAATGCCGCTTGAATTTGTGGAAGCTGCCTGTGACTNNGCACATAAGCGCGGCTTTCGTGTGGCAGCGCATGTGGAGAGTCCAGAAGGTGTATTGGTGGCGCTCAAGGGCGGCGTGGATACAATCGAGCATGGGGCAAAGCCTACTGAAGAAATCATTTCATTGTTTAAAGAGCGTGGTTCGGCAGATATATGCACAATTTCTCCAGCCCTTCCGTTTGCGACCCTTCCTCCGGAGCTGACTCACAGCAATGAGCTTACTCAATACAATGGGAAAGTAGTTATGGATGGTATTATTGAATCAGCAGCTGTGTGTATTGCAAATGGAATTCCTGTAGGTTTAGGCACTGATACCGCCTGTCCGTTTGTAACGCATTATAATATGTGGAGAGAAATTCTTCTTTTTCACAAATATGTGGGTGTATCAACTGCGTTTGCGTTACATACTGCAACCCTCGGTAATGCAAAAATTCTCGGAATTGCGGATGAAACCGGCTCAATAGCAACAGGAAAAAGCGCTGATTTTGTTGTCGTTGACGACAATCCTTTGGAGGACTTGTCCGTTTTGTCAAAACCCTATATGGTCGTTATGAAGGGCAAATTGCTTCGTAACCCAAAAGTGAGGAAAATCGCTATTATTGAAGACAATCTTGATAGAGCTTTTTCCAAGATCTAATTTACGGAATAAATTGCAATCAAAATTTTTTTGAACATAACATTACGTTTATGCTCTGCGGAAAATGTTAAATCATTTATATTTTTCAAGGTGAAATACTATGGAAATAAGACGCTTTAAAAATGGAGATGCAGCACAAGTATCAGATCTGGTGTGCCGCAATTTTATTGAAATTAATAGTAAAGATTACCCTATTTCTGAAATGCAGACACTTGCGAAAATATATGATGCAGAAAAGATTTTGAGTATCGCTTCTTATGCTCATACTTACATTGTTTGCGATGAAGAAAGAATAATTGGAACTGGTTCGATAAGTAGCTACTGGGGTAGTGAAACAGAAAGCATTTTACTGACCATATTTGTTCTTCCTGAATATCATTTAAGAGGCATAGGACGAAAAATTGTTGAAACTTTAGAAAATGATGATTTGTTTTTGCGTGCACAGCGCATAGAGATACCAGCGTCAATCACAGCTTGCGTTTTTTATGAAAAGATGGGGTATGGCTATAAAAATGGGCTAAAGCAACTGGATGGAGAAGGTCATTACCGGATGGAAAAGTACCGATGAAATCAATTTAGATTAGCACAATAAAAATCATATAGAGCCTATTCTGGACTGTATTGCTGGCGTGTCCGTCGAATTTGCGCTTATCATTCGGGGCCCCGGTGTTTTTACCGGCTATGTAAATTTTTATCCTTCTTTTTTCGATTACACATCGGACTTCGTAGTGCAGAAAATCTCGCTTTATGGTCAAGCCGCATATTTCCATACATTTCAGTGTAGAAACATGGAGAACATAGCTAACACTGATGTGGGAGGCGTTCTCATGCGTAAATTTATTGCTTTAGCGATTACAATCACAGCCGCTTGTCTTATGCTCATTAATGCCGCTTCTGCCGAAGCGAAAAACGCAAGCTCAACTGCGATAGAAGAGCAAACAATATTGCGGCTTTTGGCTGACCCAGTTCAAAATGCCATTAAAAACTATTATGGAGAGCCCAGACAATATTGGAGAGATGAAATTCATAGCATCAGGAAGGTTCCAGATACACCGTACTATGAAGTTGTCGTGCAGGTTGAGACGTTCTATGGCCCCCACAACCCTCCTTACGGTATTGAGACCATGACGTTTTACGTCAGTTATGGCAAAGTCGAACTCAAGCAATATGAGCATAAGGACGAACTCGATTGATAGCAGCGCTTTCATCCCCTGTGCTGCCCGCTCCACCCCCGACCGCCACTCATTGGTTTACGCTTTATAATTTACATTTAGATAAATTATTTACAATATCCATTATATGTGTTATTATTTCAAGCAGTTATCATCAAGAAGAGGCGCGTTCTATGCTTGCCTGAAGCATAAATAATGATAATCGTAAGCAGATACCTTGCAGTAGTTTCCTATTACTGTATAAAAAACAGGAGGATATAATGCGAAAAATTGCGTTAACCTTACTTGTGTTATCCGGCGTTCTGCTTTGCGGATGTTTAAGTGGTAGTAAAGAAGATTTGCCTAACGGGAAGTATCTGCTTGACGGTAAAACCGATGTAACGACCCCCTATGTTCTTCACTTAGGTAATAATCAGTTTGAATTTAACTATTCGGCTTATAGCAGTTACTTTGCTTCCGGGACATACAAAAAAGAAGACGACGCATTTATAATGAAGACTGAGGACGGCAAATATANNTGTGTTTCAAATCAAGGACGGAACGCTTTGCTTTGATTTAAAACAATCCTCAACCATTCCGCAAATCAATGGAGAAAATCCACTTGAGGACGGCGCTGTGTTTGTTCTGAAAAAGTAAGCGGCATCCGACTCCTATGAAAATACCAAGAATCTTTTTTTACGGATTATAGTGTTGTTATTACTATAATAATAACGAAGCCATATATAATCTAAGCGATTGCCTGTACTTAATAAATATATAAAGGCGTAAATTGAGAAATACAGCCGCCTATCTGCGTGAAACCAGACAGGCGGCTGTATTTTGTCAATAAGTCGGGTTTATGGATTTTATTATAATGTAAAAAAGGTGATGAAATTCCGGGACGTGGGGGAATGAGACGTGGCGTAACACA
>DEMY01000103.1:6500-20196 GCA_002359425.1 Clostridiales bacterium UBA2658
CTTGTAACTATTTGTAACCAACGGACGCATTATGTTTTTTGATTGCGGAAACAGGTGATACATATGAATTTAAAAAACGGCAAGAGAAACAAACTAGCGCTGCTTTTAGCCTTTGCGCTGACTTTCAATCTGAGCTTTGCGCTCCTCGGAAGCTCCGCGGGTGCGGTCTCCAGCTCGCAGATCAACGCGCTCAAGCCGCAGCAGACTCAGCTGGCGCAAAAAAAGGCGAGTATTCAGGCACAGTCTCAGGCGCTTCAGGGGCAAGTCAATGACCAGACCCAAAAGCTCACGGTTCTCGCCCAGCAGCTTGATGTGACCAATCAGGAGATGGAAAATCTATCCCAGCAGATCGCTGTCTATACGGACAATATCGCGCAGCTCGAAAACGAGTTACATATTGACGAGCAGAAGGAACAGTCGCTTCTGGATCNNATATGCGCGCGATGGAGGAAAACGGAAATTACTCCGCCTACATAGCAATCATCTTCGATGCGGACAATTTTCAGGACTTGTTAAGCCGCATTGATGACATCAAGAAGATCATGCAGCACGATACCGACCTCATTGACGAGGTTCGCGATGCGAAGGCCAAGGTACAGGATGCCAAATCCAAAATGGAGGCCGAGATGGCCACGCAGGAGGAGGCTTTCCAGCAGTATCAGGACAAGCAGGCAGACCTTGTATCCCAGCAGCAGGAAGTTAAAAATGTGCTTGCGACCCTACAGGCCAACTCTGCCGACTATCAAGCGCAGCTCCAGTCGGTGAACGCGCTGTCTGCCTCTATCTCTGGCCAGATCACAAACATGGAGGCCGAGCTTCAGGAACAAAAGCGCATTCAGGCCGAACAGGCTGCGGCGGCGCAGATTGCGAACAGCAATAAAAACAACTCCGGAACCAGCTCTTCCGGTTCCTCCGGCGGCAAAACGAACTCCGGTAGCTCGTCCAACAAGTGGACCAACGACACAACCGTCTCCGGCGGCAGCGGCCAGGACATTGTGAATTACGCGATGCAGTTTCTGGGTGTCCCCTATGTCTATGGCGGCACCTCCCCCTCGGGCTTTGACTGCTCCGGCCTTGTCTACTACTGCTACCACCATTACGGCTACTCCGTGAACCGCACCGCGGCGGGACTTGCCTATAACGGAACCTCTGTTTCCTCTTTGCGTGCGGGCGATGTGCTTCTCTTCACGTCAACGGACGGCAGCTACATCGGCCACACAGGAATCTACGTCGGAAACGGTCAGTTCATCCACGCTCCCCATACTGGCGACGTTGTCAAGATATCGAACCTTTCCGACTCCTATTATACCAGCCATTATGTCGGCGCAAGACGCATTATCGGCTAAGGAAAAAATGATCCGGGCTTCCAGAAAGAAGCCCGGATCATTTTTTTGCCTGATAGTAAACTATGTCCGGGTTTATTTTACGCCCAGGTCAGACAGGTGTTCCCCTCTTTGACGATGCAGCAAAAACGAAGAAGAAGCAACCACCAAGGCGATGGTAGAGTTTATAAAACCGCAAGCCGCAGCGGGAATATAAATGAGTTTTTGGAATGTACGAAACATTTCAAAAGCCGCGGTTGCCAGAACGAGAACCGAACAATCGGAACAATTTGTAGATACACACAAAAGCTAAATCGGATAATGGTCAAAATTACACAATGGATGGAAAAACCGCCGCACACCTTAATTTTTGTTGACAGCGAAAAAAAGGAATGATACTATTTATCAAGCGAGAAAAAACATAATTTTACCGCTGCTTTAGGGTGAAAAAATTAAATATTTGGATGAAGGAGCCGGGAGAGACCGCTTTTGTGCGGCGCCGAAGGGGAAGCGCGAAAAACTCTCAGGCGAAAGGACCAGCTCTGGACAAAACTCTGGAAAGCATTCATAAAAAAATGCACCGAAGAAGTAACTCTTTCAGGTCAATCCACAGAGCGCAGAAGTTTGTCTTTTGCGCTCTTTTTTATTAAAAATGGGAATTAGACAAAGTGTTTTGACAAAAAATATGTAGAAAGAGGAATTGAAATGGAACTGAAAACGCCGCTTTACGAAGAACATATTGGGCTTGGAGGCAAAATCGTCCCCTTTGCCGGCTGGCTGCTGCCAGTGCAGTATTCCGGCGTCATCGCTGAACATATGGCGGTGCGCACGGCCTGCGGGCTTTTTGACGTGTCACACATGGGCGAAGTTACCTGCATCGGTGACGATGCGCTCATGAACCTCAATTACCTTCTTACGAACGATTTCGCCGACATGGAGATTGGCCAGGCGCGCTACAGCCCGATGTGCAACGAGCGCGGCGGCGTTGTGGATGATCTCATTGTCTACAAAAAGGCGGATGACCGCTACCTCATCGTTGTGAACGCCGCGAACAAGGATAAGGATTTTGACTGGATGCTCGCTCACCAGATTGGCAGCGTTGCGTTTTCAGACATTTCGGACAGCGTTGCCCAGCTTGCGCTTCAGGGACCGAAGGCGGAGAAAATTTTGCGCAAGCTTGCTTCATCGGATGATATCCCCGAAAAAAACTACACCTGCAAGTTCGATCGTGTGATCGAGGGGGTCAAGTGCATTATTTCCCGCACCGGCTACACTGGCGAGGATGGGTTTGAACTTTACATGGCCACCCGCGACGCCGTTAAGATATGGAAAGCGCTGCTGGAGGCCGGAAAAGACGAGGGCCTTCTCCCCTGCGGACTTGGCGCGCGCGACACGCTTCGGCTTGAAGCGTCGATGCCGCTTTATGGTCATGAAATGAACGACGAAATTACGCCGCGAGAAGCTGGACTCGGCTTCTTTGTGAAGATGCAGAAGGACGACTTTATCGGCAAAGCCGCACTCGAAGCAAAGGGCAAGCCGCAGAAAAAACGCGTTGGTCTGAAGGTGACGGGACGCGGTATCGTCCGGGAAGAGCAGGCGGTCTATTATAACGGCGAAAAGATCGGTGAGACCNNCGGCACGTTTTGCCCCTATCTGGATCATGCCGTCGCCATGGCGATCCTTCCGCTGGAAGCTGCGGAGCCTGGCACACAGATCGAGGTCGATGTCCGCGGCCGCCGCGTTGCCGCAGAGGTTGTGAAGCTTCCGTTTTACAGGAGAGAAACGTAATTCCAGATTAAAATTGTGTTTGCCGCATCGCGGCAGAAAGGACTGTATCATGAATTTTCCCACTGATCGCAAGTATACGAAGTCCCATGAATGGGTGAAATATTTGAATGAGACGACTGCCGAGGTCGGCCTCACAGATTACGCACAGAGCGAGCTGGGCGATCTTGTTTTCGTCAATCTCCCCGAAGCGGGCGACAGCGTTACCGCCGGGGAGGTATTTGCGGATGTGGAATCCGTCAAGGCTGTCTCAGACGTCTACTCGCCCGTAACCGGCGAAGTCGGCGCTGTCAACGAAGCGCTGCTCGACGCGCCGGAAACGATCAACAGCGACCCTTATGGCGCATGGTTTGTACGCATCGAAAATATCAGTGCAACAGAGGAACTGATTTCTGCCACCGATTATGAAAAATTTGTTGCTGAAGAAAAGAACAAATAAGAGTCGGGTCGAAAAAGCAGAGAGGAGATAAATAGAAATGGGTTCTTTCGTGCCGGACACCAAAACGAAGCAGGAAGAAATGCTGCACGAGATCGGCTACGCCGACTGGGACGCGCTTTTTGCCGATGTTCCGGAAAGCGTTCGCATGCAGCCGGGCGACCTTGCCATTCCGGTGGGCATGTCCGAGCTTGCCGTTATGCGGGAAATGAAAAGACTTGCGGCGGAAAATGTGCGCTTTGAGCATGTCTTTCGCGGCGCGGGCGCCTACCGCCGCTTTATCCCCGCCATCGTCGGCAGGGTCGCGCGCAAGGAGAGCTTTGTTACGGCTTATACCCCTTATCAGGCGGAGATTTCCCAGGGAATATTGCAGTCCATCTTTGAATTTCAGACGATGATCTGTGAGCTTACGGGCATGGACGTTGCCAACGCCTCGGTCTACGACGGCGCAACCGCCGCCGCCGAAGCTGCCGGAATGTGCGTTGAGCGCAAGCGCGCGGTCGTTTTCATCTCCGAGACGGTTCACCCCGATCTGATGCGAGTCGTCTCGACCTACTGCTTCGGCAGAAACACAGAGCTTAAAACTGTTCCGGCAAAAGATGGCGTCACAGATACGGACGCGCTCAAAGCGCTGCTTTGCGAGACTTCTGCTTGCGTTCTTATCCAGAGTCCGAACTTTAATGGCATTTTGGAGCCCTCGAAGGAGATTGGCAAGCTCGCGCATGAAGCCAGTGCGAAGTTTGTTATGAGCTGCGATCCTGTCTCTCTGGCACTTTTTGAAACGCCGGCCGAATGCGGCGCGGACGTTGCGGTTGGTGAGGGACAGAGCTTAGGCATGTCCCTTTCATGGGGAGGGCCTTACCTCGGCTACATGGTCGCAACGAGCGCGATGATGCGAAAGCTTCCGGGCCGCATTGTCGGTGAAACGAAGGACAAGGACGGCAAGCGCGCTTTTGTCCTTACATTACAGGCGCGTGAGCAGCACATCCGCCGCGAAAAGGCCGGTTCCAATATCTGCTCAAATGAAGCCCTCTGCGCGCTTACAGCGAGCGTCTACCTCGCCGCAATGGGGCCGGACGGGCTGAAAGAGGTCGCCTTGCAGAGCTATGCGAAGGCGCATTATTTGCAGAGTGAGCTTGCGAAAATTGGCCTTACGCTGGCTAGTGAAGGAGAATTTTTCGACGAATTTGTAACGGTTTGTCCACGCACGGAGAACATTTTAACGGCGTTGGAGCAAAAAGGCTACCTCGGCGGACTTCCGCTTTTCGGCAACAAGATCCTCTGGTGCGCGACTGAAATGAACACCAGGGACGAGATCGACGAGCTCGTTTCGATCGTAAAGGAGGTGCTGTAAAATGGAACTGCTGTTTGAAAAGAGCGCCTCTGGAAGACGCTCGGAATTTCTCCCCGAAAACGATGTTCCCGCGTGTGCGCCGAAAACGCACCTGCGCGAGACGGCCCTTCCCCTGCCGGAGCTTTCGGAGGTAGACGTCGATCGCCACTATGCCGCCCTTTCGCGCCGGACCTACGGCGTGTGCGACGGCATCTATCCGCTCGGCTCCTGCACGATGAAATATAACCCCGCCATGAATGAGGAAATCGCCGCCCTTCCCGGCTTTGCGGACATCCATCCGCTTCAGCCGGCGCACACTGTGAGAGGTTGCATGGCGGTTTTGAACCTCACCGAAAAGCGCCTTTGCGCCAGCACGGGCATGGACGGCTTTACCTTCCAGCCGGCGGCGGGCGCGCACGGGGAATTCACCGGTCTGCTCCTCATGAAAGCGTATCACCGCGACCGGAACGACGAGGGGCGCACCAAAATCATCGTTCCCGACTCGGCGCACGGTACAAACCCCGCGAGCGCCGCAATGGCGGGCTTCGAGGTTGTGAACATCGCCTCCGGCCCGGATGGCTGCGTCGNNAAAAATGCGGTCGGCCCCGACACGGCAGGTCTTATGCTCACAAACCCGAATACGGTCGGCCTGTTTGACAAAAACATTTTGGAAATCACCCGCATCATTCACGAGGCCGGCGGCCTTTGTTACTACGATGGGGCAAACCTCAACGCCGTTATGGGTATCGCTCGGCCCGCGGACATGGGCTTTGATGTTGTGCATCTCAACCTGCACAAGACCTTCTCGACGCCGCACGGCGGCGGCGGCCCCGGCAGCGGGCCGGTCGGATGTCGGGACTTTCTGCTTCCGTTTCTTCCCGGTCTGCGTTTTTGCGAGAGCGGCGACGGGTTGGAGGCGGTCGTGCCGGAGCGGAGCGTCGGGTCTGTACGCGGCTTCAACGGCAACTTTCTCGTCGTTGTGCGCGCGCTCGCCTACCTCCTGACGCTTGGACAGAAGGGCGTGCCGGAGGCTGCGCGGAACGCCGTGTTAAACGCGAACTACATGCGTGTGAAGCTTGCGGATACTTATGACATGGCCTATGACCACACCTGTATGCACGAATTCGTCATGTCTTTGCAATCGCTCAAGGATAAAACCGGCGTCTCCGCGCTCGACGCCGCTAAGGGCCTTTTGGACATGGGTATTCACCCGCCCACAATGTACTTCCCCCTCATCGTCCACGAGGCGCTTATGGTGGAGCCGACAGAAACGGAGCCAAAGGAAACGCTGGATGCAACGATCGAAGCACTGAAAAAGCTCCGCGAATTGGCGGAAAAAGACCCGGAAGCCTTGCAAACAAGCCCGCACGACACCGTTGTCGGCAGGCCGGACGAGGTGGAAGCCGCGCGCCACCCCGTTGTGCGCTGGCAGGAAAGGACCGTATGACCGAAAGACTCAGCTGTGTTTTCGCACCCGAAACAGACCCCTATCAGAACCTTGCCCTTGAGGAATATCTGCTGCGCATTGTTGAACCCGGCGAGTGCATCCTCTATCTCTGGCAGAACCAAAAGACCGTCGTCATCGGCAGAAACCAGAACGCATGGAAGGAATGCCGCGTCGCGGAGCTTGAGGCGGCCGGCGGCCATCTTGCAAGGCGGCTTTCCGGTGGCGGCGCCGTTTTCCACGACATGGGAAACCTCAACTTTACCTTCCTTGCAAACCACGAGGACTACGACGTCGGCAAACAGACCGAGGTCATTTTGGAGGCCGTCCGCGCCTTCGGCATTCCTGCCGAGCAAACCGGGCGCAACGACCTCACGGTGGACGGTCGCAAGTTTTCCGGCCACGCCACCTATAAAACGGATACGGGCTGCTACCACCACGGCACACTGCTCATCCACGCAGACGGGGAAGAAATGGAAAAATACCTTTCCGTTTCCCGCGAAAAGCTGCGCGCAAAGGGCGTTGACTCTGTGCGCTCCCGCGTGTGCAATCTCGGAGAATATAACGCGGAGGTCACGGTGAGCGCCATGCGCCGCGCCCTTCTTGTCGCGCTTTCTCAGGTATATGCGCTCCCCTTCACGCCGCTTGACGACGCGCGATTCGATGCGGAAGAACTGCGTCTGCTCACGGAGCGATACGCCTCGCCCGCGTGGAAATATGGGCGGCGTTTTCCTTTTAAATACGAGATCGGTCAGCGCTTTTCGTGGGGCGAGGTGCAGGTTTTGCTGCACGTAGAGGACGGCTGCATCGCGGATCTCGCGGTGTATTCAGACGGACTCGACACGGAGTACCCCGCGCTCCTTCGTTCTGCGCTTCTGGGCCGGGAATTTTCGGCGGAGGCAGTGAAGGCTGCGGTGGAGACCATTCCCACGGTGAGTAAGTCCTCGGCTGAGATGTGCATGGATATCGAAGCGCTTCTCGTGAACGCAATGTAGGAGGAACGACATGGAAAAGTTTGATCTCATCGTTCTCGGCGGCGGCCCCGGCGGCGTCAAGGCTGCTGAGGAGGCCGCGCGGGCCGGCATGAAAACGGCGCTCATCGAAGCGGATGCACTCGGCGGCACCTGCCTTAACCGCGGCTGCGTTCCGACAAAAACGCTCCTGCACACGGCGAAGCTTTATAAAGAGCTTCGTACCGGCGAGGAGATCGGCCTTATTGCGCCGGACGTTTCGGTCGATATGGCAAAGCTCCAGAGTTACAAAAACGGCGTCGTCGAAAAGCTCGCGGACGGCATTGAGCAAAAACTGCAAAAGGCGAAGGTCACAGTCATAAAGGGCCGCGCAAAGCTCCTTTCCCCTACTGCNNAATCGCGACCGGTTCTCTGCCCGCAAAGATTCCCGTCCCCGGCACCGATCTGTCCGGCGTTTACGACAGCACGGCAATGCTTGCGCTTGAGACCCGCCCCGAAAGCCTTGTCATCGTCGGCGGCGGCGTCATCGGCGTGGAATTTGCTTCGCTCTACGCCAACCTTGGAACAAAGGTCACCATCATCGAGGCACTGGACAGGCTGCTCGCAAACATGGACCGCGAATTTGGCCAGAGTCTCAAAATGGGCCTTAAAAAGCAAAATGTTGAAACGCACACCTCGGCGCGCCTGAACGAAATAAAAAGCACGGGCGGAAAGCTCTCCTGCGTCTATACGGAGGGCGAAACGGAAGCGTCGGTCGAATGCGACGCGGTTCTTATCGCCGTCGGCAGAAAGCCGAACACGGAGGGGCTTTTCTCCCCTTGCTGTGAGCCGGAAACGGAGCGCGGAAGGGTACTTGTAAACGAGCGGCATGAAACGAGCGTCCCCGGCGTCTGGGCCATAGGCGATGTCACGGGAGGCATCCAGCTCGCGCACATGGCAAGCGGCGAGGCTATCAATGCGGTGGCGGCAATGTGTGAAAAACAGCCGCCAATCGACACAAAAGTGGTACCGAACTGCGTTTATACAAGCCCGGAGATTGCAACGGTGGGGATTTCTGCACAGGATGCAAAAAAGCAGGGCCTTGCGGTCACTGTGAAAAAATACGTTATGACGGCAAACGGCAAAACGGTTCTCTCTCGCGGCGAACGTGGTTTTATCACTGTCGTTTCAGACGCGGAGACCGGCGTCATTTTAGGCGCGCAAATGCTTTGCGAGCGGGCGACCGATATGATCGGCGAATTCGCCTCAGCGGTCACAAACGGACTGACGGTTGACGCTCTGGCCAAGGTCATCCGCCCGCACCCCACTTTCAACGAAGCCGTCTGGGAGCTGCTCAGAAGCTGATATTTTTCGTAAATCTGCCGGAAAAATGCGAAAAAAGAGCGTAAAGTGCTGAAAAAGCAAGTTAAGGTTGCATATCCGTCCCTGTCTGCTGTATAATTTTAAGCAGAAGTTCCCAATATCATTAATTAGACAGGTGGATGAAAATGAGAAAAGCAGTTACAAGTTTCACGGTAGACTACATCCTCACGGCGGTCGCCTTTATCATGATTGGCATTCTGTTTCTTGTCAATCCCAACACCTCGGGCAAGATCGTCTGCTACATCCTCGGCGGGATTCTCTGCGCCATCGGCGCGGTGCGCACGTTTGACTATTTCCGCACGCCGGTGCAGATGCCGGACTACAATCTAGGCCTTGTCAACGGCATTATCTTTGTCGGACTCGGCATTTTCGTTCTGGCGAAGCCGGCAGTCGTCATCTCCATCCTGCCGGTCGTTCTCGGCATTGCCGTTCTGGTGGACAGCCTTATAAAGCTCCAGAACGCCGTTGACATGCTCCGCATTCACGAAAACGGCTGGACGTATACGCTGATCGTCGCGGCCGTCTCCGCTATCCTCGGCGCTGTGATGCTTGCAAACCCGTTCAAGACAGGCGAGGCGCTTTTTAAATTTATCGGCATCGTTTTTATCCTGAACGGCGCGATCGACATTTCCGCCCTGCTCGTTCTCAGAAACCGCGTAAAGGACGCAGCGCAGAACATCTGAGGCTGCTTTCGATAAACACAGGGTGAATATAGGCAGATGTGCCGCTATGAAGAGAATAGCGGCACATCTCATAAGAATGCGCTCTCCGCTATAAAATAGATAGGATGAACACAGCAAAAACGAAGGCGCACTTCCCAAAGAAGCGCGCCTTTTTGATGCGTATTCGTAAATTTTTATTTTTCTTCCGCTGCCTTTTTGTCGGAAACGAGCGATAGAGCGTTTACGACAAGGCCGTTAGAAACGCAGGCATCCACGACAAGCGTGAACCAGAGAGGCGCGATGCCGGCGGCGGCAAGGACGATGAGCGCGAGCTTCACACAAACAGCGCCTATGACAGAGAAAGAAACAAAGCGCTTTGTCCGCTTTGCGACGTCCAGAACCGGGACGATCGGCTCGGTCGTTTCGCCCAGAATGAAGACGTCCGCCGGACGAAGTCCATTTCCGAGGGCAAGCGCGCCGATCTCAATACCGACGTCGGCGGCATGGAAAGCCTCGTCCGGGCTTTCTGGAGAGCCTACGAAGGCGAGCGTGCTGTTCGGCGCGAGACGGGATTTCATGTCGGTAATTTTCTTGCCTTGTTCGGCAGGCGAGCACTCGGCATAGTATTCGTCAATGGCAAGCTCGCTGGCAATGCGGCTGCTTGGCCCGCGCCCGTCCCCCGTCACCATCGCGACGCGCTCAACGCCGCAGCGCGAAAGAGCGTGTACCGTTTCGACGGCGTCGTGCGAGACGGCTTCGCTAAGCTCGATGCGGCCCGCATAAATGCCGCTGACCGTCATGTGCACGGCGGCGGGCGCGTAGCTTCCGTCCGGAATATCAATGCCGGCCTGACGGAGAAATTTTTCGGAGCCAAGCAGAATTGGAATCCCATCCACCGTAACGACGACACTGCCGTTCAACTCCCGGAAGTTTTGGACGAGCGAGAGGTCTATTTCTCCGCCATATGCCGCGACGATTGCCTGCGCCGTTTCGGTGCGGCTCTGGGCCTCGGCGTGCGCGGCGACCTTGAGGAAGGTGGCGGGGTCCATTTTGTCCGTGCGGATGGCGGCAACGGTGTCTGTCCTTTCCGTAAGCGTGCCGGATTTTGCGAAGACGACGGCGCGCGTGTCAGAGAGCTTTTCAAGCGGCTGTGCGCCCATGATGGCCGCGCCCTTTTTACGTGCGGCGGCGGCGCCCGCATAGTAGATGGATGGCATGGTCAGCAGAACGCTTGCGGGCGAGGCGACGACGAGGATGGCGGCTACGCGGTGGAACGTCGTTGAAAGCAGCTCCGCGCCGGAAAGCGGTAGCGCAATGAGAAGAATGGCGCAGAGCGTGAGCGCCGCGGGAACAAGCGGCTTTGTAAGGCGGCTCCATTTCCGCTCGGTTTCGGTCGGTTCCTCTGCGCCAGCGCGAATGGCGTTTGCAAATTTGGTGCAAATGGCCTCGTCAGGCTCAGAGATGGCCTGGACTGTGACCGTCCCGTCCGCGCATTTGCAGCCGGCGGGCGTAAAGCTGCCGGGGCCGATGCTGCGCAGGGCGGGGTCCCCTGTCAGGAAACTAAAGTCGGCATAGGCTTCGCCGGAGCTAACGACGCAGTCTGCCGGGAAGGACATGTTCGGACCGACCGTGAGACTTGCGCCGGAAACAATCTCGACGCCGTCCCACCCGCTGCTGACGGAGGGATCCATGGCGGCGGCGAGCGAGTGCTTCATTCCGCTCTGGACATAGTCGCGAAGAAGGAGGGTGAGCTGAAGAATGAGCGGCGCCAGAGCGCCCTCCAGCGGCCAGTCCGAGCAAAACGCGATAACGGCGGCGGCAGCGACCAACAGACTCTCGCGCAGATAACAGCGCGCCTTGATATCATCGACCGCGTTCAAAACGAGGTCATAGCCCGAAACGGCGGCGGAGGCGATGAGGATACCGAGAACGACAGCATCCGACAGCGTCAAAAGCGTTGTGAGCACGATCAGCGCGGCAGCGACAGCAAGCCGGATCATCATGATAAATCCCGGTCCCACATAGTCCTCCCCCGCGAGCGGACGAAGACGAGCGGCGTTCGCTCCCTGTATTTCGGGGTGGCCGGGGCCGCGCAGCTTTTCCCAGAACGACTGCTTCTCCTTGTTGTCCATAAAAATCATTCCTTAATCATATGTTAATTCCGGTCTGCCCGGATACGGAGTCATTTTCCGCCCAAACGGAAGACTTTGCGTAAATTTTTTTGCAAAAGACCCATATGCCTGTATTTTACTCCAATCTTGTGTTATCATCAACAGATACAGAGAACTTTTTCTTCAATATTTTTTACAAGAAGGAGAGATGTATATGGAAAAGACTCTCAGAGGCGCCTGCATCATTGGCCAGTCCGGCGGGCCGACCGCTGTCATTAACGCGAGCGCATACGGCGTTATCCGCGCGGCGCTGGACGCGGAGTGCATCACGAAGGTATATGGCGCTGCGCACGGCATTAAAGGCGTTTTGGACGATAAGCTCTATATCATGGACGAGGAGGATCCGCAGGAGCTTGAATACCTCAAGAACACCCCATCCTCCGAGCTTGGCAGCGTCCGCTACAAAATGGAAGACCCCGACAGGGACGACACGGACTACAAGCGCATTCTCGAAGTTTTCAAAAAATACGATGTGCGCTATTTCTTCTATAACGGCGGCAACGACTCCATGGATACCTGCGACAAGATCAGCAGGTATATGAAAAAGGCCGGCTACGAGTGCCGCGTCATGGGTGTTCCGAAAACCATCGACAACGACCTCTGGGGCACCGACCACTGCCCCGGCTTCGGCTCGGCTGCAAAATATATTGCGACCTCCTGCATGGAGGTGTCGAAGGACGCGAGAGTCTACGATACCGGTATGATCACGGTCATGGAGATCATGGGCCGTCACGCGGGCTGGCTCGCGGGCAGCGCGGCGCTCGCAACGTACTGCGGCTCTGGCCCCGACCTCGTTTATCTGCCTGAGGTCGATTTTGACTACGAGAAATTCTGTGAGGACGCCATCGAAATTTACAAAAAGCAGGGCAACGTCCTCATTGCGGCGAGCGAGGGCATCCACGACAAGGAAGGCAAATTCATCTCCGAATACGGCTCGAAGCTCGCGGAGACAAAGGACGCCTTTGGTCACGCCCAGCTTGGAGGCCTTGCCGTCCAGCTTGCGGACGAACTCAAAAAGCGCACCGGCGCGAAGGTCCGCGGCATTGAATTGAGCCTTCTCCAGCGCTGCGGCGCACACCTTGCCTCGGAGACCGATCTGAATGAAGCCGTCGAAGCGGGCCGGCTCGCCGTCGAGTCCGCCATTGCGGGCGAGACCGGCAAAATGGTCGCTTTTGAGCGGAATGATGTTGACGGCAAATATGTCTGTGAAATGATGCTCCTTCCGCTGGAGTCGGTCGCAAATCTCGAAAAGAAGGTCCCGCGCGAGTGGATAAACGAGGCGGGCAACAATGTGACGCAGGAATTCATCGACTATGCCCTCCCGCTCATTCAAGGCCAGCCGGAGAGACCCACGGAGCATTCGCTTCCAAGATACGCACACCTCAAAAAGGTCGTTGCAAAATAAAATATGCAGTAAAAAAGGACGCGCCCCCAAGCGCGTCCTTTTTCTATGCAAAGCCGTTATTTTGTCAGGTACGCGTCCACTGCCTGCCCAACTTTTCGCAGACAGCCGTCGTTGAACGGCAGCTCGAGGCTTGCAAGCTCCACCAGCTCGACATAGGACTTTGTGCCGCCGGCATGGACGAAGCTGAGGTAGCGGGAGAAGGCTTCCGTCCAATCCTTTTCGGAAGCGGCCCAGAATTCGAGCGCCGTCGTCTGCGCGAGACAGTAGTCAATATAGTAGAGCGGATAGGAGTAGATGTGGTGCTGCCGCTGATAGCCGCCGCCGACACTGAAAAACGGGAGGTCTTCAAAATCGATCCACGGACGGTAGAGGCGCTCCAGCTCAAGCCATTTTGCCTTGCGCTCGGCGGGCGTAAATTCCGGGTGCTCATACATCTCGGTCTGGAAATGGTCCACAAGGGTGCCATAAGGGATAAAGTCGAAAGCATCCTCGAGCTGATAGANNGGGAGAAAAGCTCCATGGACATGGAGTGTGTCTCCGCGCCGTCCATAGTCGGGCATCTGAGCTCGGAGAGCGGATTGTTTCTCGCCGTATAGTCGGCAAAGGCGTGGCCCGCCTCGTGTGTGAGAACATCGACATCGCCCGCAGTGCCGTTGAAATTCGAGAAAATGAACGGACTTTTATAGTCCGGGATGCCGGTGCAGTAGCCGCCGCCGGCCTTGCCCTTTTTGCTGTCGAGATCAAAAAGCTCGTTTTCCTTCATGAAATCGAAGAACTCCCCTGTCTGCGGGCTCATTTCGCGGTA
>DEMY01000043.1:0-3673 GCA_002359425.1 Clostridiales bacterium UBA2658
TCGTTATAAAACGGGTTTTGGGGATCGTCGGTCCAGATGCAGGCGACCTCACCGGGGCGGACGAAGCAAGCGACGTCGTCAACGTGGCCGTTCGTCTCCTCAGGGTCGATGCCGTCCTTGATCCAGATGACCTTTTCAAGGTTCAGGTATTCCTTGAGCTTCTCTTCGATCTCCTCCTTCGTCATATCCGGGTTTCTGCCCTCGCTCAGGAGGCACATTTCAGTCGTCAGGAGCGTTCCCTCGCCATCAACGTGGATGGAGCCACCCTCAAGGACGAAGCCGGGTGTGCGGTAAGTGTCAACGCCCTCGATCTCGCAGACCTTCTGCGCGATGGCGTCGTCGTTGGCCCACGGGAAGTACAATCCATCGACCAGACCGCCCCATGCGTTGAAATCCCAATCGACCGCGCGAAGCTCGCCCTTGTCGTTTTTCAGAAAAGTCGGGCCGCAGTCGCGTATCCATGCGTCGTCGTTTGCCATTTCGACCACGCGGATGTTTGCGGGCAAACGCTTGCGGCNNCGACCATCGTCACCGGTTCAAACTGACGGATAGCGGTCGCGACGTCGGCATAGGCCTTCTGCGCGGGCTTTGCGCCGTTGCGCCAGTTGTCTGGACGCTCTGGCCAGGTCATCCAAATCTGTTGCTGCGCCTCAAACTCGCCGGGCATACGGAAACCATCTTTTTTCGGGATGGAGTCAATTCTCTTTGCCATTTTTTAATGTCTTCCTTTCTCGTTTTTCAGCCAAATGACTGCTGTTTGCGCTATATTCGGACTTAGTATGACCCGTTTTACCGTTTTTAGGCGGGGATACAAAAAACGCACGCTTTCGTCGCCAGCGCATAGAAAAAGAAGAAAAAAATATGAAACGGAGTTCTCTAAGAACAAAAAAAGACGCACCCCTGACGGATGCGTCTTTTTATCAAAAACCTTTTATCGTTTGTTGCTCTTTCTCCAGATGTGCATTTCCTCTGCGTTTGCAATCAGCTCGTCTCGGAAATCGGGGTGGGCGATGCCGATAAGGGCCTCGGCGCGCTCCCATGTGGACTTGCCCTTGAGGTTCGTCATACCGTATTCGGTAACGATATACTGAGGGTTTGCGCGCGTGTCCGTGACGACGGAGCCGCGTTGCAGCGTCGGCAAAATGCGGGAGGAAAGCGAGCCGTCGCGATTTTTGTGCACGGAGGAGCAGCAGATAAAGCTTTTGCCGCCCTTGGAGAGATAGGCACCCAGTACGAAGTCGAGCTGCCCGCCCGCGCCGGAGATGTTACGGAAGCCGGCGGTTTCGGCGTTCACCTGTCCGAAGAGGTCGATCTCGACTGCGTTGTTGATTGAGATGAGATTGTCGATGCAACTGATAATGTGCATGTTGTTCGTATAGTCAACCGGGNNCGTAGACCTGACGGCCTTTGTCGAGGTTCTTTTTGCTGCCGTTCACTTTGCCGGCAAGCGACATGTCTACAAAGGCGTCCACATACAGCTCGCTGTGTACGCCGAGATCTTTGAGATCGCTGTCGCAGATCAGGCCGCCGACGGCGTTGGGCATCCCGCCGATGCCAAGCTGGATGCAGGCTCCGTTCGGGATTAAAGGCACGATTTGCTTTGCCACCGCAATATCGACATCCGACGGCGCGGAATTCTTGAGTACCGGCATCGGGGGATTTTCGCCCTCGACGACCATATCGACTTCCGAGATGTGAATGCCGCTTTCAACACCGCCAAGGCAGTGCGGAATATTTTTGTTTACTTCCAGAATGAGTTTCTTTCCCATTTCGCACACGGCGCCGAAGTGTGTCGCACTCGGGCCGAAGGAAAACCAGCCGTGTTCGTCCATTGGTGCGACGGCGATAACGACCTCGTCCGCCCGCGGAATGCTTTCGCGATAGTAGCGCGTGATCTCGGAATATTTGATCGGCGCATAGTAGCAAAAGCCTGCGTCGAGCGCCTTGCGCTCTACGCCGCCCATGTGCCACGAATTCCGGACGAAATGTTCGCCCGGGTCCTCAATATCAAAAATTTTGGGCCGGGTTACGGTCAGCGCGCTGCGGAACTTGACATCTGTGAGCGAAGGAAGCCTTGATACCAGCGCCGCGTCCACGGCGTCCGGCATGGTGACGCCCCAGCCGAAATCGACCCAGTCGCCGGATTTGATCTGCGCCGCCGCTTCGTCGGCGGTTACGAGTTTGGCCTTGTACATCTGCTGAAAATCCATTTGTCGTTCACTCTTTCCTATATGTGATTTGTTATTGCGCTTTCTTATAAGTTCAGTTTTATGTTTGCAAGGGAAAATAAGGCGTCAATACGGAATACTGGAATGCTATAAAAAGCGTTTATAAAGCTTTAAATAGCACGGAGCGCGTTGAATTCTTATGAGATGTTTTGCGATGCAAAGTCTGGCGGCGCGGCGCCAAAGGTGCGGACTTTCCGACCGAAGTATTGCGTCGGAGCATAGAATTAGTCATTATTTTAACACTCTCTGCCGGGCAGGTCAAGGCCGTAAATCAAAAATGATTAGACACTCGACCGTTATTTTGTTCATTCTTTTGGGCAAATAAGTGGGATTACCCATTGACAAAGTGGCTTTTTCGTTTTATAAAAGAAACTAATTAGCCCTTTAACGAACTGTGGTGGGGCAGAGTTGAGAGTTTTAGAGAAAATACACAAACAATAATCTGAATTTGGGAGCATGATAGTGCAATTTTTAGATTGACAAATTTGTAACAAAGTAATATCATGTAATCACGCAAGATTGTTAATTCGGTGACAATTGAACATTCGGCAAACGTGATGTTCAGTTGTCGGTGTATGTCCCATTCCAGCCAAGATATTTCCTATCACAGCATACAAAATTTGGGAGGTTATCACATGAGAAAAGTAGTTATCGCAGGCGGCTGCCGTACGGCTATCGGCAAAATGGGTGGCGCACTCGCCAACATCACAGCCGTTGAGCTCGGCACCATCGTCATCAAGGAAGCCCTCGTCCGTGCGGGCGTCAAGCCCGAGCAGGTCGATCAGGTCTACATGGGCTGCGTCCTTCAGGCTGGCTGCGGCCAGAACGTCGCGCGTCAGGCGTCCGTCAAGGCGGGCCTGCCCGTAGAAGTCCCCGCCGTCACGATTAACGTCCTGTGCGGCTCGGGTCTTGACAGCATCAACGAAGCTGCCCGCATGATTGAAACCGGCGATGCCGACATCGTCGTTGCAGGCGGCATGGAGAGCATGTCTCAGGCTCCGTATCTTCTGCCCCAGGCCCGTTTCGGCTATCGCATGGGCAACGGCCAGTTGCTTGACTCCATGATCGCCGACGGTCTCACGGATGCTTTCAATAACTATCACATGGGCGTCACCGCCGAAAACGTTGCCGAGCAGTGGGGCCTCACCCGCGAGCAGCTCGACGAGTTCGCTGTGAACAGCCAGAACAAGGCCAGTGCCGCCGTCGAAAGCGGCGCGTTTGCGGAAGAGATCGTTCCGGTTCCCGTGAAGGTCAAAAAAGAGACCGTTATGTTCGATAAGGACGAGGGTCCGCGCCCCGGCGTCACGGTTGAAGCGCTCGCAAAGCTCAAGCCCGCCTTTAAGAAAGAGGGCGGTGTCGTTACCGCCGGTAACGCCTCCGGCATCAACGACGGCGCGGCGGCCATGGTTCTCATGAGCGAGGATAAGGCCAAGGAGCTTGGCGTC
>DEMY01000043.1:3721-18554 GCA_002359425.1 Clostridiales bacterium UBA2658
GCGATCGCCCTCGGCCACCCGGTCGGCTGCTCCGGTGCGCGCATCCTCGTGTCCCTGCTCTATGAAATGAAGAAGCGCGGCGCGAAGAAGGGTCTCGCGACCCTCTGCGTCGGCGGCGGTATGGGCTGCGCGACCATCGTTGAGATGGACTAAGGGGGCAATTATGGCTTTCGTAACAACTGAAGTAAAGGGTGCTGTCGAGGTCATCACCATCGACCGTCCGCAGGCTTTGAACGCGCTGAACCCCGAGGTTCTTGCAGACCTCAAGGCCGCTTTCGAGGCCATTGACCAAAACGCCGTCCGCTGCGTTGTTCTCACCGGCTCCGGTGACAAGAGCTTTGTCGCGGGTGCGGACATCGGTGCCATGAGCACGATGACAAAGGCCGAGGGCGAAGCGTTCAGCAAGCTCGGAAACGACCTGTTCCTCGCAATTGAGAGCTTCCCGCTCCCCGTGATCGCGGCCATCAACGGCTTTGCGCTCGGCGGTGGAAACGAGCTTGCCATGAGCTGCGACATCCGTATCTGCTCCGATAACGCCATGTTTGGCCAGCCGGAAGTCGGCCTCGGCATTACGCCGGGCTTCGGCGGCACACAGCGGCTCTCCCGCCTTGTCGGCATGGGCATGGCAAAGCAGCTCGTCTACTCCGGCCTCAACGTAAAGGCGGACGAAGCGCTCCGCATCGGTCTCGTGAACGCCGTCTATCCGCAGGCGGAGCTTATGGAAAACGCTCTCAAGCTCGCGACAAAGATTGCCTCCAACGCCCCCATCGCTGTCCGCAACTGCAAAAAGGCCATGAACGAGGGCATCGAGCTTCCGATCGACAAGGCTGCCGCCGTTGAGGAAAAGCTTTTCGGCGACTGCTTTGAAACGCACGACCAGAAAGAGGGCATGGGCTGCTTCCTCTCCAAGGAAAAGCCGAAGCCGAAGGCCGTTTTCACGAACAACTAAGGCACATAATCGGGGGGCGGGTCCGTCCCGCCCCAACTAAAAAATTACTTAAAAGGAGCGTACACAGCATGAAGGTTGGTATCATCGGCGCGGGCACCATGGGTGCCGGTATCGCGCAGGCTTTCGCACAGGTCGAAGGATATGAAGTCGCTCTCTGCGACATCAAGGCCGAGTGGGCCGCAAACGGCAAGGCAAAGCTCCAGAAGGGCTTTGACAAGCGCATAGCCAAGGGCAAGATGACGCAGGAAGCTGCGGACGCCATCCTTGGGCGCATCCAGACCGGCCTCAAGGAAGACCTCTGCAAGGATTGCGACCTCATCGTCGAGGCGGCGTTTGAGGACATGAAGGTCAAGAAGGAGACTTTCGGCGAGCTGGATAAAATCTGCAAGCCCGCGTGCATCCTCGCTTCCAACACCTCCTCCCTGTCCATCACGGAGATCGGCAAGGGCATTGAGCACGCCACCATCGGCATGCATTTCTTCAATCCCGCTCCCGTCATGAAGCTCGTTGAAGTCATCGCCGGCTACAGCACCACCCGCGAGACGGTTGACAAGATCAAGGCCATTGCAACCGAGATCGGCAAGACTCCGGTCGAAGTCAAGGAAGCCGCAGGCTTCGTCGTCAACCGCATCCTCGTGCCGGAAATCAACGAGGGTGTTGGCATCTACGCGGACGGCATCGCCTCCATCAGCGACATCGACTCCGCCATGAAGCTCGGCGCGAACCATCCGATGGGCCCGCTGGAGCTTGGCGACTACATCGGCCTCGATATCTGCCTTTCCGTCATGGAAACGCTCTATCGCGAATTTGGCGACCAGAAATACCGTCCGCACCCGCTGCTCCGCAAGATGGTCCGCGCGGGCGAGCTGGGCTGCAAGACTGGCAAGGGCTTCTACTCCTATGCAAATGGCGAGAAGATCCCTGTCGATGAGCTGTAAAATAAATACTGCGGAAAGGCGGGCAAAAGCTGCCCGCCTCCGCTGCTAACTTAATTTATACAATTTTGGAGGATAATCATGGAATTCAGACTCAATGAAGACCAGCTCGATATGCAGAAGATGTTCCGCGAGTTTGCGGAAAAGGAAGTGAAGCCCATCGCCGAAGAGATCGACGAAAATGAGCGGTTCCCGGAAGAAAACGTTCCGAAGATGGCGGAAGCCGGTTTCCTCGGTATCCCTGTTCCCGAGCAGTACGAGGGCCAGGGGGGCGATATCCTCACTTATATCCTCTGCGTTGAGGAAATGAGCCGCGCTTGCGCGACCACCGGCGTTATCGTTTCCGGCCATACCTCCCTGTGCATCGATCCGATCCTGCACTTCGGCACCGAGGAGCAGAAAAAGAAATACATCCCCGACCTCGCCTCCGGCCGCAAGCTCGGCGGCTTCGGCCTGACCGAGCCGAACGCGGGCACCGACGCTTCCCGTCAGAAGACCGTTGCGGTCCTCGACGGCGACCACTATGTCCTCAATGGCTCCAAGTGCTTCATCACGAACGGTGCCGTTGCGGACACCTTCATCATCTTTGCCATGACCAAGCCCGAGGATGGCAACCGCGGCATTTCCGCGTTCATCGTTGAGCGCAGCTTCAAGGGTTTCTCCAACGGCAAACACGAAAAGAAGATGGGCATTCGCGGCTCCTCCACGACCGACCTCATCTTTGAAGACTGCATCGTTCCGAAGGAAAATCTGCTCGGCGAAGAGGGCATGGGCTTCAAGATCGCCATGGCAACGCTGGACGGCGGCCGCATTGGCATCGCCGCACAGGCGCTCGGCATCGCCGAGGGCGCTCTCGACGAGACGGTCAAGTATGTCAATGAGCGCGAGCAGTTTGGCAGAAAGATCGCCGCTTTCCAGAACACGCAGTTTGAGCTGGCCGATATGTACGCCCGCACACAGGCAGCGAAGTACCTCGTTTACGCCGCTGCCTGCGCGAAGGACGCCGCAAACGCCGGCGAAAAGATTCGCTACTCCGTTGATGCTGCTATGGCAAAGCTCATCGCTTCCGAGAACGCCAGTGACGTTACCCGCCGCTGCGTCCAGCTCCTCGGCGGCTACGGCTATATCCGTGAGTACCACGTTGAGCGCATGATGCGCGACGCGAAGATCACGGAGATCTACGAAGGCACCAGCGAAGTCCAGCGCATGGTCATTGCCGGCAGCATCGGCCTCAAAACAAAGTAATTCATCTTCTCCGATACACACAAATACCCCAGCACGAAAGGGGCGCGCCGAAAGACGCGTCCCCTTTTGCGCGCCCTTGCAAAGTACCGCCAGAGCGGGTATACTGGCAGGAGCGGAAAATTTTATGCATTTGAGAGGTTGGGAGCATTTTGAAGCTGAAAAAAATACGGAGTATTTTTCTCGCTGCGGCGCTGCTGTCGGCGCTTTTTGCGTCGTTTGCTTCGGCAGCGGGCGTTGCGGCGAAGGCGACGTCATCGGCAGTGCTCGTAAATGGCAAAACCGTCGCGTTTGAAGCCTATAATATAAGCGACAACAACTATTTTAAGCTGCGCGATTTGGCCTGCGCCCTGTCCGGCAGCGAAAAACAGTTTGAGGTCGGCTGGGACGGGGCAAAAAACGCCATCTCGCTCACATCGGGAAAGGCGTACACGCCCGTTGGCGGTGAGCTGACGTTTTCCGGCGTTACGGCGCCGGAAGCGCATAGCTCGACCTCGTCCGTCTGGCTCAATGGAAAGCAGATTAGCCTCAAAGCCTACACCATTGGTGAAAACAATTATTTCAAGCTCCGCGACCTTGGCGCGGCGGTAAATTTCGGCGTTGACTGGGTGCGGGAGACGAACACGGTCGTCATCGATACCTCAAAGGGCTATACTGCGGACGGGAAGCTCACGGTGCGCTTTCTCGACGTCGGGCAGGGCGATTCGGAATTCGTGACGCTGCCGAACGGCAAGACGATGCTCATCGACGCGGGCGAGGCCGAATATGGCGACAGGGTTGTTTCCGATCTGCGCGCGCTCGGCGTCACGAAGATCGACTACCTCGTCGCGACGCATCCCCACGCCGACCACATCGGCGGGCTGCCGAAGGTTATTGAGAGCTTTGCCGTTGGCACGGTCTTCATGCCGAATGCGACGGCGACGACGCAGGCGTATAAAAAGCTCCTGACCTCCATCCAGTCAAAGGGCCTCAGGGCCGGGATTGTGCGCGCGGGGGCGGCGCTTTTTGACGAGGACGGCGTTGCCGCCGTCGTCGTCGCGCCAAACAGCGACAGCTACGACGACCTCAACAATTACTCGGTTGTTATCCGATTGAGCTACAAGAATAACGTATTTCTCTTTATGGGAGATGCGGAGGCGCTTTCCGAAAAGGAGATCACTGCGAACGTGCAGGCGGACGTCCTCAAGGTTGGCCACCATGGCAGCAGTTCCTCGACGAGCGCCGCGTTTTTGAAGCGGGTTGCGCCGAAGTACGCCGTCATCGAAGTTGGCGCGGATAACGATTACGGACACCCCACCGCCGCCGTTTTGAAGCGGCTAAGCTCTGCGGGTGTGGCAGTCTACCGCACGGACCAGAATGGCACTGTCACAATGACGTCCGACGGCGCGAACATTTCAGTCACGACCGAACGCTGAAGGGAGCGGGCTATGTACGTTACGATTGACCGTTTTGAAGGAAAATTCGCCGTCGTCGAGCTGCCGGACGGGCGCTTTGCAAACCTCCCCTGCGCGCTGGTCCCTGTCGGCGCGGGCGAAGGCGGTGTTTTAAAGATCGAATATGATCCCGCCGAGACCGAACGCCGTCAAAAGCAGGCGCAGACCCTTTTCGACGAGGTAACAAGAAAATAAAAAAGCGGAACGGTTTGTGCCGTTCCGCTTTTTCGTTATTTTACGTTTTGCATAAGCCACGCGATAAGCTCCGCTGTCTCGGCTCTGGTGGCGTTGTCCTTTGGACGGAAAATCTGCGGGTCGTTTTTGGAGGAGAAGCCGGCGTTTCGGAAAAGGGAAACGCTCTCGACCGCCCAGCTCTCGATGCGGTCGTCGTCGGCGTAAACCGCCGGGGCGCTCGTCTTCGGTATGGCCTTGAGCGCCGTTTGACGGTAGCGGGCAAGCNNCATGTATGCGTCGGGATTGAACTTCCCGTCCGTTCCGCCGCGGAGATAGCCGTTTTTATGTGCCCAGGCGACCGCTTCGGCGTACCATTGCCCTGCTGGAACGTCCGGAAAGACCTGCACGGCCGGAGGCGTGCTGGCGGAAGGCGAGACAGACGCTGATGGTTCCGGTGCAGAGGGACTCGGCGCTGGGAGTGGCGACAAAGCGGCCGGAGGCGTGCTGGCCGAAGGCGAGGCAGCTGCCGATGGCTCCGGCACAGAGGTACTCGAGGTGGGGAGCGGCGATGACGGAGCGTTTGTGCCCTCCCGCGGAACAGGCAGCGTCGGGGACGGAACCGGCGAGGGCGTCGCCGCCGCCCCAACCGCCGGACTTCCCGCCATGCGCCAGAGGATGCTTGCCGCCATCGCGCGCGAGACGTATGTATTTGGAGAAAAAGACTTGCCGTCGCCCGTCATGATTTTCTCTTTTTCGACAAACTGAATGTCCTTGTATGCCCAGTGGGTAAAGAGCTTTGATTCGTTAAAGCTCGTCTCCGCCGCCGAGCGGGGGACATTGTAATAAACCGCGCCATTCTGCGGCGTGACGCCGCGCAGGCGGAAAAGCTCCTCGACCGTCACGAATTCGTAGCCCTTTGCGCGAAGCTGGTCGATTGCGTAGAGCGCAACGTTCACGTTTTTCTGTGAGGAGTCGTGCAGGATGATGATGGAGCCGTCATAGGCGTTGGCGACAGCGTTTTGAATCATCGCCGCTTCCCCGGTGTTCATATTGCCGTTGCCGGGATCGACGCTCCAGAGAATGATCGGCATCCCCACGCAGTCCTTAACGGTGCTGTTCACAGCGCCGTAAGGCGCGCGGAGGTAATAATTTGAACGGCCGGTGAGCTGCTTTAGCTCTGTGCTTGCCGAATAGACCTCATCCACAATCTGCGCGGGGCCGCACTTTGTGAGCCACGCATGGCTCCATGTGTGATCCGCGACCTGATGCCCCTCCGCGTCCTCACGCACAGACAGCTCCGGGTAGTAGGAAACGCTTCTACCGACGAGGAAGAAAGTGGCCTTGACACCGCGTGCCGAAAGGCCGTCCAGCAGCACGGGCGTGTAATTTGCAGTCGGCCCGTCGTCAAAGGTCAGTGCCACAAGCTTTGTGTTGTTCGCAGAGGCAAAGCCGCTTGCTCCTGTGAGCAGCGCCAATGCCAATAGAATAGATAGCATACGCTTTTTCAAACTGAGGCCCCCTGTTTTTCTGGCCCGCTTTCCATGCGGTCATACATTATGTAAACAAGTATATGCTCCGCTATGGACCGGGTCAACCACTTATGCCGGATTGAGATGATTTGTAGCTTTTGTAACGGCTTTGTAAGAGAAAACGCCCGCCTTTTTTGGGCGGGCGAGTCGATTTCGCGCCTTATTGTCCTTCGAGCGTGGGCACTGCGGAGGACTCCAAAGTCGTGGCGGCAGCATCCGGCGTTTTGGTATAAAACGCTTTGATGCCGGGCTTTACGGCGCTGTAGATGGACAGACCCTTGGTCTGACCGAAGGCCTGAATGAGCGCGCGGTAGATACGCGTGAGGCGCTGGTCCTCGTTGATGCCGCGCATTTTTTCCAAAATGGCCGTTACCGGCGCCTCGGCGTCCGAAAGCTCTGCGTCNNACGCCAGGCTCGGCGGGCTGGGCCGGCTTCGGCTTCGCCGTGCGCGCGCGGCGGCGTTTTTCAGCGGGGGCGGGAAGCGGGACAGAGACGGTCACCGTCGCCGTTCCAATCGTGGGCCTTACCTCCTCCGGCGCGTGGCGGCTTACCGCGATATCCTTCTGCTGCCAGTATTTGACGATGGCATCGTAGCCCGAATCGCGCGAGAGAATGACATATTCATCCTTCGGCGCGCCGGCCACGCGGTAGCCAAGCTCGCTGGAGAGCTGAAAGTCCAGCGCGTTCTGCCCGACGCAGCACTCGACGAAGGTGAGCTTTTCCCAGATGCCGCCGAGCTTCGGCAGCGCCGTGAGCGGCACAGGCTGAGAGTTTTTTGTATAAAAAACGACGACTTCGCCGACCTCCTCGTCACGCAAGACAGCGTCTATCCACGCCGCGCCGATATTTTCTGTGTCTAAAAAGTAAATTCGCATTGTATTCTCCATCCGGCAAGAGCCGGTTTTTTTCGGTATCGGGGTAAATTCCGGCCTTGCCGGTTCCGACGCACATATTATAACAACTTTGCCCCGTAAATGCAAATAATACGGATTTTTATGGAGGAGTTACAGCACTTGATGGGCATAATTGTGCATTTCAGCGTTTTGGCGGTCGGAAATCTTAGTAGCTTATCCACGTTTTTATGCTTATTTTGTCCTTCGATATCCTCTGGCCCTCTTGGGACGATACCTGTGCGGGCGCGGTTTCCTCCTGCGCAGTTCGGGAAAATCGAGGCTGCCCTCTGCCGCGCAGGGCGAAGTCCGTCTGTGCCTGCGTACATGAGAAAAAATTTGAGAAAATTTACAATATCGGATTGCTTTCCACAGCGTTTTGTCCTATTATGGAGCTATAAATCACCCGCAGGCATCTCCCCTCTATACGCAGGCCTTACAAACATATTTAAAGGAGTGACTCGGTATGGCGGACATCAAGTTGAACCCGGATGAGATCATGGAAAAGCTGGAGCCTGTCGGCGACGCTGTTGCGAAAGTTAGCAAGGCCGTCGGCGAAAAAGCCAGAGAAGGCCAGAAGATGATAGAAGAAAAAGCCAGAGAGGCTGGTAAGGCTGTAGGCGAAAAAGCCGAGGACGGACGCAGAAATATCGAGTCCAAGGCGAAGGAAGCTGGAAAAGCTGCCGGCGAAAAGGCAAAAGAGGTGGGCAAAACAGCCGGGGATAAAGCCAGAGCAGCTGGAAAGACCGCTGGTGATCTGGCAGTCGAAGCCGGAAGAAACGCCGGCGTGAAGGCCAAAGAAAATCACGAGAAGGTGCAGGCAAAGGCAAAGCAGGCAGGCCGCGAGGGAACCTCCGCTGTGACGCCCATCATCTATGTCCAGTATGGGGAGCGGGAATTCAATTGCGACGAGCTTGTTGAGCGCGCCAAGGCCGACTATCGCGAGAAAAACAAGGGCGGTGTCCTCTCCTGCAAGCTCTATGTAAAGCCCGAGGAAAACGCGGTTTATTATGTTATCAGCGGCAAGGAAGGCAAGATCGAACTCTGATCTTTTTAAGGAACAAACGATAAACTGGGCTGGCAGCCGCCGGCCCTGTTTCTTTCCTGGACGCTTCATTTTTGGTTGAAGGACTGAAAAAAATATGCCTGATGCTCTCTATAAAACGGCTCCACATTTTGTGGCTTATCTCGACCTTTTGGCCGGGAAAAAACTGATTCACGAGGCGGAGGACGAGTCGTTGAACCGCCTGCATTATCTTTTGCAGGCCGCGATCGATTCCGGCGCGCACGGCTCGAACGCAATCTTTCCAAAGTGCAAGATAAAGGTTTTTTCAGACAATATCATCATTGCCTGCCGTCTGACCGGTACGCCGGAGCGGGACCTTTCCCGCGTCCGCGCCACGCTGACGCTCGTCTCCGCCATCCAGATTGTTGGCATGGAAATGTACCATTACCTGTTTCGCGGCGGCGCGACCGTCGGAAATCTTTTTATCGACAGTGTCATGGTCTGGGGTTCCGCTCTTGTGCGTGCGACGGAGCTGGAAAGCGAGCTGGCCGTTTATCCGCGCGTCATTGCCGACGACTCCCTCATGGAGCTGCTGGCAAAGGATGCGGATACGGCGGATGGAAATTGCGAAAAATACTGCCTTTCGCGGGATGCGGACGGAAAGTATTATCTCGACTATCTGGGCGCGTATTTTAGATTGCCCCAATCGGTCGAACGCGCGGCCTTCATCGCTGAAAACGAGACGTATTTCCGCACGCATCTAGCGGGTGAGACCGGCGCCGCGCGCGAAAAGCTCGCATGGCAGACCTCTTATTTGAAATGGTATGCCGAGATCGCACAGGAAGCGGCCGAAACCGTCCGCCGCAAAGAGGAGACGGAGAAGGCGGAAGAATAGATCATTTTTTGCGTTATGGATTATTTCGCCGCTGCGACGGCCCCCAGAATGAGGCCAATCGCGCCTTCTATATTGAAACGGGCGCTGTGTATCGTGAGGTTGTAGCGCTCCGCCCTGCCCCATGCGGTCGTATAGTGCCTGTTATGATTTGCGGTCGGTGCGCGTCGGGGCTTCCAGCGCCTTTTCACGGGGAACGCCGTAGTAGAACCCAAACGCGTAAGCGACGCTTTTCCCCCCGCCGTTTTACAGGTTCGATGCTTAGCTAAGATAGCGGCCATAGATACAAAGCATCGACACAAGCGTGACCATGATGGTTGCAGGAGCACAGTACTTGCAGTATTTGCCCCAAGTGATATCGTGGCCACTCTTCGCGGCGATGGAGGTGCCGACGACGTTTGCGGAAGCACCGATCGGAGTGCCGCTGCCGCCGAGGTCAGCGCCCATCGCCAACGTCCATGCCAGCAGGTTGAGGTCAACGCCCGAGATCGCCGCCGCCATGTCGCGGATGACCGGGACCATCGTCGCGGCGAACGGAATATTGTCAACGAAGGCGCTCGCGATTGCGGCGACCCAGATGACGATGGCGACCATGAGATAGACGTTGCCGTGACTCATGTTGTCGATAAAGGTGGCAATAAGCTTGAGAATGCCCGTCTCCTCCAGCCCGCCGACGACAATGAACAGGCCTACGAAGAACAAAAGCGTTTTGTAGTCGAGGTTTGTGAGGATGGATGCGGTCTGCTTTTTGTCCGTTGTGATTGCCGCCGTGAGGAGTGTGAGCGCCGCCGCAATAACGCCGATGAATGCCACTGAAAGCGTCGTCTGCGCGTGCGTTACGAGAAGAACGACGACGAGCAGGAAAACGACGATGTTTGCAATAAAGGCTTTTTTGTTCGTAATTGCATCCTTCGGATCTGGATAGATAATGTCCGGATCGCGCAGAGCCTCGCTATCCCTGAGTTCCTTGCGGAAACAGAGGTAGAAGTAGATGATGGCGAAAATAAAGCAGATGCCCGCAATCACACCGGTGTTCAATAAAAAGTCGAAGAACGACAGGTGCAGGGAGGTGCCGATGATGATGTTTGGCGGGTCGCCGCACATGGTGGACGAGCCGCCAAGGTTCGCGCAGAATATTTCTGTGAGTATCATCGGGACTGGGTCGAACTTCAGCGTTTTTGCAAGCTCAACTGTGACGGCTGCGAGAAACAGAATAACCGTGATGCTATCGATAAACATTGCAAGCAGGGTGGAGATCGTTCCAAAGCAGACGAGAAGCGGCACCGTATGGTAGTTGACCTTTTTTGCAATCCAGAGGCAGAGCCAGTGGAAAACACCCGCGTTTCCAAGGCCCTCGACCATGATCATCATGCCTGCGATGAAAATGATCGTTTCCCAGTTGATGCCTACCGAGACGCCCTCGGATCCACCGTACCAGAAGCCGGTTGTGAAGATGGTCTTCACATTCAGCGTGTTCATGATGGCCTCCGTGCTGTGCATACAGAAGCCGAATACGAGCACGATGACCAAAAGACCACTGACGAGCGTGACAATCTGCCGCTCGACCCTGTCGAGGACGATCATCACGAACATCGTGAGAAAGATCGCGATTGCAATGATTTGTGCTAAAGTCATTTTTTCCTCAATTCTGTGTTGATTTTTTGTGTGCGTTCGCTGTGCCCGTGCGGGGAAAACGGGCACAGCGAACGTAGCCCGCTTTGCGTTTCGCGGTTCTTACACAAAACGCATCTATAATAATATTATACGCATCCGCCGCTTTTTTCAAGGGTGGTCTTGGCCTTTTTTGGAAATTCTGTGCAGATGAAACTCGCGATATTGTAAAATAAATCCATCAAATAGATCTCAGAGGGGATCAATCGCAATTTCCGCAGCAAGAAAAACAAGGTCTGCACGTATATCAACTCGCAGAATATCGCTGTCGCGCAGAGGGACGCTTTGTATCGCTATTACGACTATTCCGAAAGGACACCGTATGAAGCGCGGTGACATTAATAAATAAAAAAGCGGCAGGAGCCTTTCGGCCTCTGCCGCATTCAAGTTCCAGCGATTTTTCCAGCCGCAATCAGCAAAAAAGTTGCAATCAAATCGCTCCAAAAACAATTGTCCGTCCTCGAATTTCCCAATCGGCATATAAGCGGATAAACAAAAAAGTCCCGGAAGCATCTGAATTATCAGTTTTTCCGGGACTTTCTATTGTGGTACGCCATGAGGAGGATTTCCGACCTTTTGTTTTGGATGCCTAAATGAAACAGACAATTAGTTTATCACTTAGTACGATTCTCGTTATTTCTCTCTATATATTATATCATCTACAGCTATGTCCGTTGGTGACGGGAACATGGCCGGTGGTCGCGGAGGTACGGGAGGCGGTTCAAGCACGTGCGACTGAAACGGTGGCGACGATTGCGTTCGAGCTACTGTTGTTACAGCAGAGAGAAAATAAGCTACAACTCCAATTGATCTTTCTAATATTAACACAAGCGGAGTTCGGAAGAATTTGGGGAAAGTCAGCAAAATTTCATATGTAAATGGCGTTGCATTAAAACCTGATTCTGATAAGTATATAGCATATTCACCTGATAATTTAATGCCACGAATGATAAGTACGAAGGCCATTAAAGCGAATATAGGGTACACATCAGTGACCCCGTTTCACCGCGGCGCGTAACGAAAGCCCTGTCCGATACCCCAAATATCTGTAAAATATGACGCGGAGCCTGCCTCTTGAAGGGGGCAGGCTCTGCGCGGTTTTTGGCAGTCAGGCTATTATTATAGTGTATAAGCGCCTTAGATCCTCAGCTTTGCATCTCCGGCTTTAGCCGGGTGTATATGAATTTTGCTGTAACTACTTTGTTTTTCTCGCACCGTTCTCGTCCACCTCATAGCCGTCTACATTAGTGCTTCTGGCAAGGGAGCCGTCGGCGTAGAAGTAATACCACTTGCCGTCGATTTCCAGCCATTTGCCGGCTGTCATGACGCCGTTGGCATCGAAGTAGTAACGCTTGGTGTTTCCGTTCGATTCGATGTCTCTCCAGCCGGTGAGACGGATGTTGCCGGAATAGTAATACCAGTTGCCGCCGTCCTGTACCCAGCCTGTTTTCAGCGTACCATCCGTGCTGAAAAAATATTTTGTGCCGTCGATGGTCTGCGTTCCTGTGAGAGCCTTGCCATCCTTATAGTAGAGGTACTGCCCGGCGTCATTCTTCGCCCAGCCCTGCGCAGTGGCAGGATCGATGGTCAGCGTGATATAGCGATGGAGCATTGCGGAAACCTCTGCACGGGTGGCACTGGTTTTCGGGTTAAACTTGTTGTCCGTGCCGCCCACCATAATACCTGCTTGCTGCATAGCCATGACTGCCGTTTTGTAAATACTTCCGATGCTGGAGGAGTCCGCATAGGCGGTCTCCTCACGGGTGACAGGCAGTTTGTAGCCGGTGGCTTTGGCATAGTTTACGAATATGACCGCGATTTCCTCGCGGGTAACGGCCAGATCCGGGGCGAACTGACTGTTGCCGATGCCCCGGACAATTCCCTTCTGATACGCCCACTCAATGTAAGGCTGGAAGGTGCTTCCCGCCTTCACGTCCGTAAAGCTGTTGGTGGTATAGAGCATGGTGTCCGCACCGGCCAGTCTGCCGAGGGCTGTCACCAGCATCCCGCGGGTCATGACGGTGTTTGGAGCGAAGGTGGTGTCTGAGGTCCCGGCAAACAGCCCCCGGCCTACCACATAGTCGATGGAATCTTTGGCCCAATGGCCGGAGATGTCCGCGAATTTTGCGCTCGGAGCGGTGTAGCCCACGCCATACAGGGAGAAGTGAGTTGTGGTGAAAATCACACGCTTGCTGCCCGCATCGTATGCGGAACCTGCGATGCGGGTAACGTTGCCGTTTTCATCCACATAGACCGCATACAGACTGCCTGCCGTTTCGTTCTTGCCCAATGTATAAGGGATAGAGAGCGTTACACTACCGTTGCCGAGCGAAGTGATATTCACGGTTTTGCCGTCCTTCACCGTGCCGATGGTGATTTCATAGGCATTGCGAACGCCGCTGATGCTCACTGGCTTCACTGTGATGGTCACATCGCCGGTGCTCTGCTTTTGGATTTCCTGCAAAGCCGTCTGATTGAGATTCAGGGTCAAAAGCTGCCCGTTTACCTCAAACTGTTGTACCTTGGCGTCGGTGAGCTGCTTCAGCACAGGCTGGGTCAGCACGATGCCGAGGGATGTCGTATTCGCCGGATTGTTCAAGGTGACCGAGACACCGATACCGTTTGCGGTCTTTCCCTGTACCTGCGCGCCGGCCTGCGCCTTAGCGATGGCGTCGGTGATGGCCTGATCGGGAATCGATGCGTTGGCTGCGCCGTTTTGTCCGGCTGTTGCCGTGACAGAAGCCGCCGCTGTGACAGGCTGGTCGGGTTTCTTTTCGGGCGTTGTTGTCGCCGGTGTAGTCGTGTTGCTGCCGGGGAATAAATCTCCACCGTTGCCGTTATTAGAATCGATGGCGGTTGTGATAGTACAGTAAGGTGCAATTAAATGCAAGAATATGATTATAAAGCATTGACAAAAAGGGCATAAAAAAGCCGCAAACCACTGAAAAATCAATGATTTGCGGCTCTTTTGTGCTGGTACGCCATGAGGAATTCGAATCCCCGACCTTCTGGTCCGTAGCCAGACGCTCTATCCAGCTGAGCTAATGGCGCATATCTGAACAATGCTTGAGTATAATAACACAATCACTTTCAGATTGCAAGCCCTTTTCGCACAAAAATCAGCAAAAATCTCAGCTGGATATCCGCTTTCCTTACATGCTGAAGGTGTTGCCGATGTTTTCAACGACGTTGCCCATCGTGCGCAGCGCCTTACTCACCTTGTGCTGGCCACCGTTTTTCTTGTTGGAAGCGGAGATGGACATGCTCAGTGCGGTGCCGACAGCCATGCCGACGCCGACGCCCTTGGCAAAATTCTTTGCGTTCATAAGAAGATACCTCCATTATTTTTTCGACCGGAGAAGCGCTTTTTCGACTCCGGCGGCGCGTGAACGACATCGGTCGTTCCGCTGCTTCAAAAATAGTATGTGTAAATTGTGAATTTCTATGAATTTATTTGCACTTGCGCATATGAATATGCTACAATATAAGCTACTGAAATTTTGGCAATTTGCACCGTCCGAAAGGAAGACGAAAATGACCGTCAATATCCTCGCCGTCGGCGATGTGTGCGGCAAGACCGGCATGGAGTTTCTCGCCCACCGGTTGCCCGCCGTTAAAAAAATGTATAACGTTTCGTTTACCGTCGTAAACGGCGANNACGCAAACGTCGTCGGCGTGACCCCTGCGCAGGCCGAAAATATCTTCACCGCCGGGGCGGATGTTGTGACGCTCGGCAACCATACCTGGTCGCGCTGGGAAATAAAAGAATATCTCGACGAGCGGGAGGGCATCCTGCGGCCGGCAAACTTTGCGCTGTGCTGCCCGGGCAGGGGGCACGACGTTTACAAGACCCCGTTCGGCGACGTCGCCGTCATAAACCTCATGGGCCGCTTCACGCTCGACACGAATACCGATAACCCGTTTTACGTCGCGGATGAAATTATATCCTCGCTCGAAACAAAGCTCATTCTGGTCGATATGCATGCGGAGGCCACCAGCGAAAAAGCCGCCATGGGCTTTTATCTCGACGGCCGCGCCTCGGCCGTCTGGGGAACGCACACGCACGTGCAGACCTCGGACGCGCAGGTGCTGCCGCAGGGAACGGGCTTTAT
>DEMY01000043.1:18587-60883 GCA_002359425.1 Clostridiales bacterium UBA2658
AAGCGCCGTTTCAGTTCTGGGGATCGACCCGAACCAGAGCATCGCCAAATTCCTCGGCGAACCACCCCGGCGCTATGAATCCGCGCCCGGCCCCGGCAAAATGGAGTGCGCGCTCATAACGCTCGACACAGAGACCGGAAAATGCCTGAGAATGGAGGCTCTGCGGATACAATGAAAGAATTGAAGCTTCTACACGCGGCGGATCTCCACCTCGACTCGGCCTTCGAGTCCCTCTCGCCGGAGGACGCCAAAGCGCGCCGCGCGGGCCAGCGGGACATGCTCTACCGTCTCGCGGACGCGGCAGAGCGTCTGGAGGTGGATGCTCTTTTGCTCAGCGGGGATGTTTTCAACGGCATTGACGCCGAGCGCGAGACCGAGCGGGCCTTCTGCCGCACGATGGGCGCGCTGAGGTGTCCGGTGCTTGTCGCGCCCGGAAACCACGACCCCTACACGCCCTATTCGTTTTGGGAGACGACGCATCTGCCTGAAAACGTCTATGTGTTCACGAACGCGAACATTGAGTGCGTCGAGCTTCCCGGCGTGCGCGCGCGCTTTTGGGGCGCGGGCTTTCAAAACGCCTTCTGCCGCCCGCTTCTGCGGGACTTTAAGGCTCCGCCGAAGCGGCACGACCTGCCGGACGTCATGGTCCTGCACGGGGACGTGACGCAAAGCGAATCGGCCTACAATTCCATCAGCCGCGACGATCTGGTGAAGTGCGGCATGGACTATGTCGCCCTCGGCCACATCCACGCGCGCAGCGGCCTGCGCCGCGTTGGAGAAACAAGCTACGCCTACCCCGGCTGCACGGAGGGCCGCGGCTACGACGAGACCGGCGAAAAGGGCGCTTTGTATGTGANNGGATTGCGGAGGTCGATGTCGGCGGAAAGGACCCTGTGCGCGCGGTCGGCGCCGCGATTGTGGAATTAACGAGGAACGACTGTTGCCGCGTCGTTTTGACGGGCGAGTGCGAGCAGTCGCCGGATCTCATGGACCTGCGCCGCCGTTTTGCGCCCATGCTCCGCGAGCTACAGCTTCGCGACGAGACGACCGAAAAGGTGGACGTCTGGGCCAGACTCGGCGAGAACACGCTCAGCGGCGTTTTTGTCAGCCGCCTTTTCAATAAATATAAGGAAGCCAAAACGGCGGATGAACAGCGCCTCATTGAGCTTGCCGCGCGTTATGGGCTGGAAGCCATCGAGAACGGAGGCGGGCTGCTGTGAAGATACATAGAATGGCCGCGTCCTTCGGGACGCTGCAAAACGACATGCTCGAGCTAGGGGACGGACTCAACATCGTTTTTGCCCCAAACGAGAGCGGAAAATCGACCTGGTGCAGCTTAATTAAGGCGATGCTCTACGGCATCGACACCTCCGCCCGCGAAAAGGGCGGCGTGAAGCCGGACAAAATCCGGTTTGCGCCGTGGAGCGGCGTGCCCATGGGCGGCACGATGGACGTCGAGTACGAGGGAGCGGAGGTCACCCTCGCCCGTCAGGGCCGCGAAAACGCTCCGATGCGCGACTTTACCGCCGTTTATACGGGCACGGCAACCCCCGTCCGCGGGCTGGACGTCTCTGCCCCCGGCGAGGCATTGGTGGGCGTCTCGAAGGATGTTTTCGACCGCTCCGCTTTTATCGGACAGGGCAAGGTCGCCGCCGGCGGCAGCAGCCCGGAGCTTGAGCGCCGCATCGCCGCCATCGTCCAGACCGGCGAGGAGGGTTCCTCCGTTTCCGAGGCGCAAAACCGCATCCGCGCCGCCATGCGCCGCAGAAGATACAACAAAAACGGCCGTCTCCCGGAGATCGAAACGGAGCTTTCCGAAGCAAAAGACCAGCTTGCCGCCTATTCAAAGGAGGCGGGCCGGGGCGCGGAGCTTCAGAAGGCCAAGCGCGAGGCATTGGCGCGCCGCGACGAGCTTGCGGACAAGCTTCTCGGCGAGCAGAGAAAGGCCCGCAAGGAGACTGTCGAGCGTTTGAACGAGATCCGCCGCGCTGTGAAGTTGCAGGAGGAAGCCGTGGAGGACGCTACCGAGGAGGTCGAAGCGCTGGGCAAACGCATGGATACCGGCCCCTTTGGCCGGGAGGACCCACAGAAGTGCCGCCAGAAGCTCAACGCCGACAAGAAAAAGCTTCAGGCGCTCGACAAAGAGGAGAGCCACGGCGGCTCCGTTACGGCGAATATCTGCATACTTATCGCCTGCATTATCGTCGCGGGTGTTACCGCCGCTTTCAGCTACTATATCCCGGCTGCCGTTTTTGCGGCACTCGCCGTCGTTCAGGGCGGGCGGCTCCATCTCATCCGCCGGGACTACGAGCGAATCGAAAAAGAAAAAAGCGCGGTGTTCGAGGAATACCGCTGTTTGACGGTGGAAGGCATGGAAAGCGCGCTCGCCTCCTACGAGGCGCTTTTTAAGCAGTATGGCGCACTTTTGGTCAAGCGTGCCGAGCAGGAGGACAGTCTCACGGCGCTCATGCGGGCGCGGGCGGACATCGAGTCCACGCTCGTCAAAGAGATCGACACTGCTGGCGGGCCGCAGGCCGCGACCTACCGCCGTATGCTTACGGACGCGGAGGAAACGCTTCGCGCTGTGAGTGAGGAGACCGCCGCATGGGAGGGCCGCCAGAGCACGCTGCGCGATCCCGTCGAGCTGCGTGCCCACATCGAAGCGCTGACGGCGGAGCGCGAAAAGCTCAGCTTTGAGTACGATGCGCTGAAGCTTGCGCTCGACACGCTCTCCGACTCGGGAAACGACATTTCCAGCCGCATCACCCCGCGCCTTTCCGCCCGCACGGCGGAGATATTTACAAAGCTCACGGCGGGGAAGTACGATGCTGTGCTTTTGGATCAGGAGCTCAGGGCCGCCGCCCGGCAGGAGGGAGACCCCATTGCGCGGGACGCGTCCTTTTTGAGCACGGGAGCCATCGACCAGCTCTATCTCGCGGTGCGGCTTGCCATCTGTGAGCTTGCGCTGCCGGAGGACGAGCCTTGCCCGGTCATTCTGGACGACGCGCTCGTGAACTTTGACGATGAGCGCTGCCGCTGCGCGCTGGAATTTCTGCGGGAAATGGCGCAAACACGACAGATCATCCTGTTTACCTGCCACGGGCGGGAGCTTGCGTTCCTGCGCGGAGTTCCGGATGTGCGCCTTACCTCCGTTGGCCGTCCGGGCTGATTTTTCAGACATGAGGGGAAACCATGAATACATTTGGTGAAAATATCAAGCTGACCATTTTCGGTGAGTCGCACGGTGAGGCCATTGGCATGGTGCTCGACGGCTTTCCGGCGGGCGAGGATATCGATATTGACGAAGTAAAAAAAGAGCTTACGCGCCGCGCGCCCGGCAAGTCCGAGATGGCGACGCCCCGGAAAGAGCCGGATGAGCCGGATTTTGTCAGCGGCATCTTCAACGGCCACAGCACCGGCGCGCCCATCTGCGCGATGATCCGCAACACGGACACGCGCAGCCAGGACTACCACCCCGAAAAGCCTCGCCCGAGCCACGCCGATCTCACGGCACAGATCAAATACCGCGGCTGCAACGACTTTCGCGGCGGCGGCCCTTTCAGCGGGCGGCTTACGGCGNNTGGTTGCGGGGGCCGTCTGCAAGCAGGCGCTTGCGCGACGGGGCGTCACCGTAACGGCTTCGATCCTCAGCGTCGGCAGCGTTGTCCGCGCCGTATCGGAGGATTTTGACTTCGCGATGAAAAAGGAAATTCTGGACGCCCGTGCGAGCGGAGACTCAGTTGGCGGCATCATCGAGTGTACGGCGAACGGGGTTCCGGCAGGTATCGGAGGTCTCATGTTCGGCGGTATGGAAAGTCGCATTTCTTCCGCGCTTTACGCGATTCCGGCAGTCAAGGGCGTCGAGTTCGGCGCGGGCTTTTCGATTGCGTCCATGCGCGGGGCGCAGGCGAACGACCCCATCCGCATTGAGGATGGCCGTATTTTCACGGAGACCAATCATGNNAATTAACGGCGGTCTCACGAACGGCATGCCCCTCGTCGTGCGCTGTGCCTTCCGGCCGACGCCGTCCATCTCGCGCGAGCAAAATTCCGTGGACCTTTTGAAGCACGAAAACGTTACCCTGCGCGTGGCAGGGCGGCACGACCCCTGCGTGGTTCCGCGTGCCGTTCCGGTCGTCGAGGCCATGGTGGCGTTTTGCATCCTCGACGCGGTCTGCGGGGAATGAAGTTTNNATGTATAATTTGCCTGCAATACGGCTTAGAATTCATACACGGAAAAAACCGTGAGAAAAGAGAATGCGTACATGGAAGATAAAACCAATAAATGGAACGGCGCCGAGCCGGCCGCCGTCGCAGACGACGAAACGGAGACCACGCCGGAGTCCTCTCCCAAAAAGATCAGCGAGGGGCTTCGCAAGGCGCTGATCCGCTGCGGCGTCGCGCTTGCCGCGGCGATTATTCTTTTGGCGGCAACGCGCTTTTCGGCCTTTGAAATCATGAAGGGACCGAAGGAGACGCAGTCCATCGAAAGCGACGCGGCTGGCGCGTTCATAAAGCGCGACATCTATGCCATCGTAGGCTATTCGGAGGACGAAAAATCTGGCGAAACCACGGTCGGTGAATACGCTGTTGTTCCAATGAACGGCAAGTTTGTCGTTGTGCATCTGCCGCGCCGCTATCTCAGCGCCGCCGACACCGTCCTTTCGGAAACAAAAGCCTATGTTGAAGGTGGTTCCGCGGGGCTTGACAAGTATTTCGTCGTGGACGGTACAACCGCGAAGCTCACGGAGGCGCAGTCCAAAACGCTCAACGACTGGCTTACGTCCAACAAGGACTGGCTCGTGCAGACGCACGTCATCGACAGCACAGGAGACGCGACGGCCTATCTGTCCGACTCGATCCTTGAGGTTGACCGAATAAACGGCATGAGCCAGATCACGGTCATCGTCCTGTCCTGCATCGCGGGCCTGCTTTTGGCCTACATCGTTCTGGAGCTGATCCTCATGGCCTGCGGACGTTATCTGGACGATAAGAAGAAGGCCGCGCTCGTCGGGGCCGACGAGACCTTTGCCGGCGAAACGATCGAGACAATCGTTGCCGAGTGCGAAAACGCCAGAACCGCCGAAACAGCGGCGAGCGCCGAAGCGCCCGCTGCGGAGGCCGACGATGATGAAAAGCCGGAGGACGAATGATGAACCTCACGATCTGCGCCCCTTGCCACTTTGGCGTCGAAGGCCTGCTTGCGGATGAAATGCGCAGGCTCGACCTTAAAAATGTTCGCGCTGAAAACGGTCGCGTCCGCTTTGACGGAGACGAAAACGATCTCGCCAAGGCGAGCATCTGGCTGCGCTGCGCCGAGCGGCTGCTGATTGAGGTCGGCTCGTTCGAGGCTCCGACGTTCGACGCACTTTTCGAGGGGGTGAAGGCGCTGCCGCTGGAGCGTTTTCTTCCGAAAAATGCCGCTTTCCCCGTGCGCGGCCACTGCATCAACAGCAAACTCTTTTCCGAGCCGGACTGCCAGAGCATCATCAGAAAAGCTGCCGTCACAAGGCTTTCGGAGAAATATCATGTCTCGTGGTTTGATGAAACGGGCGAAACAATTCAACTGCGTTTCACCATTTTGAACGACACCGCGACCATCTATCTCGACACGAGCGGAGACGGGCTGCACAAGCGCGGTTACCGGCCTGCGCATGTCGCGGCGCCTTTGAGCGAGACGCTTGCCGCCGCGATGGTGTATCTTTCGCGCTACCGGGGGCGGGACGATTTTTGCGACCCCTTCTGCGGCAGCGGCACGCTCCCCATTGAAGCTGCGCTCATCGCGCGTAACCGTGCGCCGGGTCTTAAGCGCCGCTTCGCCGCCGAGCAGTGGAGCTGCATTCCCGAGCACGTCTGGCAGGAAGCGAGAGCTGACGCACCGGGCCACGAATATAACGGCGACTACCGCATTTTCGGTTCCGATCTCGACCCTGCCGCCGTGAAAATGGCAAAGGAGAATGCCGCCCTCGCAGGCGTTGCGGGCGACATTTCTTTTGAGCTTGCGGACGCGACAGCCTTCGACCGAAAGACCGAGCGCGGCGTTCTCGTCACAAACCCGCCTTACGGCGAGCGCATCATGGAAAAAAGCGAGGCCGAGCGGCTCTACGAGGCCTTCGGCAAGGCGTATTTTGCTTCGGAAAATTGGAAGCTTTTCCTTCTTTCGTCCCATACGGAGTTCGAGCGTACCTTCGGCAAAAACGCGGACAAAAAGCGCAAGCTCTATAACGGCATGATTAAATGCGACCTCTATATGTACTTAGGCGTCCTGCCGCAGCAAGGAAACGCCTTATAACTTTGTTTTCTGCGGGCAGAAAGCTGCGTCAACGGATTTTCCCCGCAAGGTCTGCGCTTTGTGGGGATCCCATAAAACGCTCAAAAGTAGCATTCTCGGGCCGCGACTGCTAATTTCAAACGGATTTCACAGCAATCGAAAGAAAAACTGAGCAATAAGCCGCGCGAAGCTGTTCTGTGTAAGCCATCGCCGATTGACTGAAATTTAAGCTTGTTTTCGTCCAAATTTCGTCAATATTCCGCTTGCAGAATAGGGACGCATGGATTATTATAATAGGCGTTAGCACTCAGAGAGTTTGAGTGCTAACAACCATAAATCTTATACACAAATACAGGAGGTATATACAGAATGAAGATCCATCCGATAGGCGACAGAGTTGTGCTCAAGCAGCTTGACGCAGAAGAAAAGACCAAAAGCGGCATTATCCTGACCTCCAACGCGAAGGAAAAGCCCTCCATTTTTGAAGTTCTTGTTGTTGGCGACGGCAAGAAGGAAGACGGGTCCTCCGTCGATATGTTCCTGAAGGCCGGTCAGAAGGTCATCGCAAACCGTTACTCCGGTCTCGCGGCAAAGTTTGACGAGGACGAAGTCGTCATCATGCGCCAGAACGAAGTCATGGCGATCTACGAGGACTAATTTAGCCCGTATCTCATGTTTGGCGCTTTAAGCTGAAACCCTTATAATTCATTTTTGGAGGTCACACGAACTATGGCTAGACAGATCATTTACGGCGAGGAAGCCCGCAGCTCTCTCAAGCGCGGCGTTGACCAGCTCGCAGATACCGTTAAGATTACCCTTGGCCCGAAGGGCCGCAACGTCGTTCTCGAGCGCAAGTTCGGCATTCCGCTCATCACGAACGACGGTGTCACGATCGCAAAAGAGATCGACCTTAAAGACCCGTTTGAGGATATGGGCGCACAGCTCATCAAGGAAGTTTCCACCAAGACCAACGATATTGCCGGTGACGGCACCACCTCTGCGACCATCCTTGCGCAGGCTATGATTACCGAAGGTCTGAAAAACGTCGCTGCCGGCGCAAACCCCATGATCATGCGCCGCGGCATAAAGCAGGCGACCGAGGTCGCCGTTGACGCGCTCAAGGCAAACAGCAAACCCGTCTCCGGCTCCAAGGACATCGCTCGTGTCGGCACCGTATCCTCGGACGATCCGTTCATCGGCAACCTCATCGCCGATGCAATGGAAAAAGTGTCTCAGAACGGCGTTATCACCATTGAAGAGAGCAAGACCGCCGAGACTTATTCCGAGATCGTTGAAGGCATGCAGTTCGACCGCGGCTACCTCACCCCCTATATGGTTACCGATACCGAGAAGATGGAAGCGGTTCTTGACAATCCCTTCATCCTCCTCACCGATAAGAAGATTTCTAACCTTCAGGAAATCCTCCCTGTTCTGGACGCCACGATGAAGGCTGGCAGAAAGCTTCTCATCATTGCTGAGGACATCGAGAGCGACGCGCTCGCTGGCATTATCCTCAACAAGCTCCGCGGCGTTTTCACCTGCGTTTGCGTCAAGGCTCCCGGCTTCGGCGATCGCCGCAAGGAAATGCTCGAAGATATCGCCATCCTTACCGGCGGCCAGGTCGTCAGCGAAGAGCTTGGCATGAAGCTCGATGACGACAACTTCGATGTCAACTGCTTCGGTACCTGCCGTCAGGTCAAGGTCACGAAGGACAACACCATTGTCATCGACGGCGCAGGCGAAAAGCGGAAGATCCAGGACCGCGTTGATTCCATCAACCGTCAGATCAAGGACACCACTTCTGAATACGACAAGGATAAGCTCAACGAGCGTATCGCGAAGATTGCCGGCGGCGTCGCCGTCATCAAGGTCGGCGCAGAGACCGAGACCGAGATGAAGGAAAAGAAGCTCCGCATCGAGGACGCCCTCAACGCAACCCGCGCAGCCGTTGAGGAAGGCATCGTTGCAGGCGGCGGCTCCGCTTATGTCCGCGCCGGTATGGCGGCCGAAAAGCTTCTTGACAAGCTTGAGGGCGACGAGAGAACGGGCGCTGCGATTGTCGCAAAGGCTCTGCAGGCCCCGACCCGTCAGATCGCTTCCAACGCCGGCGTCGAAGGCGCCGTCATCCTTGAGCAGGTTCGCAGCAATGGCAGCGCAAACTTCGGTTACAACGCCGCGACCGACGAGTTCGGTGACATGATCGAGGCCGGTATCGTCGATCCGACCAAGGTTTGCCGCAGCGCTCTGCAGAACGCCTCGTCCGTAGCTTCCATGGTCCTTACGACCGAGAGCCTTGTTGCCGATATCCCTGAGCCTCCCGTACCCCAGATGACCGCCGATATGGGCGGCATGGGCGGAATGGGTGGCATGGGCGGCATGTATTAATCCGGCTAACGCCTAAATCTATAAAAAATCCCTCTGGTCTGTGGGCCAGAGGGATTTTTTATGGATTTAAGGGGGATTATTTCTCTGCATAACTATATAATATAAAATAAAGTAAAGGGACGCTCCGCAGAGACGAACCCCAAAAAGTTGAGCATTATAAATTTTGCCGACCAGAGTTGATATTCGCCATGTCCAGAAAAGTTTCTATTGCACGGCGACGGGACGACCGAACGAAGGGCGAGGGCGAAGAGACGCGAAGCGCCTGTCGCCTTGGCAGACGATTGGACGGGGGACGCGGACAAGGCGGGCGCAGAAGCGCCCGCTATTCGAAGAGGTATTTGCGGATTTCACAGGGGCGTAAATCCCCCGTGAAATGCATTAAAAGCTTGACATGTTTTTTAAATCAAGTTAGAATGAATCGATGATATGGATTTAAGGATGAGGGGAAGTCCTTAATTTTACATGCTCATATCCGGATACGCAGCGTGTGCATCCGCGTATCCGTCTCATTTTGGTTATGACACCATCAAATTCTACTGAAGATTGGAGGTGTATAACTTTCTATGTCTACCGGACAAATCATCACTATGATCGTATCTATCATAGTGACTGCCGTTGTATTTTTCCTGCTTGGAATCCTCTACCGGAAACGTGTTTCCGAGCGTGAGATTCAAAGCGCGGAGGAAGAGGCAAAACGAATTATAAACGAGTCCATCAAGACCGCTGAAAACAAGCGGCGCGAGGCTCTGTTAGAGGCAAAGGAAGAAATACACAAGAGTCGCTCGGAATACGAGCGCGAGGTAAAAGAACGCCGGGCGGAGCTGCAAAAGCAGGAACGCCGTCTACAACAAAAGGAAGAAAATCTCGACAAAAAAACGGACGCACTGGAGAAGAAGAACGATCAACTCACAAGAAAACTCCAGTCGGCGGACGAGCAGCAGGAGGAGATCGAAAAAGTCAAGCAGGAGCAGCTTTCAACGCTTGAAAAGATCTCCGGTTATACTGTTGAGGAAGCAAAACAACACATTCTGGAAGACCTTCAGACCGAAGTTACTCATGAAATGGCCGTCAAGATCAAGGAATCCGAGCTGAAATACAAGGAGGAGGCAGACGCGAAGGCGAAGGAGATCATAACCCTTGCCATCCAGCGCTGCGCCGCCGACCACGCTTCCGAAGTCACCGTTTCCGTCGTACCTCTCCCCAACGACGAAATGAAGGGCCGCATCATCGGCCGCGAGGGCCGCAACATCCGCGCCATCGAAACGCTCACGGGCGTCGATCTCATCATCGACGATACGCCCGAGGCGATCACCCTTTCGAGCTTTGATCCTGTCCGCCGCGAGGTGGCCCGGCTTGCGCTCGAAAAGCTCATTCAGGACGGGCGTATCCACCCCGCCCGCATCGAGGAAATGGTTGCCAAAGCCCAGCGCGAGGTCAACGCCACGATCAAGGCGGAGGGCGAACGCGCCGTTTTTGAAACCAACGTGCACGGCCTACACCCGGATATCATAAAGCTCCTAGGCCGTATGAAATACCGCACGAGCTACGGACAGAACGTCCTGTCGCACTCCATCGAGGTTTCGCACATTTCCGGCCTGATCGCGAGCGAACTCGGCGTGAACGTCGCGGTCGCCAAGCGTGCCGGTCTGCTGCACGACATCGGCAAGGCCATCGACCACGAGGTTGAGGGTAGCCACGTCACCATCGGCGTTGATCTCGCCCGCAAGTACAAGGAAAGCGAGGAGGTTGTCCACGCCATCGAAGCCCACCACGGCGACGTCGAGCCGCACACCGTCATCGCCTGCATCGTTCAGGCGGCGGACACCATTTCGGCTGCGCGCCCCGGTGCGCGCCGCGAGAACATCGAAAACTATGTCAAGCGCCTCGAAAAGCTCGAGGAGGTTACCAAAAGCTTCAGCGGCGTTGAGAGCTGCTATGCCATTCAGGCCGGACGCGAAATTCGCATCATGGTCAAGCCCGAAGAGGTTTCCGAGGACGAAATGGTTCTTCTGGCGCGCGATATCGCCAAGAAGATCGAAAACGAACTGACCTATCCTGGTCAGATCAAGGTTCATGTTCTCCGCGAAACCAAAGCCGTGGAATACGCAAAATAACCAAAAAACACCCGCCCATCGGCGGAAAACAGTCGCGCTTCGACAAGGAGATCCCTGTCGGAGCGCGTTTTTTTCGGCGCTTTACCAAATTGACGGACTGAAAAATTATTCAATGCCCCAAATTCCTGCTTCGGCCTGCTTTTTGCCTGCTTTTGGACAAAGAGCTATTGCATTTGACGGTCAAATTGTATATACTGCTAAAGGTGTTGCTTGGAGAGAGACAAGCATAGATACCAGGAGAGAGGATATTTCTCCGGACCCTTCCAGCCGCGACCCCCACAGAACGGGTCTTAAAATATGGGCGCTGACAGGATTGTGAACCGGTGAAATAAATAAATTTTTTCTTTTTAAGGAGAAAAACCAATGAGACAGACCAAGAAAATAACGGCAATTTTTCTTGCGGTGCTCATGCTGACTGCTGTACTGGGCGGATGCTCGGGCGGCAAGCCAGCGACGAGTGCCTCCATATCCCCTACAGCCGCAGCGACCTCCGCCGAGCCTGTCAAGGGCGGCGAGCTGACCGTCGGCATTGCTCAGGATCTGGACGATACCATTGACCCCCACAAGATGGTCTCCGCCGGAACGCGCGAAGTTCTCTTCAACGTGTTCGAGGGACTGTTGAAGCCCGACACAAAGGGCGAGATGCAGCCCGCCGTTGCGAGCGACTGCAAGATTAACGATACCGGCGATACCTTTACATTTACGCTGCGCGACGGCGTGAAGTTCCATAACGGCAGCGCCGTCACGGTGAAAGACATTGTCTATTCTCTCAAGCGTGCCGCCGGACTTGATACCGGCACGCCGCTTGTTAACGGTTTTGACGAAATCGAATCCGTCACGTCCACGGACGACAAGACCGTCGTCGTGAAGCTCAAAAAGCCGGATATCGAGTTTAAAGCCATGTTCACCGCCGCCATCATCCCGGATGGCAACGACCCAACCAAGGAAACGATCGGCACCGGTCCCTTTAAGTTTGCCTCCCGTACGCCGCAGCAGAATGTCGTTCTGGAGCGCTTTGACGGCTACTGGGGTACCCCGGCCTATGTCGATAAAGTCACCTATAAGATCATTGACAACGCGGAAACGCTTGTCATGTCCCTCAAGAGCGGCGCCGTGAACCTTGTCGCGCACCTTACGAGCGCGCAGGTTAAAGAACTCGGCAGCGACTTCACGGTTGTTGACGGCACCATGAACCTCGTTCAGGCGATCTACCTCAACAACAAGGTTGCCCCGTTCGACAATGTCAAGGTCCGTCAGGCCCTGTGCTATGCCGTTGACCGGCAGGGCATCATGGACATGCTCGCAAACGGCAAGGGCGTTGCGGTCGGCAGCAGTATGTATCCAAACTTCAAGAAGTATTACCGTTCGGACCTCGCGGACTACTACAAGGTGGACATCGAGAAGGCAAAGCAGCTCCTCACGGATGCCGGTTACCCGAACGGCTTCACGATGGATCTCACTGTTCCCTCGAACTACCAGCCGCACGTTGACACAGCCGCTGTCATTGCCGAGCAGCTCAAGAAGATCGGCGTCACTGTGAACATCAAAAACGTCGATTGGGGCACCTGGCTTAGCGAGACCTATTCGGGCCGCAACTACCAGAGCACCGTCATCGGCGTCGATGCCGCTTCTCTGACAGCGCGTGCCATGCTCGGACGCTTTGTGTCCGACAGCAGCTCGAACTTCACAAACTTTAGCGACCCGGAGTATGATAAGCTCTTCGCTGAGGCCGCAGCAAGCACAGACGAGGTAAAGCAGGTCGAGCTTTACAAGCAGCTCGAGGAAATCCTCACGAAGGATGCCGCGAACGTCTATATTCAGGACATGTGCGACTTCGTCGCAATGGGCAAGGGTGTCCAGGGCTATGAGTTCTATCCGCTCTATGTCATGGATATGTCCAAGGTCTATTTCACGAATAAGACTGCCGCATAAGGAAAATACTGAATGAACGACAGGGCAGGGCGGTTTTTGATTTTGCCAGAAACCGCCTTGTATCTGTGTACTTATTTGAGCGAAAATGGTCAAATTTTGCTACGTTTGTTACAAATTTAACCGCTTTCAAGAGAAGCCGGGAGGATCGAATGCGCTATATTCTCAAAAAAATAGGCATCTTCGTGCTTACGATCCTCGCCATTTCTATCCTTGTATTCTTTGCGTTCCAAATTATTCCTGGCGATCCGACGACGCGAATGCTTGGTACGCAGGCAACGCCGGAGAGAATTGCCGCCCTGCGCGTCCAGCTCGGTCTGGACCGGCCTGTGTTTGAGCGCTACTCTGACTGGCTTGGCAGCTTTCTTCGCGGCGACTTTGGCGAATCCTACAGCTACAATATGCCGGTTCATGAGCTTTTGAACGGCAAGATACAGATCACGGCGGCTTTGACGCTTCTGTCGTTTCTCATGGTGCTTGTCATTTCGTTTCCGCTTGGCATCCTTTTGGCGCGTTTCGCACACTCGTGGTTTGATCGTGTCATGATGGTGCTCAATCAGATCGTTATGTCGGTGCCCTCGTTTTTTACCGGCATTTTGTTCACCTATCTTTTCGGCCTCATCCTCAAGCTCTTCACGCCGACAAATTTTGTCCCGCATGCGGACGACCCGGCGGGCTTCTGGGGCTATCTTGTGTTTCCGGCGCTTTCAATTGCGCTTCCAAAGGCCGCAATGGTCATAAAGCTCCTGCGCGGGAGTATGGTGCGCGAACTGTCGGAGGATTATGTGCGTACGGCTTACAGCCGCGGAAACAGCCGCTGGCAGGTCCTCAAGGGTCACGTTATGCGCAATGCGATGATTCCGGTTATCACATTTTTGGCGGTCACACTGGTGGACATTATCGCAGGAAGTATTATAATAGAACAGGTATTCAACATCCCCGGCATGGGCCGGCTTCTGATGACCTCCATCAACGGGCGCGACCTGCCCGTCGTCCAGACGATTATCATGATTATCTCAATCGTCGTCATCACGGTCAACTATATTGCGGATATCTCGTATAAATACATTGACCCGCGTATACGCTTCCGTTAAGGAGCGACCCGGAGGAAGAACCGTTGAAAGAAAAGAAAAAGAAGACCGGCCGCGCGCCGAACTACAATTTGATATGGGGCCTGGTCATCACGATCCTTATGGTTACCTTGATCATCGTCAGCTTTTTCTGGACGCCCTTTGACCCGGACACGATGTCTTACGCCGAAAAGGATCTGGCTCCCGGCGGGGCGCACATTCTCGGCACCGACAATTTTGGACGCGACATTTTCAGCCGCGTTATGGAGGGCGCAGGGACGACGCTGTCAATCGCATTCTGCGCAGTTGCCATCGGCGCGAGTTTTGGCACCGTCATCGGCGGGCTGACAGGCTATTTCGGCGGTGCATGGGACGAATTTATCATGCGGATCAACGACGCCGTAACGGCCTTTCCGAGTATTCTGCTTGCCCTCGTCATTGTGACAGTCACGGGCAGCGGCAGAACGAACATTATTTTGATCCTTGGCATCCTCTTTATTCCGAGCTTTGCCCGCGTTGTCCGCGGCGAATTTGCAAAGCAGCGGCAAATGGACTATGTAAAAAACGCAAAGCTCATGGGTGTGAAGTCCAGACGCATTATGTTCGTGCACATTCTGCCGAACATCGCGCCGGTGCTTCTCAGCGCCGTCGCCATCGGTTTCAACAACGCCGTTTTGGCGGAGGCCAGCATGAGCTACCTCGGCGTCGGCGTCAGCCAAACGGAGGCTGTGAGTCTCGGACGAATGCTCCTCGACTCGCAGGCGTATTGGATGACGTCCCCGTGGCAGGCGCTTTCCGCGGGCTGCGCGATTTCTATTTTAATTTTAGGTTTTGCACTCATATCGGAAGGTCTGGGCACCCGCCCCATGTGGCGCCCAACCACGAAACGGAGGCTGAAGCAGCATGCTTGACGTTAAAAATCTCAAGGTCACCTTCAATGACGAACACCCGGCGGAGGCCGTCAAGGGCATAAATCTCCACATGGAGGACGGCGAGACGCTTGGTCTCGTCGGCGAGTCCGGCAGTGGCAAAACCGTAACGGCTATGACCATCGCAGGACTTTTGGAGGACGACTGTGTTTCGATTGACGGCGAGGTCATTTTTGAAGGCCGCGACCTTTTAAAGTGCTCCTGCAATGAAATGCGCCTTTTGCAGGGCAAGGACATCGGCGTTATTTTTCAGGAGCCGATGACGAGTCTCGACCCTCTCATGCGCATCGGCCGTCAGATCGAGGAGACAGTTCGCCTCCATTTCAAAACAAAGCCGGATCAGCGCCGCAGCATGGCGCTGGAGGTCATGAGGCTTGTCGGCTTGCCGGACCCGGACGGCACCTATAAAAAATATCCGCACCAGCTCTCCGGCGGTCAGCGGCAAAGAGCCATGATTGCCGCGGCGTTTATAAACCATCCGAAGCTTCTTATTTTGGATGAGCCGACGACGGCACTGGACGTCACCGTGCAGGCGCAGATTATCGACGTTTTGAAGCGCCTGAACGAAAAATGCGGCGTCTCGCTTCTGTTCATTTCGCACGATCTGCGCGTGGTGCGCCGCGTGTGTAAAAAGGTCGCCGTTATGTACCACGGTGAGATTGTTGAGTACGGCAACACGGACGAGGTTTTCACGAACCCGCAACACGAATATACAAAGCGCCTTGTCGCGGCCGTGACGGCAAGGAGTTCTGCCCATGTCTGATCCCGTCCTTGAAGTCAAAAATTTAGACGCCTACTATTTTACAAACGGTTTTCTCGGTAAAAAGGTCAAAAAACAGGTTCTGTTCGATGTGAATTTCAAGGTCGCCCAGGGCGAGGTATTCGGTCTTGTTGGCGAGTCCGGCTGTGGCAAGTCAACGCTTGCCAAGACCATTCTCGGCCTTCACTCGGATTATGACGGCGAGATTATCCACTACACGAACCGGCCTCAAATGGTGTTTCAAGACCCAAAGGGTTCCCTGAACCCGGCCAAAACTNNTCGGCTGGATTGTCGAGGAGCCCCTCCGGGCCTACGGGAAATACGACGCGGAGGAGCGCAAGGCCCGCGTTATGGATATGCTGACGCGCGTTGGACTCGGCCCGCAGTACGCCGAGCGCAGGCCGCGCGAGCTATCGGGTGGCCAGCGCCAGCGCGTCGGCATTGCGGTTGCCCTCATCCAGCGGCCAAAGTTCATCATCGCCGACGAACCGGTCTCTGCGCTGGACGTTACGATACAGGCGCAGATTTTGGAACTTTTGCTGGAACTCCGGCGCGATCTGGATCTCAGCTACCTCTTCATATCGCACGACCTCAATGTCATCCGCCAGATCAGCGACCGCGTCATGGTCATGCGGGACGGCCATGTTCTCGAGCAGGGCATGACCGAGGACATTTTTACAAATCCCAAAACCGAATACGCCAGAAGTCTCATCGAAGCTTCTTTGCTGTGAAAAACCCCATCTGCATTTCTACGGCAGACGGGGTTTTTATCATTTTTCGAGGCTTTGCGGGCGCTATTTAAACATTGTTTCAATTTTTTCCAGATACTGCTGCGCATCGACGCCGCGCGGCTCTTTTTCAGCGGCGNNACGTGCGCCGCTTTTGCAGCGGTCTTGGCCTCGTCGATGTAGCTGTAAAGCGTATACTTCGAGATGCCGAAGTAAGTGCAGGCTTTCTGGCCGGACTTTGTGATGAGAAATACACCGCTGTCGTTCAAAAAGCGGATGGCCTTGACCTTGTCATCTTTCGTCATGAGGGCGACGGGCTTGCCGACGAGCCTCACGCTCTGCTCGATCAGCTCGTCCAAGAGGTCCGTCACGTTGCGGGCGACGGGCGTTTGCTCGGGCGCGCTCGTTTCAATCGGCGCTGTAAAGGCATGCAGCGCATTTTCCATCGATACCATCATCGTAATGTCGTAGTTGATGGCGAAAATGCCAATGACCTCGCCGTCGTCGTTCCGCAGGTAGATCGTGCTGGACTTGAGAATTTTCCCATCCTCGGTCTTCGCAAGGTAGGCAAGACGGTCCTGCAAAACGTGCGTGTCGCTCTTGAGGGCCTCCAAAACGACGTGGAAAGGCCCATCGCCGATGCGCCGGCCCGAAACGTGACCGTTTTCGATTGCGACGATGGAGTGCTCCGGGTCGTTTGCGCGCAGATCGTGGACAACGACCTCGCAGTTCGGCCCGAACTGGAGGGCAACCGCCTTCGCCAAGCGGATACAAAATTCGATATCGTACGCTTGCATACTACNNATCAACCTTTCATTTTGTTAGTTCTAACTATTTTTAATCATACCAGCTTTTCGTTCATATTTCAACGAAAACACGCTTAAACCGCAAATTTTGCAGGAAAAACGCCGAAAGTATTAAGCCTTGAAAGCGTCGCAACAGGCGGCGACGCGGTGCTTTGCGCACGGCTGCTATTCCTCGGAGACGGCGGCAGCTTTACGAAGACCAACAGTCGCTGGTTCCAAAGCAAGTAATTGACGAATCGACTTTAAGGGGTTATCATTATGAGCAAAAGAATTGTAATGCCAGCGAGCTTTATCAGCAGATGCAGCGTCATAAGCTACTGCCTTCTTATGAGCGAAAACCCTGCAATGCCCTTTGGGCTGTATCTGCAAGAGGGCGTTTTGCGCGAAGGATCGGGCGCGGACGTTACCGTTTGGGATCCGAATGCGCGGTGGCCGTCTCTGCCGCAGAACAGCAGCAGTCGCACGATACGGTTTCCTAAACGGCGTGCTCGCCGCCGAAAACGGCAAGCCGGCTGTTGCGCTTGGGGGACGCAAAATGAGATGATAATTTTTTCTTAAGAGAAAAGATATAAAAACGCTTTTGCTCGCTCCAACAGCGATTTGCCCGGGCTATGTGCCCGGTAACGTCATTCAGAACTAAGATGGAACAAAAGGAGATCAAAATGATGAGCAATGCCATCCACACTGAAAAGGCCCCCGCCGCCATCGGCCCCTATTCGCAGGCCGTTCAGGCTGGAAACACCGTCTACGTTTCCGGTCAGCTCCCCATAGATCCCGCCACCGGCGCTTTCGCGGGCGAGGACATTGCCGCCCAGACCTGCCAGTGNNACCGTGCTTTTAAAGGACATTGCCGATTTTGGCGCGATGAACGAAGCGTACGCAGAATTCTTCAAGGCCCCCTTCCCGGCCCGCGCCGCATTTCAGGCAGCCGCCCTGCCGAAGGATGCGCGCGTGGAGATCGAATGCATTGCGGTTCTTTGCGTTTCCGAATAAAAAAATCTCCGGGAATCGTCCCGGAGATTTTTTATTTGCCATTTACCAGATGGTGACGCGTTTTTCGGGGGCGAGCCACATGCCGTCGCCCTCCTTGATGCCAAAGGCGTCGTAGAACTGCTGGAACTGCTGCATGACAAGGCTGCCACGCAGCTTCGACGGGGCGTGTACATCCATGCGGGAGAGATACTGAAGATAGGCGCGCGGATAACTGATGCACCAGACCTCCGACATGGCGGTGTAGAGCGCCTTGTAGTTGGGGGAAGCGCGCTTGCTCTCAATCTCCGTGACGCAGGCGGCGGAGCCGAGATCCGCGATGTTTTCCGAAAGCGTCAGTGAGCCATTGCAGGCAATGCCGGGGGCTACCTCGCGGCCGTCGTAGAGACCCACGACCTTGTTGCACAGCGACTCGAAAGCGGCATAATCGCTTGCGGTCCACCAATCTGCGGCGTTGCCGTTCTCGTCGTATTTTGCGCCGTTGTTGTCAAAGGCGTGGNNATGGCCGATCACATAGCCGATACCGCCGAGGTTCTTTTCAAAGCTGTAGCTTGTGTCGTAAAACGGCTTCTGCAAAAAGGCCGCCGGGAAGGTGATGGAATTGTCCGAAGGATCGTAGCAGGCGTTTACCGTGTAGGGCAGCATGGGCCAGATCGTTTTGTCTACGCCCTGTTTCTGAAAGGCAATGTTCAGTGCCCGCGCGGCTTTTGTGATCGAAACGACGTTCGAGAAATAACTGCCGCCCTCCGCGGTCGATTTGATTTGCGCGTCCTTGAGATCGTCGCGCCACTGGTCGGGGTAGCCGATGTTTATTTTCATCGTGTCGAGCTTTTTGATGGCCTTGGCCTTGGTTGCGCCGCTCATCCATGAAAGAGCGTTGATCCGCTCACGATAGACGCTTAGGATTTGCTGCACCATGCTCTCAACGTCTTTTTTCGCGGTGGCGGAGAAATAGCGATCCACATAAGCCTCGCTCATGTAGTCCGTAAGCGAGTTAGCAAGGAAGGTTGCGGCCTTTTCCTCGTTGGAGACAGATCCGGAAACGCCCATGTATTCGCTTGAGAAGGTGTCTGCCGCGGTCTCAAAGGCGTCGTTCAGATAGCTGCCGTAGCTGCTGGCGAGCGAAAACAGGCAGTAGTCCTTCAAAATGTCCAGATGCGCATCGTCGAATAGCGCGGCGGCCGCTTTCATTTCACCCGGGTCCGTGACGATGATCTTGTCAGTTTGCGCAAGTCCGGTCTGCGCAAATGCGGCGTCGAGACCGGCGTTAGGGAACAGAGCCTTTAGCTGCGCCATCGTGTAGAGGTTGTAGGTCTTGTCAACGTCGCCAAGCTCCTGCGTGGAGAGACAGCTTTTTGCAAGCGCTGCGTCCGTGTTCCAGATTGTCTGCGCCATCGTGGCGGCGGCCGTTTCCGTTTCGCCGCAGAGTTTCAAAACGCTTGTAACGTAGTTCAGGTAGGCGCCCTTTTGTTCCGCTGCGGCGGTCTCATAGCCGTCATAGCCGAGACTGGGATAGAGCGTCGAAAAATGCAGGTCATAAATGCTGCTGTTTTTGGCGTCCGCCGTGATATCAAAGCCGAACAGGAGTGAACCGCCAAGCTCGTCATATATCTTCTGGCGCGCCTGCATAAGCTCCCCGACCGATTTTGCGCCGCGCACTGCGTCGAGATACGGCTGAATCGGCGCGATGCCGGAAGCGTTGCGGGAGGTCTTGTCTAGAATCGTACCATAGAGCGCGGAGAGCTTCTTTTCGTTTTGGTTTTTCGGATTCGCGGCGATGTCCTTCACCATGGCGGTAAGTTCATTCGTGACCACGATGCCGACGTCGTAAAAGGTGCCTGTGCCCGCACGGCCCGGCTCTATGACGCTTGTATCGAGCGCCTTTTTGTTGACGGTCGCGAAAAAGTCGTCCCGCAGGTTGGAGCCTTCCAGCGCGAAAATGCGGCTGATAAAAAGCTCCATCTGCTCAATCGTCACGTTTTCGTCCGGCGAGAAGGTCGTGGCGCTCGTTCCGGCGACAATGCCGGCGTTAAAGACGTTTGCAAGCTCCGTTTTTGCCCATTCGGGGACATCCGTGAAGTTTGAGGCGGGATAGGCGTTGCGTGCGTTGTCGCCCACCGGCGTCGGAAGCGTCCCGAATGCACGGGATAGCATTACCAAAGCCTGCGCACGGGTGACGGAGCCGTTTTCGTCCAAATTGCCGTCGCCATAGCCTCGGATGATGTCGGAACGCTTGGCACTTGGGTTGTAGTTGTCCGCTGCGGCAAGCGCCATGTCCGCCACCTGCCCGCGTGTCGCGTAGGTCTCCTTGGCCTGTGTAAAAGGAGCGGTGCTGGCCAGAAGTAGAACAGCCAGCAGTATGGAGATCGTCTGTTTCATATTTCTCATTTTCCTCACCTTTCTGTGGCGCTTTCCTGCCGCATTCGACCGTTTCCGGCACCTGCGGGGCCGCTGCGCACTTTTTTCAGCCACACGGCAAGCGACCTGTAGATGAACCTGCACATCGTATTTATGCTACGGAAACACATGGAAAACAAGCGCGGCCCGTTAATGGCCGCGCCTTTTCGCATGTGGAGAAAAAATCAAAGCAAATAATTTCCCGTCAGCAAAATAGCGTCGCCGCGCTCCGCGAATAGTCTGTCCGTTTTTTCGCGAAGTTTTGTCCCGGCGTACCAAACGAGGCCGAATGCGGCCTCGTTTGGTANNGTCGGGATGAGACGGCCGGGAAGCCCTGCGCTTTTGCAGGTGTCCCCGGCCTTTAATACCTGTGTCGTTGTGCCGAAAATCTAAACGGCCTACCGCTTTTTTCGAGCATGCCGTCCTCTTTCGCGCTGCAAGCTCGCGCAGAGCGGTAAGCGCCGCGTCCGGCAGAAAACGTCGTGTTTTTCAAAATTTCAAAAAGCGCTTTAAGCCTCGTCCTCCCGCCGCCAGCCCGCAAAGGCGCTCATGGCCGCAAAGGTCTCGTCGCTGATGTCGTGCTCCATCTTGCAGGCGTCCTTGCGCGCGGTGTCCTCATTGACTCCGAGCTTTACGAGAAAAGCAGTGAGCATCCTGTGCCGGTCGTACATGCGCCGGGCAATCTCAAGGCCCGCGTCCGTGAGCGAAATAAGCCCCTCCGGGTTCATCGTGATATAGCCGTTTTCGCGCAGGCGCTTGGTCGCATAGCTCACGCTCGGCTTTGTGACGCCAAGCCCGGCGGCGATGTCGATGGAGCGCGCGTAGCCCTTCCGCTGCTTGAGCATGAGAATCATTTCAAGGTAATCTTCTGCGGATTTTTGAATTTTCATTCCGCCGCCTCCAATCTCGTTACACTTTGCGTGGTTGTCAGATTATGCTTCCTCGCCGAGCTGCCGGAGCCACAGCTCCGTGACCGCGTCCGACGGCATGCGCCAGTCGCCCCTGGGGGACAGCGCGAGCGTACCAACCTTTGGCCCGTCCGGCAGACAAGAGCGCTTGTACTGCTGCGCGAAAAAACGCCGCACGAAGATGCGAAGCCACTTTAAAATCGTTTCGTGATCATAGACGCCGTCAAAAGCGTAATCGGCCAGCCGCAGCACCTTTTTCGGTTCGCAGCCCCGGCGGACGAGGTGGTAGAGGAAAAAGTCGTGCAGCTCGTAGGGGCCTACGAGATCCTCTGTTTTCTGGCTGATCTCGCCGTTTTCGGCGGGCAGAAGCTCCGGGGAGACGGGCGTTGCCAGAATGTCGCGCAAAACTGCCGCCAAAGCGGGCGACTCCGCCGTGTCTGCGCAGTACGCAACCAGGTAGCGCACAAGCGTTTTCGGTATCCCGGCGTTGACCCCGTACATCGACATGTGGTCGCCGTTGTAGGTCGCCCAGCCGAGGGACAGCTCGGACAGGTCGCCGGTGCCGACGACGAGGCCGTTAAGCTCGTTTGCAATGTCCATCAAAACCTGCGTGCGCTCGCGGGCCTGTCCGTTTTCAAAAACGACGTTAAGGTCGTTTTCATCGTGCCCGATATCCGCGAAGTGCTGCCGGACGGCGGCGGCGATGTCGATCGTGCGCCGTGCGGCGCGCAGCTCATCGGCCAGAATTTCGGAATTCGATTTTGTGCGCGCGGTCGTGCCGAAGCAGGGCATACTGACGGCGACAAGCGTTTCTCTCGGCAGGCCCAGAAGGTCAACGGCGCGGGCGGCGATCATTAGGGCCAGCGTCGAGTCGAGTCCGCCGGAGACGCCGACGACGAGGTGCTTTGCCCCCGTGTGCTCGACGCGCTTTTTGAGGCCAGGAGCTGCGATGCGGAGAATTTCTTCGCAGCGCTCGGCGCGCTCGACCTCGTTTTTCGGGACGAACGGCGCCGGCGAAACGGGCCGTGTGAGCGCGGTTTTGACGGGAATGAGCGAAAATTCGACGGTTGTAAAACCGTCTCTCTCAAAGCGGAAGCTGCTGATGCGCGCGCGCTCGTAGCTCAAAAACGAAACGTCCAGCTCCGAAACGCACAGGCCCGCGCCGAAGCGGCGTTCGGCCAGAATGGAGCCGTTTTCGGCGACAAGGTCGTGACCGGCAAAGACCATATCGGTCGTAGACTCGCCCTCGCCCGCGTCCGCGTAGACGTATCCGCAGAGCAGGCGGCCGGACTGGCTCTGGACCAGCATGCGCCGGTAGGCGTCCTTCGATGCAATTTCATCGCTTGCCGAAAGGTTCAAAATGATGCTCGCGCCCGCCTCCGCCAGCGCGCAGGAGGGCGGCGTTGCGGCCCAAAGGTCCTCGCAAAGCTCAACGCCGACGCACAGGTCCTTCATCTCCCGGCAGCGGAACAAAAGCCCCGCGCCAAAGAGCGTTTCGCGCCCCGCATATTCAATCGTGTGCGGCGCGGCGGGGCCGGGAACGAACCAGCGCTTTTCGTAAAACTCGCCGTAGTTCGGCAGATAGCGCTTCGGCACAAGTCCCAAAAGCGCGCCCCGGCAGCAGACAGCGGCACAGTTATAGAGCTGCCCCTCTGCCCGGACCGGCAGACCGACCGTAAAAAGCATGTCCGTTTCCGCAGTCGCTGCGAGGAGCTGCGAAAGAGCAGACTCCGCGCCGTGGATGAGCGCCGTCTGCAAAAAGAGGTCGCCGCAGGTGTAGCCCGTGAGTCCAAGCTCCGGCAGCGCCAGCAGCTTCACGNNTGGATGAGCGCCAAAATCGAATTTTTGTTATATTCACAGTCCGCCACGCGAATTTTCGGCGTGCCCGCAGCGGCCTTGATAAATCCATCTTTCATATTTATTCTCCCAAGCGCGCCGGGTATCAGGTCCCGACGGTAAAAGTAAAGAGCGCTTCGTCATAGTAGTGCAATATGCCTGCGCGCGTATCGTTGTAGTGGTTGCGGTCGATGGTGACGATGAGCTTTCTGCCTTCAATTGTGCAGCCTTCAACGCCGCCGAGCTTTGGAAAGACGTTTAATTCAAGCTCCGTTTGCAGCTCTTTGAGCGTTTCGCCGCTCTGGGCATAGTAAATCGAGTCGTGCGGGGCCGCATAGTCTGGAAGCGGGGCCTTGCCGGAGCTGAAGCAGTAGACCAGAAACGCGATAAAAACGATCAGAATGAGGATACAGCCGAAGGGCGTTATTTTCTTCGCAAACTCCTGTCCTGCCGTCATGCGCGGGAGGCTTTGGGACGCTTCGGTTTCATCAGGTTCGGGGACGTTATTTTCCGCCATAGGCTGTTCTCCTCTCGTTTTAAAGAAACGGGGCCANNAGGCCCCGTTGACTGTGCTTCTTAGAATGTAATGCGGCTGCCGATATAGGCGGGCAGCTCTTCGAGCTTCATGCGGACCTGTTCCATGCTGTCGCGCTCGCGGACGGTTACGCAGCCGTCCACTTCGGAGTCAAAGTCGTAGGTGACGCAGAAAGGCGTTCCGACCTCGTCCTGACGGCGGTAGCGTTTGCCGATGGACCCGGCGTCGTCAAACTCGCACATGAAATGCTTTTGCAGTTCCTGATAGAGCTTTTCAGCCGGTTCGGCGAGCTTTTTGGAAAGCGGCAGCACCGCGCACTTGATAGGCGCGAGCGCCGGGTGCAGATGCAACACGACGCGGACGTCGTCCTTGCCGGTTTTGTCCTGCCCGACGACCTCTTCGTCATAGGCTTCAATGAGGAATGCGAGCGTCACGCGATCCGCGCCGAGGGACGGCTCGATGACATAGGGGATATAGTGCTCGTTTTTCTCCTGATCGAAGAAGTCCATATCCTGACCAGAGGTATTCTGATGCTGGGTGAGATCGTAGTCCGTGCGGTCTGCGACACCCCAAAGCTCGCCCCAGCCAAAGGGGAAGAGGTATTCAAAGTCCGTCGTCGCCTTGGAATAGAAGGAAAGCTCCTCCTTTTCGTGGTCGCGCAGGCGGAGGTTTTCATCCGTCATGCCAAGGCTGAGAAGCCACTTATGGCAGAACTCACGCCAGTATTGGAACCACGCAAGGTCGGTCCCAGGCTCGCAGAAAAATTCAAGCTCCATCTGCTCGAACTCGCGGATGCGGAAGATGAAGTTGCCCGGGGTAATCTCGTTTCGGAAACTCTTGCCGATCTGCGCCACGCCGAAGGGGATTTTGCGGCGCGTCGTGCGCTGGATGTTTTTGAAGTTTACAAAAATGCCCTGCGCCGTTTCGGGGCGGAGATAGACCTCGGTGGAGTTATCCTCCGTAACGCCCTGATGCGTTTTGAACATCAGATTGAACTTGCGGATGTCTGTGAAATCGGACTTGCCGCAGCCGGGGCAGGGAATGTTGTTTTCACGAATAAAGGCGACCAGCTCGTCGTTCGACATCGATTCGACGTTCACACCCTCGCGCGGGTTTTCCTGCAACCAGCCCTCGATCAGCTTGTCGGCGCGATGGCGCATTTTGCAGGCCTTGCAGTCGATGAGCGGATCGTTGAAGGTCGTGACGTGGCCAGAGGCGACCCAGACCTGCGGGTTCATCAAAATCGCGGAGTCCAGACCGACGTTGTACGGGCTTTCCTGCACGAACTTCTGCCACCACGCGCGCTTGATGTTGTTTTTCAGCTCCACGCCGAGCGGGCCGTAATCCCAGCTGTTTGCAAGACCGCCGTAGATTTCGGAGCCGGCGTAGATGATGCCGCGGTTCTTGCACAGAGCCACGACCTTGTCCATGGTTTTTTTCTTGTTGTCCATTCTGCTTTCTCCTTGCCCCGTGGCTGGCTGCCATGGGCGATTTATTTCAAGCGGCAGGGCCGCCTGTTTTCTATTTTTTCCGGAGCTTCCGCTTCACGCCGTCCGGGCCGACGATGTAGGTGTTTGAAAGCGTCTCCTCCGCGCCGCGTTTCCAGTCGGCCAGATATTCCTTTCGCAGGGCGGCGCGCTCTGTTTGCTCCGCTTCGGTTAGTTCCCGCTCGCGGCTGATCCGGGTCAGCTCGCTGATGCGGTCCATTTTTGCCTGTTCCATAAGGACTCCTTAGTTTTTAAGGCTGTGTAGCGGGGCGGGAATGCGCCCGCCGCGCCGGATGAATTCCATGGGCGAACAGGTGTTCACTGGCATGACCGGCGCGCTGCCGAGTAGCCCGCCGAATTCCACCATGTCGCCAACGTGCTTTCCAACGGCGGGGATGACGCGCACAGCGGTGGTCTTGCCGTTTACCATGCCGATGGCGGCTTCGTCCGCGATGATGGCGGCGATGGTTTCCGCCGGGGTGTCGCCCGGAATGGCGATCATGTCAAGGCCGACAGAGCACACGCAGGTCATAGCTTCGAGCTTTTCAATCGAGAGGTATCCGGCCTTTGCCGCGGCGATCATGCCCGCGTCCTCCGAGACTGGAATGAACGCGCCCGAAAGACCGCCGACATTCGAGGATGCCATCACGCCGCCTTTTTTAACGGCGTCGTTTAAAAGCGCGAGCGCCGCCGTTGTGCCCGGCGCGCCAACAGAGGAAAGCCCCAGTTCTTCGAGGACGTCCGCCACCGAATCGCCAATGGTCGCGGTCGGCGCGAGCGAGAGATCGACAACGCCGAACGGAACGCCCAGACGGGAGGACGCTTCCTGTGCGACGAGCTGACCGACGCGCGTGATGCGGAACGCGGTTTTTTTGATGGTTTCCGCCGCAACGTCGAGCGGCTGCCCCTTCGCGGCCTTTAACGCCTGATAAACGACGCCGGGGCCGGAGACACCGACGTTGATTTCGCATTCCGGCTCGCCGACGCCGTGGAACGCGCCGGCCATGAAGGGGTTATCCTCCACCGCGTTGCAGAAAACAACGAGCTTGGCACAGCCGAAGCCGTTTCGATCGCCCGTAAGCTCCGCTGTGCGCTTGACCGTTTCACCCATCAGACGCACGGCGTCCATATTGATGCCCGCACGGGTCGTTCCAACGTTCACGCTTGCGCAGACAAGCTCTGTTTCTGCAAGCGCTTCGGGGATGCTGCGGATGAGCAGCTCGTCGCCCTTTGTGCAGCCTTTTTGCACCAGAGCGGAGTAACCGCCTAAAAAGTCCACGCCGACCTGCTTTGCCGCGCGGTCAAGAGCCTTGGCAAAGGGAACATAGTCGGTCTCGTCGCAGCACTCGGCGACAAGGGAGATGGGGGTTACCGAAATGCGCTTGTTGACGATGGGAATGCCAAATTCCTGCTCGATGGCCTCGCCAGTTTTAACGAGGTCGCCGGCGAAGCGGCAAATTTTATCGTAGATTTTATCGCAGCTTTTGTCCCTATCCGAGCAGCCGCAGTCGCGCAGAGAGATGCCCATGGTGATTGTGCGCACGTCGAGGTGCTGCTGGTCGATCATTTCAATGGTTTGGAGAATTTCGCTTTTGTTGATCATGCCGCACCGCCCGTTATATTCTGTGCATCGCGTTGAAAATTTCTTCACGCTGGATGCGGATGGTGAGGTCCATGCCGTCGCCAAGCTCTGTGAGCGTTTCGGCGAGCGCTTCAAAGGGAACGGCGCACTGCGTCATGTCCACTTGCATGATCATGGTGAAGCTCTCCTGAAAGAGCGTCTGGCTGATGTCGAGAATGTTGACGTTTTGCGCGGAAAGAAGGGTGCAGATAGCGGCGATGATGCCGACCTTATCCCTGCCGATGACGGTGATGAATGCGCGCATTGTTTATTCCTCCATATTTTGATCCGCCGTGCCAAGCTCATCGAGCGTAAGCTCAAAGGCGGGGNNACTCCGCGTTTCCGGCCTTGCGCTCCTCGACGCACTTGATGTAGGCCGAGAGTTTATCCGCCGCCTTGACGTAAGAAGCGACCGTTTCGTCCGTTTCCATCAGAAGCGGCTCATAAGCGCCGCACAGCTCCGGCGGCAGAAGCGTCAGAAGTTTTTCGCTCGCCTTGCGCTCAATCTCCTTGTAGGAACGGCGAATCGCCTCGTCATGGTACTTGATTGGGGTCGGCAGATCGCCCGTGATGATCTCGGACGCGTCGTGGTAAAGCGCCGCCGCCGCGCAGCGGTCGGGATTGATGTCCTTTCCGTAGACGTCCCGCCCGATTACGGCGAGCGCATGTGCCAGAACCGCCACCATGTGGCTGTGCTCCTGCACGTTTTCCGGTTCGCTGTTTCGCATAAGACCCCAGCGGCCGATATAGCGCATCTCCGAAATAAGGGCAAAAAAGCTCTGTGCCATGATCGTCTCCTGTGTGATAAAGTGTAAATACGTTAAAATTTAGTTTAACACATCTCATCGTAAATGTAAATCCGTTTTTGTGCTGCTTTTACAATTGACAGCGTAAAGGGAGAAGCATAAAATGGCTGCATATTGTATCGGGGGGAACGAAAATGTACCGTTTTGAATGCGACTACACCGAAGGCGCGCACCCGAAGATTCTTGAAGCGCTTACAAGAACGAATATGGAGCAGACGAAGGGCTACGGCGAGGACGCGCACTGCGAGAATGCGCGGCGGCTCATCCGCGAAGCCTGCAAGTACCCGGACATGGAGGTCCACTTCCTTGTCGGCGGCACGCAGACGAACACCACCGTTATCGCCTCAANNGCGGACAAGGGCCACATCGCGGGTCATGAGACCGGTGCCATTGAAGCGACCGGACACAAAGTTCTGACGCTCCCGACGGCGGACGGCAAAATAACAGCAACACAGGTCCGCGCCCTTGTCGAAGCGCACTGGACGGACGCGACGCACGAGCATCAACCCCAGCCCGCGATGGTCTATATCTCCCACCCGACCGAAACAGGACTGCTCTACACAAAAAAAGAGCTGGAGGACCTGCGGGCAGTCTGCGACGAAAAAAGGCTCCCGCTTTTTCTGGATGGTGCGCGCCTCGGTTACGGACTCTCTTCGGAAGAAACGGACGTGACGCTGCCCGATCTGGCAAGGCTCTGCGACGTTTTTTACATCGGCGGCACAAAGGTTGGCGCGCTTTTCGGCGAGGCGGTGTGTTTTCCGAACACGAGCCTATGCAGCGACTTTCGCTACAGCATTAAACAGCGCGGCGGAATGCTTGCCAAAGGTCGGCTGCTCGGCATCCAGTTTGAAACGCTCTTTACGGACGGACTCTATTTTGATATTTCGCGTCACGCGGACGTGCAGGCCATGCGCATCCGGGATACTTTTAAAAAGGCTGGCTGCCCGTTTTTGTACGACTCAATGACAAATCAGCAGTTTCCAATTCTGTCACCGGCGCTCTTTGAAAAGCTTTCGAGGCGCTTTACATTCTCCAACTGGGGCGAGATGCCGGAAGGCAGCGCAGTGCGGTTTGCAACGAGCTGGGCGACCCTGCCGGAGGCGGTGGATGCTCTGATAGAGGAAGTGCGCACATAAGTAAAGAGCCGGTGCAAGAATTTGCGCCGGCTCTTTTTTAGGGTTTACTGTTTTGTGCCGCATTTGGGGCAGAATTTTTCATCGTTTTCGAGCTTTTCGCCGCAGTTCGGGCAGAATTTGGAGCCGGGCTGCGCTTTTGCCTCGGAGGAAGACGCCGCGCCGGTCTCCTTATAATAATACTGTGTGTTCCCAGCGCTTTGGCGATAGCTGTCCTGATTTTGGCCGTAGGGATTCCGGTAACCTTCCCGAGACTGATAATTTGACCGCGCATTCGGGTCCCAGTAGGTGCCCGCACCGGGGCCGCCCTTGCCGCCGGAGCCGTAGTCGTCCGCGTACTCGTCGTTGACGCCGATATACTTGATGCTGTCGTCAAAGGCCATGATGCAGATGAAGATGGTATTCAGGAAAATTAGGCCGACGGCCCAGCCGCCGTCTTTTCCAAAGACGTGCGCAAGCTTTACCATTGTGATAATGCCGATAACGATGTTCGCAAAGGGAATGAGCAGCAGCAAAAACAGCCAGCCGCTGCCCCATGTGATCTTGAACAGGACATAGGTGTTGTAGAACGGGATGATGGAAGCCCAGCCCTCCTCGTGCGCCTTTGCAAAAAGAATCCACATGGCCGCGATAGAGATGCCGAGCAGGAGCCAGTATAGCGTGATGCTCCAGCCGGGGAGTAAGTCATACCAGCGGGAAAAATCGTATCCATATTGATAGGGCATAAATATCCTCCTTTTTTCGATGTCTTTCTCAAAAAATTGGGTTGCTGCTATTTCTAGTCTACATGATAAAAGGGTCAGATACAAGGAATTTTTTCGCTTTTGTATAACGAAAAAAGAGACTGTCGCGCATGTGCGACAGCCTCCTGAAAGCTATGGATGTTTTTATGCGATAGAGGCATTGTAGATAGCGTCAATGGAGTCGGCGAGCATCTTGTTGAATGCTTCTTCGGTTTGCTGGGCGGTGAGACCCTCGGACAGCGCGCGGGAGAACGAAGCGATCAGGCCCGGGTTGCGGGCGAGCTTCGTGTCTGCCTCCTCGCGGGAGTAGCCGCCGGAAAGGGCGACAACGCGCAGCACATGCTGATCCTGCATAAGCTCGGAATAGAAGCCGTCAACTTCGGGGATCGTGAGCTTGAAGATGACAAAAGTNNTTGCAAGGTGCGCCTTGAGTTCGTCCTTCAAAATGGCTTCGGCCTGCTTTTTATCGGGGATGTGAATATCGACCTCCGGCTCGATGATCGGATAGAGGCCCGCATCCGCAATGCGCTGGCCAAGCTCAAACTGCTGGTCAACGACCTTTTTGATGGAGTCGGCGTTCGCGGCCTTGATGACGGAACGCATCTTGGTGCCGAAAATGTGGCGCTCTTTTGCGTGCGCGAGCGTTGCGTCGAGACCGGGAATGTCCTTCATGAGCTGGACGCCGTCCGTTTCCTCGGCAAGGCCCTTGTCAATCTTAAGGATTGGAAGAATGCCTTTTTTGTCCCAGAGGTAGTCGGCGGTGTAAAGGCCTTCGATCTTGCTGTCCATCGTGCGCTCAAAGAGGATGGCGGCAAGAATGTGCTCCTTCGTGAAGGAAGGACTTGTGATGATGCGTGTGCGCATCTGGTGGACGAGGTCAAACATCTCCTCGTCGGTCTTGTAGGCGCTNNTCGGCTCAATGCCGTAACGCTGCAGGGCCTTTGGCGTGGAACCGCCGCTCTGGTCGAGAGCCGCGATAAAGCCCAGCCCGTTTTTCATTCTTTCAAGCTTTTCATCCATAGAAAAATGCCTCCTTATATATACTCGAATCGTACTTTCCTCCGCAGCGGGAATCCCATCCGGAAGGCGCCGTGTCAATTCACAATGTGATTATACCACATTATGAGAAGCCTTGTCACTATTCTGCGCGCTTTGTGCGGCGGATTTCAGAAAAAAGACGTGAATTTTTCCCATATAACATAAAAAAGCCGCGCGGAACGGCAGATGTTCCGCGCAGCGAAGAAGTAAGGAAAGCGCTTTTGAAATTGTATTTGAAGACAGCAGACAATTAAAAACTTATTCTGCGAACGGGTCATAGCCCTCAAGGTCGTCTTCCTTGATGAGCGGGGTGGTGACGATCTGTTCCATAAGCTGCTTGCGGTAATCGGGATGTGCAATCTTGATAAGGGCCTTGATGCGGTCCTTGAGCGTCTTGAGGAACACGTCCGCAACGCCGTATTCGGAGACGATGTACATGACGTAGACCTTTGGGGTCGTGACGATACAGCCGGCGGGGAGCCACGGAACGATGTTTGAATGCTTTTCGCCCTTCTTGTCTGTATAGGCGGAGCGCAGGCAGATGAAGCTTCTGCCGCCCTTGGCGCGGATGGCGCCGTAGATGTAGGCGAAAGAGCCGCCGGGTGCGCTGTAGGGCTTGAGACCCTGCGCTTCGGAGCAGCACTGGCCGATGAGGTCGACCATAAAGGTGGCGTTGATGGCGACAATGTTGTCCTGCTGCATGACGCTCAACGGGTCGATGGTGACGTTCTGCGGAAGGAAGTGAATGCGCTCGTCGCGTTCGGCCCATTCGAAGAATTCCTTCGTGCAAGCGGCGGGGGACGAGCAGGTGATTTTTGTAATGACGCCCTGCTTGCAAAGGTCCATCATGGACTCACAGGCGACCTCGGAGAAAATCTCGACGTGGCCGACGCCGTGCAGGTTGCGAAGAATTTCCTCGCCCAGCCCGCCGAAACCGATCTGAATTTTGTCGCCTTCGTGAATGTAGGGCATGATGTTGGCTGCAATTTTAACATCCATATCCGTCGGGCCGGCGGCCGGGAAGGCCTGTAGCTCAAGCGGGCTATCGACGATGCAGTCAAGCTCGCTGACGTGGATGTAATGCGTTTCTCTGCCGCCGGGGACAGGGTACTGACCGGTCGGGTCGATAAAGCCGATCTTCTTTTCGTGGAAAGGCATCTGCGTGGAAATTGCGTGGGTCGAAACCTGATAAGCACCGACGTTGCACCAGCCGTCTTTGTCCGGTGGGCAGAGCTGGATAGCGGCAGTGTTGCAGTGATAGGTCTCGAGACCCTGCGGCAGAAGGTCGTAGCAGGTGCCGGTGCTCTCAATAACATTCATGCCAATGGCGATGCGCTCAACGGGAAGGTTGAAAGCGCTTGTGAGGCGGAAGTGCTTTTTCACCTCAGGGTCCATCGCAATGCTGCAAGGGAGATTCATGCAGTCGTAATAGAGCATAACGTCATGGAACGCTTCCATGTGCTCGTGGAGATATTCGAGGAAGTTATAGGGCGTTGCCATTGCGTTTGAAAGCCAGATACAGTCGCCGGGCTTGATGAGCGCCGCCGCGTCCTCCATGGTGCCGTGGTGTGCGTCGTAATACGTTTTCCAGTCAATGCCGAGATCTCTTTTAGCCATGTCTCTTTCTCCTTTACCGTGCGTTTACTTCTCTATTCCGCCGCGGGGCGGCAGGCTTCATAAGGAAAGAACAGCTCCCGTGCGAAATCGCGTTTCGCTCGGGAACTGCTCTGATTATAGGCCAAATGTATAAAATGCGGGGTAAACAAACGGAGAGACTTGTTTCTTTTAGATACAATCGTGACAGATTATTTACTTTGTCTGGACTGTATATAGTGTTCCAGAGATTTGTCCGTAACGCCGATCCAGCGGCGGACGAGCTTGTCCGGGTCCTCGCGCATATCGTCCTTCACCCACGGGATGAAAACGCCGATAAAAGCGCTGTAGTAGAATTCCACGAGAAAGGTAAAATCTTCGTCGTTGATGCGCTTTTGCTCGCGTGCGTCCTTGCACAGCCGCTCCATCTGGCCAACGACCATAACATGCAGAAACTGGATGAAACAGTTTTGGCCGTTCGCGTTGACTGCGTTTTTATAAAACACGCAGTTCTGCTTAAAGTAGCGGCACATACGGTAGGATGCCTCATGCCAGGAGTCGAGCGTTGTGCACTCCATGATATTGCCGACGATCTCCGTTTCGAAGATCCAGTTCACAACGTCGTACTTATCGCGGAAGTGGTAGTAAAAGGTTTTGCGGCTGATACTACTTACCTGCAAAATGTCGGCGGTCGTGATGCGGTCGAAACACGTTTCCTGCATGAGCTGCTTCATGCCGTCGGCAATGGCCTTCTTGGTTATACCGTTTGTTGCCACGGGCAAATTCACCTCACTTGTAAACGGTGGAAAGCGTTTTTCTGTGTGCTAGACGGTATAGATGATGCAATTTTGGCCGTTTTCAAAGGGATAGCTGCCGTCAATGTCGAGAAGGGTACAGTTGCGCTCGTCTCCCTCCCGGCAAAGGTCTGTTGTCCAGCGGCCCTGCACCGTCTCCGAGATGCCGCTCGCAATTGCGAGTACCGCGGGGTTCTCTGTCTCCACCATATGGCGCGCCAGAATTTTGACGGCATCCGCGCAGGCGCGGGTATGCGTATAGCCAAAGGTGAAGAGCGAGGACTGGAAACGCCGGCCCGAGACGTTTGTAAGAAACGCAAATTTGCGCGTGTCCTCCTTTGCGGCAGGCAGCTTTTTTGAAAGCCCTGTCGCCTCGCGCACAAAACAGGCCATTTGGCCCAGAGCACCGAGCTTTGGGTCACAGTTTTGGCGCAAAGCCATGGTATAGTTCGGATCTGAAAGAAACCACGATTCGGCCAGCACCGCCGTCGCCTCTATGTCCATGTCCGTGTAGCGGGTATAGAGTCTGAAGGCGAGAAGCGGAAATCCGCTTTCGGAGAGTGCGCCGCAATCCACCAGATCCTGCAAGCCAAACAGACGGCTGTCGTAGTATTGCCGGACGATGACCGGCCTTTCAAGGTTTCCGCATATCCAGATCATGGAGAGTCCCGCCTTTCTGTCCGCCGCCGGGCGGAGGTTTTCAAAACTGAACTTATCTTGAAACTACAGGCCGCTTTTATCCGCCGGTCTTCCCGTTGAGGCTATTATTTTTGTTATTATACAATACAATTGTCAAAAACGCAAAGCATGATACGCTTTCTTGGCAAAATTTTCGGGTTAAACCGTTACTGAAACCGACCATAAAAAAAGCGCCCCATTTCGGGGCGCTTTTGCTGGCTTAGGATTAATAGTTTTCCGCCTTGATCTCAAAGTAGGCTCTCGGATGGCCGCAGACCGGGCAGACCTCGGGGGCCTCCGTGCCATACTCAAGATGGCCGCAGTTACGGCAGTACCAGACCTTAACGCCGGCTCTTTTGAAGACCTCGTTGTTCTCAAGGTTTTCGGCGAGCTTTACGTAGCGTTCCTCGTGAGACTTTTCGATTTTTGCGACAGCCGCAAACTGGTCGGATAGAGCGATGAAGCCCTCTTCCTTCGCGGTCTCGGCCATTTCCTTGTACATTTCTGTCCATTCGCCGTGCTCGCCCTCGGCCGCCGCAACGAGATTGTCGGCCGTGGTGCCGATGCCGCCGAGCGCCTTGAACCAGAGCTTTGCATGCTCCTTTTCGTTGTTCGCAGTCTCCTCAAAGATCGCTGCGATCTGCTCGTAGCCATCCTTGCGGGCCTTGCTTGCGAAATAGGTGTACTTGTTGCGCGCCTGGCTTTCGCCGGCAAATGCCTTCCAGAGGTTAGCTTCGGTCTTGCTGCCCTTGAGTTCCATAGTGTAGTCCTCCTTAAAATATTTTCGGGATGTTTTTATTGTTTTTTGTGCAATTGACGCAGACGCCGGCAAAGAGCAGCTCGTGCCGCTCGACGCGGTGTCCGTTTTTTTCTTCCGCGAGCGCATCTAGCGCTGGGTCGTAGGCAAGCCCGTCTAAATCAAAGACGTTTCCGCACACGCGGCAGCAGAAATGGGGATGGGGGGCCGTGTTCGCATCGAAACGCTCCACGGGGAAGGGAAGGCGCAGAAGACTTCCGTCGTCTGCGAGCTGGTTGAGGTTGCGGTAGACAGTCCCGAGACTCAGAGACGGGTTTTCCGGCTTCAGCCAATGGTAGACCGTCTCCGCCGTGGGATGCTGGTCTGTGCCGCGGACGGCCTCGTAGATCAGTTCCCGCTGCTTTGAATAGCGCCTTTCTGCCATATCGACCTCCGAATCAGTAACGATAACTATTACTAATTTGTATTATAGCACGTCTTTCTATAATTGCAATAGCCTTTTCAAAAAAATTTGAAATTATTTTCATTGGTATTGTTTCGATTCGCATCGTGGATGGCAAACTGCGCTTCCTCGCTTTTTGGGCTTCCTACGGCGCGGAAGAACGCAATTCGCCCCTGCGGAACTGGCTGCGTAATTCTTATCATTCTGAACATTCGTCTCGTTTTACTTCTTTTGATAAACGTGAATGTCAAAGGAGGTCTCGACCTCCAGGCTGCGGAGCGCTTTCAGCCGCTCGACGCCCGCACGCAGGGTTTTCCAGAGGTAGGGCGTCATTGTGAAAAGGTCTGAGATGCTCTCCTGCGACGGGAGCAAAACGCGGCGCGTGACCGAAACAGTCTCCGCGCGCGCGAAGCCGTCGTATTCCGGCGAGACTTGCGGGTTTTCATAGGGCGCGTCATACAGGGTTTCTTTCATTTCCCAAAGGTGCTTCGGCGCGGGCACGACGTAGTAAAAAACGCCGCCCGGCTTCAAAACGCGGCGGAACTCCTCGAGCGCCAGAGGGGAAAAGCAGTTCAAAAGCACGTCAACGCTTTCCTCCATGAGCGGCAGATGGTAACAGGATGCAACGGCAAATTCCACCGTTTTCAGCCGCTTTGCAGCCAGCCTGACGGCGGATTTGGAAATATCGATCCCGGCGGCGCGCGGCGCTTTTCCGGCGGCGGCTAGCGCTTCGACGATGCCGGAGCTGTAGTACCCCTCGCCGCAGCCGCAGTCCAGAAAGGCGGCGGCTTCCGGCGCCGTTTGCGCGATGCGCGCACTGAGCGCGTCGCGCAGCGGCGAATAGAAATCCTGCGATAAAAAACGGTTTCGTGCGCGAACCATGTTCCGGTCGTCGCCGGGCTGCTTTGCGTGCTTGCGGTTGACGGGGAGAAGGTTCACATAGCCCTCGCTCGCAATATCAAAAACGTGGTTTTGCCCGCAGACATAGCTGCGCGCGTTTTCTTGGAGTGCACCTCTGCAGAGTGGGCAGATAAAAAGGCTCATGTGTCTTCCCCCTCAAATAATTTTCCCTGCCAGGTGTCGCGCTCCGCCATCAGCTTGTCGATGGAGCCGAGCACGCGGATTTTGTCGCAGCTCCAGAGGGGCGCAACGAGCGTTCGTCTGTCTCCGTCTCCGGTCAGACGCTCGATCACCGTCTCCGCAGGCAAAACTTCGAGTTGGCGCACGACCGCGTCTATATAGGCGTCGCGCGCCATGGGTGTGTATTGCCCGTGCGTATAGAGCGCACACAGAGGCGTTCCGCGGATGACATGCAGCAGGTGGAGTTTCACACCGTCCGGCCGAAGCCGCCCGAGCGTTTTCGCGGAGAGGACCATCTGCTCAACTGTTTCGCCGGGAAGCCCGTTTATCAGATGGACAGTCACGCGGATCTCGCGCGCCTTCAGCGCGGCATATCCCGCCAGAAAGTCCGAAAGGTCGTGACCGCGATTGATTTTCCGCGCCGTTTCGTTCGAGACGGTCTGTAGGCCAAGCTCGACAGTGAGCGCCGTTTTTTGATTCAGCTCCGCCAGAAGGTTCAGCACCTCCGGCGGCAGGCAGTCCGCGCGCGTGGCGATGGCAAGGCCCTTCACGCCCTCATGCGCAAGCGCCGTTTCATAAAGGCGGCGCAAAACAGGCGCGGGCGCATAGGTGTTCGTGTGTGCTTGAAAATAAGCGACGGCGCAGGCGTCCGGCGTCTTTTCGCGGATGCGCAAAAGCTCGTTGCCGAGCTGCGTTTCAATGGAGACGGCTGCACTTTCCGTGAAGTAAGCGCTGCCGCCGTCGCAGTAAATGCAGTCCCCGACGCCCTTTGTGCCGTCCAAATTCGGGCAGCTCAGGCCGGCGTCTAGAACGGCTTTTTGGAGCTTTTGCCCTTTGCGGGCGTTTTCATAGGCGAGCGTGTGGTAGCGCTTGTTGTCATTTGCATAGGGAAACGAATTCATTGTCAGCACCTGTTTATAATAGTATACAAACATTATAGCCGCTCACGTCCCGGAACGCAACGGCGGCTTGCGGAAAGACGCGCTTTGTGGTATTCTTGCGTTAATGAGCAAAATGGGGATGTAAGTAAGCATGGAACTCAGCTTTGGCAGACCGGACGACTGCGCGGGACGCATCCCGCAGGAGGTTCGGTGCTATGATTTTCTGGACAGTCTCGGCATCGAATACTGCTGTGCCGACCATGAGGCCGCTGACACGATGGCGGTCTGTCAGGAGCGCGCGGCAGCCTTAAAAACGCGCATCTGCAAAAATCTTTTTCTCTGCAACCGGCAGGAGACAACCTTTTACATGCTTGTCATGCCGGCGGACAAGTCCTTTAAGACCTCAATTGTCTCTGGCCAGCTCGGTGTTGCGCGCCTGCACTTTGCGGACGAACGCTACATGACCGAATTTTTGGATCTTTACCCCGGCTCCGTGAGCATTCTGGGGCTGATGAACGACAGGGAGAAACGTGTGCGTCTGCTGATGGACAGGGACCTGCGCGAACAGGAATCTTTCGCCTGCCACCCCTGTATCAACACAAGCAGCTTAAAATTCAAAACGGCGGACCTTTTTGCAAAGGTTATTCCGGCCATGGGATACGAGCCGATCTTCTTAGAGCTGTGAGCCGTTCCCTTGTAATGACCGGGCGGATATGATATAACAAACTTACTTTGAAGGACAGGGGCGAAGATTTTGACGGCGGACGAAGNNCAAGGCTCAAAGCCCGGCCTTTCGCGCACGCAGGAGCTGCTCAAAAAAATGGGCGAGCCGCAGAAAGCGCTTCGCTTTGTCCACGTCGCGGGAACAAACGGAAAAGGCTCCGTTTCCGCGATGCTCGCTTCGATCTTCTGCGCCGCTGGGCTCAAGAGCGGGCTTTACACCTCGCCGTACATCGCGGATTTCTGCGAGCGAATGCAGGTGGACGGCCTGCCGGTCTCTTATGATGAGCTTTCTGCAATTACCGAATTTTGCGCGCCGCTTGCGCTTTCCATGGAAGACCGGCCAACGGAATTTGAACTTGTCACCGCCATCGCTATGGAATTTTTCAAGCGGCGCGGCTGCGATATCGTCGTTTTAGAGACTGGTCTCGGCGGGCGTCTTGACTCGACGAACGTCATTGAAGCGCCACTTTGCAGCGTTCTTATGAACATCGGCCTTGACCACACGAAGGAGCTTGGCGACACGGTCGAAAAGATTGCCGCCGAAAAAGCGGGCATTATAAAGCCGGGAAGCCCCGCCGTATGCTACGAGCTGCCGAAGAGCGTCCGCGCCGTCATTGCCGCGCGTTGTTCGGAAACCGGCTCGCCGCTTGTTTTTGCCGATTTTTCAAAGATTTCCTCCCTTGCGGACAGCCGCGAGGGACAGGTTTTTTCTTATAAAGCTTTTTCTGCGCTGCATCTGCCGCTTTTGGGACGGCACCAGCTCAAAAACGCCGCCGTCGCGCTTGAAACCGTGGCGGTTTTGCGGGATGAGGGTGTGGCGCTTTCGGACGGGGCCGTGCGAAACGGACTTGCCGCAGCGCAATGGCCCGCGCGCTTNNGCGCTTTGAAATTCTTTCCGAACACCCGTTTTTTGTCGTGGACGGCGGGCACAACCCGCAGTGTGCGGAGACGGTTGCGGAAAACCTAAAAAGCTACTTTCCCGCCATGCGGCGCGTCCTCCTGCTCGGTGTTCTGGCCGACAAGGACTATGCGAAGCTCGCGGATATCCTTGATCCCCTCGTGGATGAATATGTCACGATCGCGCCGGATACCCCCCGTGCTCTCCCGGCCTGCGCGCTTGCCGAGCATCTGAAGCGCTTTGGAAAGCCCGTCACGGCCTGCGAGCGCATTGAGGACGGCGTCAAAACCGCGCTCGCATGTGCGGGGACAGACGGCATGGTCTGCTCCGTCGGTTCGCTCTATACAGCCGGGCGGGTGAGAGCGTACTTTGGCCGCTAGGACGCGGCGCGATTGATTAAAATGTAAAGCAGGTGATATCGGCGCTCTAAAAATTTTTTGGTCAGAGTAGGATCTGGCGCGTTAAGTGCAGGTAGACGGGATTTGCTGCCTGACGAAAGAGCTTCACGAGCTCTGCGGTGCCTTATCCGAATCCGCTGTGCCGCGAACGGAGCGCCGTCTCCTTTCGTTGGCTCGGTCACGAAAGGAAGAATGACAATTGAAAAATGCATCTTTGAAAACCCTCTGCCGCGTGGCGGCGCTTGTCGCCATCGAGGTCGTTTTGGAGCGCTTTTGCTCCTTCAACACGCCGCTTTTGCGCATTGGCTTCGGCTTCGTGCCGCTTGCTGTGTGCGGCATGCTTTACGGTCCGCTGTGGGCCGGAGCGGCGGGCGGCCTTGCCGACGTTTTGGGCACGTTTCTCTCGCCTTACGGGTTTTATCCCCCCATTACACTCACCGCGATTTTGGCAGGCGTTTCATTCGGCCTGTTTCTGCACGGGAAGAACATCCGCTTTTTCCCCAATATCCTCGGCTGTACGCTTGTCAACTGTGTCGGTTTGGGTCTTGGACTCCAATCGCTGTGGCTATGCCTTTTAAACCAGTCCCCGTATTTTGCAATACTGACCACGCGGCTGCCGCAGTGCGGCTTCAACATTGCGATCTATCTTGTCCTTCTGCCGCTTTTGCAAAAGCTCGCCTTCCGCGTGGAGGCGGCGGCGCGGGCAAGCTGAGAAAGGAAAAACTATGCGGATCATGGCCATCGACTTTGGCGACGCCCGCGTCGGCCTTGCTGTTTCCGACGAGCTGCAAACGCTCACAGGCAGCGCGTGGACGCTTCCCGAACGGAACATGGAGCGCGCCGCCGACAAAATCGTTGCCGAGGCAAAATCCCGCGACGTCGGCCGCTTCGTTTTGGGCTACCCGAAAAATATGGACGGCACCCTCGGTGCGCGCGCTGAAAAAAGCGAGCAGTTCAAGGCGCTTTTGGAGCAGCGCTCGGACATTCCCGTGACGCTCTGGGATGAGCGCCGCACCACCATCGCTGCGCACGACATCCTCCATGCCAACGGCAGAAAAATGAAGGACCACAGGGCAAACGTAGACGCCGTCGCAGCGTCCCTCATTTTGGAGGGGTATCTCGGAAGTCTCAAATAAAATACCGCGTGGAACGCCGGATGGAACAATACCGTCCGGCGTTTTTTCTTTAGTAAAATAAAGGAACATTCCGCTTTTTTCCGCGTCTAATGAGCAGAATACATGTCCTCCGCGCGGCGACAGCGGGGCGGCATAGAAAAAATGGAGGTATGGATATGAAAAAGGCAAAACGCTCTCTTGCACTGCTCTGCGCGGCGCTTCTGCTCCTCTCCTTTGCGGCCTGCGGGGCGAAGTCGGACAGCTCGGGTTCGCTTGCCAAGCACGCGGATACCGTCGAAAACGGCGGGAACGCGCAGGAGTCCACAGCCGGCGGCGCCAAAGCCGCGAGCGGCACCGATCTCTCCGTTTCGCCCGGGCAGGAAACGCTGCCGACGGCGGACAAGATCATCTACTCCGGCGCGGCTACGGTCGAAACGCGCAAATTTGACGACGCCGTTTCGGGCCTTGTGAAGCTCGTTTCGGACAGCGGCGGCTTCGTTGAAAACTCCAGCATTTTCGGCGCAAGCTACGACGAGACCGGCGAGCAGCGCGGCTACCGCATAGCACAGTACACCGTCCGCGTTCCGGCGGAGAAATTCAAATCCGTTTCGGACAGCTTGAAGACGCTCGGGAACGTTACGCAGACGAACACACAGGCCGAAAACATCACCATGCAGTATACGGATGCGGCATCTCATCTCGATGCGCTGAAAACGCAGGAGACCCGGCTTTTGGAGCTGCTCGCGAAGGCGCAGAGCATGGACGATATTTTGAAGATCGAGGAGCAGCTTTCAAATGTCCGCTACCAAATTGAAAGTCTCACGAACCAGCTCAAAAACTGGGATAATGAGGTGAGCTATTCGACCCTCAACGTCTCGATCGACGAGGTCGCCTACTACTCGAAGGACGGCGCGAATGGCTCAAGCTACGGAAAGCAGCTCGGCGAGGCGTTCGTCCAGTCGCTCTATGGCGTCGGGCGCTTCTTCAAGGCCGCGCTGAAATTTCTCGTCGGCGCTGTACCGGTGCTTGCGGTGCTCGCAGGCGGTTCTGTGCTGATCGTCTGGATTGTGAAAAAGGCAAAGAAAAGAAAATCTGAAAAGCTGCTTGCGCCCGAAGAAAAAAACGAAGATGATAAGAAAGAATAATCTTATGAAAAAGCGTTTTCTCTGCCTGCTTCTCTGCCTTGCCGCGCTGCCGCTTTCCGCCTGCGGAAAACCGAACGCCGACGTGACGGCGAGCGCAGCGTCCAGCCCGGCCGCAAGCGCTGACCCATCCGAGGGAATCGCCGCCGCGGCCTATTCCCAGCTCGACCAGGGACGCCGCGCGGCGGTCGGCGATGAAAAAAACCGCGCCACGGTCGGAACGGTTACACTGGAAAAGGGCATGGGCGCGCTCAGCGATGAGCGCTATGCGGGCAAAGAGGTCTGGATCGTCAATTTCCCCGGCGGNNAAAAAGCCTGCCTGCGTATGCGTCTACCTTGCGAAAGACACAAAAAAGCTTGTTGGGTACGGGTATATAGACTAAGGAAGCGTTGGCATATCTCGTACAAGGTGCACCGGGATGGACATATCCCGCCTAAAGAAACCCGCATTCCGGTGATCCCTTTGCCGACTTAACGCCACCCGCGGAGCGGCAGCGCACCGGTGACGCTTGAGTCTGTTCCACTTTCAAGATTACTACACCTCGTCGCCTGTGAAAATGTATCCATCGGCGCTGTCCTTGACCCATNNGGTTTCGGACAGCGCCCTTTTACTTTTTCACAATCAATCCTCCTTCTCTTTTTCCACCGCGACAGAAAAAGAGAAGGAGAATCCCCTCGCGCCCATCCGCCGCCTGCGGGGTCGAGGCCCCCGTCCTGCCGGGCGCAAAAGCCCCCGCCCTTGGCACATAAAAATACAAAAAATAGTTGACCTTATGGACACATCGTGTTAAAATACAAATTACCTGTCGGCGGAGAGGTTTTCTTTTTGTGCGCGGATTTTCCGGTGCGCAGTTCCGTGCGGTCAGGGAGGCAACAGTGGCCGAAAGGCCGAAATTTACAAGGAGGTGCCGAAAATGCGAGTGAAAATTACCCTCAGATGCAACGAGTGCAAGCAGAGAAACTACAACACGTTCAAGAACAAAAAGAACACGCCGGACAAACTTGAACTCAGCAAGTATTGCCCGTTCTGCCAGAAGCACACGGTGCATTCGGAAACCAAGTAGGTTTTTTAAGAAAGGAAGGATATTTCATGTCCAAGACGAGGGATGACGCGGTCAAGAAGGTAACGACCACGGAAGCCGTTAAAAAACCAAACGGTAAGGAAGAATTAAAAAGATCCGAGCGGATTTCCAAGTGGTGGGGCGAGCTCAAGGCTGAACTGAAAAAGGTTGTTTGGCCCACCAGAAAGCAGACCCTGTCGAACACCGGCGTGGCGCTGGCAGTGACCGCTGTTTCTGGCGTTGTGCTG
>DEMY01000043.1:60952-94403 GCA_002359425.1 Clostridiales bacterium UBA2658
AACCGCCGGATGCAGGACCTCATTTTAGAAGTCAATATCCCGATGGAGACCGTCACCGAGATGACGGACAACGGCGAAAAAACCGTTGAGCGCAAAACTTATCCGGGATACGTTTTTGTGAAGATGATCCTGACGGACGAGAGCTGGCACCTCGTGCGCAACGTGCGCGGCGCAACCGGCTTCGTGGGCAGCGACGGAAAGGCCGTTCCCCTTACCGAGCAGGAAATCCTCGAGATTGGCGTCGAGCGCCACGAGGTCGCCGAGGGCTTTAAGGTCGGCGACAACGTCAAGGTCGTTGACGGCCCGCTGGAAGGCTTTATCGGCTTGGTCGAGGAAGTTGACGCGGCCCGCGAGCGCGTTCGCGTCATCGTCTCCATGTTCGGCAGGGAGACGCCCGTCGATCTCGACTATTATCAGGTCGAGTATGTTTCTGAATAATTAGGAGGTGCACGAAAGTGGCACAGAAAGTAGTAGGTATCGTCAGATTTCAGGTCCGGGCGGGCAAGGCAACTCCGGCCCCTCCGGTAGGCCCGGCACTTGGTCAGTATGGCGTTAATATCGGCCAGTTCACCAAGGATTTCAATGAAAAAACCAAAGGCGAAATGGGGATGATGATCCCCGTCGTCATTACGGTCTATGCAGACCGTTCCTTTACCTTTATCACAAAGACCCCTCCGACGGCGCTCCTTATCAAGAAGGCCTGCAACATCGAGAAGGCTTCCGGCGTTCCCCAGCGCGACAAGGTCGCAACAATCAGTCAGGAAGACATCCGCAAGATTGCGGAAACAAAGATGCCCGACCTCAACTGCAGCTCCATCGAATCTGCCATGAGCATGATTGCAGGCACCTGCCGCAGCATGGGCGTCAACGTCGCAAAAGCGTAAAGGCCGTAAACGTGGGAGGACATTTCCATCCGACGAACCACATTACAAGGAGGATGAACAACATTGTTCAGAGGTAAAAATTACAAAGAGAGCGAAAAGCTCATAGATAAACAGACGCTGTACGATCCGGCGGAGGCATTTGACCTCGTCGCCAAGGCGTCCAAGGCCAAGTTTGACGAGACCGTTGAGCTGCACGTCAAGCTCGGCGTTGACTCCTGCCACGCCGACCAGCAGGTCCGCGGCGCGATCGTTCTTCCGAACGGCACCGGCAAGACCCGCAAGGTTCTTGTTTTCTGCAAGGATGAGCGCCAGCAGGAAGCCCTTGACGCAGGCGCGGATTACGTCGGCGGTCAGGACATGGTCCAGAAGATCCAGCAGGAAAACTTCTTCGATTACGACGTCGTCGTTGCGACCCCGGATATGATGGGCGTCGTCGGCCGCCTCGGTAAAGTTCTCGGCCCGAAGGGCCTGATGCCGACCCCGAAGGCCGGCACGGTCACGCCGAACATTGCGCAGGCCGTCAAGGAGATTAAAGCCGGTAAGATCGAGTATCGTCTCGACAAGACCAACATCATCCATTGTCCCATCGGCAAGGTGAGCTTCGGTACAGAAAAGCTCAACGAGAACTTCAATGCGCTCATGGGCGCAATCATCAAGGCGAAACCCGCCGCGGCGAAGGGCCAGTATATCAAGTCCTGTGTCACCGCCTCCACGATGGGCCCCGGCGTTAAGATCAACGCCGCAAAGCTTGTCTAAATAAATCAAAGAGACCCGTCTAAAAGACGGGTCTCTTTGATTTAGGGGCTGTTGTCCTGCGGGGCAATGTAAGGCAAGCCGCCGGAGAAGTGAAATTTCCGGCGGCTCGGGTTTTATAATTTTTTTCGGCCAGACCCTCTTGAATCTTGCAAAGTGAAAAGCTTTGCGGCGAAAGGAAGAACGAGACTGCCGTTCGGAGCTTTTGCGCTCATTGCGGAAAGCAGAGTAAGGCGGGCTTGCTCTGACGCCGCCACAACCGGTAAAAGTTCTGTTGCGCAGCAATAGGACGCTTGGACGTAGGGCGAAAGGCTTTTTGACCTAATAGATTTTCCGTTGAACGGCGGGGAAAAGTATGATATGCTGATACTAAATCGAAAGTTCAGGAGGAAATGAAAAATGCCGACGCCACACAACAGCGCGGAAAAGGGGCAGATCGCAAAGACGGTACTGATGCCGGGCGATCCGCTGCGCGCAAAATATATTGCGGAAAACTTCTTGACCGACCAGGTGCTTGTCAATAACGTGCGCGGGGTGCAGGGCTACACCGGTACGTTTGACGGTGCGCCGGTCACGGTCATGGCTAGCGGAATGGGGATTCCCGCCATTGGCATCTACAGCTATGAGCTTTACAATTTCTACGACGTTGAAAATATTATCCGCATCGGAAGCGCCGGAGCTTTGGCGGACGAGCTGAAGCTGCGCGACATCGTCGCGGGTATGTCGGCGGGAACGGACTCAAACTTTGCAAAAAAGTTCGGCGTGCCCGGAACGCTTGCGCCGACGGCGGACTTTACCCTTCTGCGCACAGCGGTCGCCTGCGCGGAGGAAAAAGGATTTAACATCCGCGTCGGCAGTATCCTTTCGAGCGACAATTTCTACAACGACGATCCCGCCGCGCTCGATAAGTGGAAGAAGATGGGGGTTCTTGCCGTCGAAATGGAGGCAGCTGGCCTTTATCTCACTGCCGCGCGTGCCGGGAAAAACGCGCTCTGCCTTTGTACGATCTCGGATCACATCTACCGGCCGGAGCAGCTCACGCCGGAAGAGCGGCAGATGGGCTTTGACGACATGATCCGTCTGGCGCTCGAGACTGCCAGGCGCGTCTGAGGAAAAAGCAAAAGCGCACGAACGTATGCGTCCGTGCGCTTTTTCCTGTTATGCGTTTAAAAGCTTTCTTGCCTCCGCCAGATTTTCCGACTCTGCGTCGGCGAGGGTTTCGGCCACGCGCTTGCGGGCGGTTTTGTCGGCGTAGGAAGCGGCGGCTTCGGAAACGGCGGCTTTGAGCGCTTCCGATGTCAGCTTCTCCAGCGGCAGGCAGCGCTTTTCGCCAATGGAGGCCAAAAACGCCGTGATCTTCGGGTCATAGCTCACGCCGACGAGCGGAACGCCCTGGGACGCGGCAAAAATGAGTCCGTGCAGGCGCATCGAAACGACCGTTTTCATGCGTGACAGCAGTCCGATTGTGAGCGCGGAGTCCGCCGTACCGTCGATGACGGTGGCGCTCGTTTTCATGAGCGAGCGCACGGTTTCGGTCGCCGCGCCATCCTCATCGCGGTTGATAAGCATAAAGACCGGGGTGAGATTGAGGCGGGCCACATCATCCGCTGCCTGGGCGAAGGCGCGGGCCTTTTCCGCAAAGCCCGTCCAACCGCGCACGCAGAAGCAGACGTATTGTCCGTCCGGCGTAAGGCCGTATTTTTGCAGCTCCGCGTTAACAATGTCGGCGGAGGCCAGCGGCAGCGTGAGCGCGGGGTCGGAGGTGACAAGCATTTTCGGCTGCGTTACGCCCATGTTCTGAAGTTCGCGCAGACTTGCGCTTTCGCGGAGTGTGATGACATCGACAGAGCGGTTCAAAATGTCGCACACGCGGCCTGCGTCCCGCCTGTCGGCGATAGGGCCGATGCCGCAGCCGTACATCATAACGGCGTTGCCGTATTTTTTCGCCTGTGAGATCGTGTAGAGGTAATACCACAGGCTCCGGCGGCTGGTTACATTTTGGATGAGACTGCCGCCGCCGGAAAGATAGAGCTTTGTGTGTTTTGCAATGCGGCGAAAACCTGGCATGTCGAACATGTGCAGTGAGTCGATTCCAAAGCGCTCGCTCGTCTCTTTGGGGCGGCGAGAAAGGGCCGTGATCGGCAAAAACGGGTCAATCTTTCGTAGCTCGCCAACGATGGCTTCCAAAATCGCATCGTCGCCGGAGTTTCCCATGCCGTAGGCCCCAATGATTACGACACCCTGACGCGCTCCGCTTTTTTTAGCCTTTTCGCGGGCGAAAATTTCGTCATAGATGTAAAGGTTNNGAAAATTTCGTCATAGATGTCGAGCTGGCGCTGCGTTGTGGCCTCGACGGAAAACTCGCGCTTCGCCTTTTCGTAAAGCGCGGTTCCGAGCTGCTCGCGCAAGGCCGGGTCATTCGCGAGCAGCGCGAGCTTTTTACCGAGTGCCTGCGCGTCCCCGGCAGGGAAGAGAAAGCCAGTTTCGCCATCGACGACAAGCTTTGGCACGCCGCCGACGCGGGAGGAGACGGTCGCGCACCGCGCCCGCGCGCCCTCGGTTACGGCGTAGGGGAAGGTCTCCGAAAGCGAGGTGAGGGTGTTGATGTCGATGGCGGCCAGCAGCGTGTTGACGTCCGAGCGCCAGCCTGCGAAGCAGACCTTTTTGGAAACGCCGAGAGACGCTGCGAGCGCCTTTAATTCATCCATCTGCGCGCCGTCACCCGCGATGACAAGGCGGAGCTGCGGGCAGCTTTTTTCGGCAAATGCAAAGCCCTTTATAAGTGTTCCGATAGCCTTTACGGGATCGAGCCGTGCGGCGATGCCGACAACGACGCTTTGCCCGTCAACATCCAGACCGAGTGCGCGCAGATAAGCAAGCCGGTCGTCATTTCGCGGTTCAAGAGAAAAATCGACGCCGTTATAGATTGTAAAGACATCATTCGCGGGAAAACCGCGGCTGATGAGAAGACTTTTCATGGAATCCGAAACGCCGACAAGGTAGTCCGCCTTTTTGAGCGCATGGTCGTTGAGCGTACCGTAGACCAGTGCGGCGGCGGGACGGCCCAGATAGTCCAGCTTCGGGTCGCTGTGGACGGTCGTCACCATCGGCAGGCCGCAGGGACCTTTGAGCAGGCTCGCGATGAAATTTCCGCGCGCCCCGTGCGAGTGGATAAGCTCGTAATGCCCCTCGCGGATCATGGATTTGAGCTGCTTTAAAACCGAGGGGATGCTGCCTTCCAAAACGACGGTTGGAATGCCGAGCGCCTCCGCCCCCTCTGAAAATTCGCCCTTCATGAAGCAGACAAGCGTTACGTCGATCTGCTTCGACAAGCCGGAAAGCAAATAATGGATGTGCGTTTTGGCGCCGCCCGTGTCGCCGCCGCTGATAAGATGGATAACTTTCACTGTAGACCCTCCCGGAACGGCGCAAAAAACAGCCGTTTGCCGACTTGTGCAATGGCCGGTTCCGTAATAAAATATAGAAAGTAGCTTTGAACGGTCCTCTGTATGAGAAGAAGCAAAAGAGACATAAACTAAATTATGATACTATGGCCGCAAAGCGGAAATGGTATCATGTGTTATCCCTCTGCGGTTTCGGCGCAGCCGGGAGCCAATGGGGACATCAAGAAGGGATAAAGACCGCTTTGCGGTCATTATACCATAGCTGCGAAGCAACGTGATGGTATATATAATAAAATTGTAATTAAATTTTGCGTTATGTCCGCTTGCGGGCATTATACCGCATCGACCGAAATTGGTCAACGATTGGAGAAAAACATGACGACGATCTATCTTATCCGCCACGCGGAGGCGGAGGGCAATATCTACCGCCGCATCCACGGCCAGTACGACGGCCGCATTACCCCGCGCGGCTACAAACAAATCGAATATCTCGCCGAGCGTTTCAAAGACGTTCCCATCGACGCGCTTTGCACGAGCGACCTTACGCGAACGCGCGTCACCTCGACCGCCATCACGAAGTACCATGACCTTCCGCTGAACCTCGACCCGCGTCTGCGCGAGCAGAACATGGGCGTCTGGGAGGATCTCCCATGGGGCAATGTCTACCGTGACGATCCGGAGGAGATTGTCTATTTCGCCGTTGATCCTGCGAAATTCGAGGTGCCGGAGTCTGAGAGCTTTGAAACGCTGCGTACGCGGGTAGCGGCGGCTATCACGGACATCGCAAAGAAAAACGACGGCAAAACGGTCGCCATTGTGAGCCATGGCATGGCCATTCGCTCGTTCATCAGCGGCGTTCTCGGTATTTCGAGCGAAAACATCAGCCAGGTGCAGCACGGGGACAATACCTGTGTTGCAAAGTTCGCTTACGAAAATGGCAAATTTGCCATCGATTATTATAATGACAACTCGCACATCCCGCAGGCCATCTCTACCTTTGCAAGTCAGGGCTGGTGGAAGAACAAAAAAGCAACTTCACCCGACCTCTCAAACCTCGTTTTCGAGCCGATGAACGTTGAAAAGGACGCGAAACTCTACAGCGCCTGTTACCGCGAGGGCTGGAAAATCGCGCACGGCTCGGAGCAGGGATATTCGGACGCGCCCTATCTGCGCGATGCGCGGCGCGTTTCGGGTATCGACCCGCGCTGTCTCATGAAAACGTACTCCGGCGACAAATTCGCTGGTATCGTTGAGCTAAATCCGGAGCGCATGGCGGACGAGGGCGTGGGCTGGGTGAGCTTTTGCTACATTGTTCCCGAGCTGCGCGGACAGGACTTCGGCGTCCAGCTTTTGGGCCACGCGGTGTCCTATTACCGCGAAAAAGGACGCGAAAATCTGCGTTTGCACGTTTCGGAGCGAAATAAAAACGGCATTTCGTTTTATGAAAAATACGCCTTTCATGAGATTGGCGGCGAGCAGGGTGCTGTCTGCCGCCTGAAGCTCATGGAAAAGAGCCTGGAACAATGATATGGAGTTAACGGACTTTTTACCCGTTTCAAAAGAGGATATGGTTTCCCGCGGCTGGTACAGCTACGATTTTCTCGTCGTCACGGGGGACGCCTACGTTGACCACCCGAGCTTTGGCTCGGCGGTCATCGCACGCGTTCTGGAGGACGAGGGCTTCAAGGTTGCGGTGCTTGCCCAACCGGCCTGGCACGACGATGCGGCTTTTCTCGCCATGGGCAGGCCGCGCTACGGCGTTTTTATCGGCGCGGGGAATCTTGACAGTATGGTTGCCCACTACACTGCCGCGAAAAAGCGCCGGAGCGAGGATTTTTATTCGCCCGGCAAAAAAACCGGCCTGCGGCCAGACCGGGCGAGCATTGTTTACGCCAACCGCGCCCGTGAGGCCTTCGGCAAGGATATGCCCATCGTGATCGGCGGTCTGGAAGCCTCGCTCCGCCGCTTTNNGTTTGCGCACTACGATTACTGGGACGACAGGGTGCGCCGCGCCATTCTCTTTGACGCCCCGGCAGACTTACTTGTCTACGGCATGGGCGAAACGGCGACACGCGAAATTGCGAAGCGGCTCAAGCGGAAAATAAAGCCCTCCGCAATTCGCGACGTGCGCGGAACGGCTTTTCTTGCGCCGGACGACAGGTTTTGCACCTTTGAAAAAAAACTGGGGCTGCCGTCCTTTGAGGCGGTTGAAAGCGACAAGCGCGCCTACGCCGATGCGACGCGCGTTGAATATGAGGAGCACGACCCCGTGCGCGGCCGGGCGCTCTGTCAAAGCTGCGAGGGGCGCTGTCTCATCGTTAACCCGCCGCAGATGCCGCTTTCCGCTGAAGAACTCGACCGCGTCGCCGGACTTCCCTACACGCGCGAGCCGCACCCGATGTATGATGCGCTGGGCGGCGTTCCGGCAATCGAAGAGGTTCGGTTTTCGGTCATTCACAACCGGGGCTGCTTCGGCGGCTGTAATTTCTGCGCACTCGCTTTTCATCAAGGGCGTATGGTGACGTCCCGGAGCCACACCTCGGTCGTCAGCGAGGTGGAGGCGATGACGCATCACCCGCTCTGGAAGCGCTACGTTTCAGATATCGGCGGGCCGACCGCAAACTTTTAGCACCCGTCCTGCCAGCAGCAGGTCAAAAACGGCATGTGCGCGAAAAAGCGCTGTCTTGCCCCGACGCCGTGCAAAAATCTCGATGCCGACCATTCGGACTATGTAAAGCTTCTGCGGGAGCTGCGCGAAATTCCGGGCGTCAAAAAGGTATTTGTCCGCAGCGGCGTGCGCTACGANNAACGAATTTCTGCCGGAGCTTGTGAACTACCATGTCAGCGGCCAACTCAAGGTTGCGCCGGAGCACTGCGTCGATAGCGTTCTCGACTACATGGGAAAGCCGCACATCGAGGTTTACGAGCGCTTTATGCAGAAGTACACGGGCATGAACCAAAAGTGCGGCAAGGAGCAGTACGTCGTGCCCTACCTCATGTCCTCCCACCCGGGCAGCACGCTCTCGGATGCTGTTGCGCTCGCGGAATATCTGCAAAAGCGGGGCCGCCAGCCGGAGCAGGTGCAGGACTTTTACCCGACGCCGGGCACCATTTCGACCTGCATGTACTACACCGGGCTCGACCCCGAAACGATGAAGCCCGTCTACGTCGCGAAAACGCCGCACGAAAAGGACATGCAGCGCGCGCTTTTGCAGTGGAAGCGTCCCGACAAGCGAAGGCTCGTCATCGAAGCCTTGAAGCAGGCGGGCCGCGAGGACCTCATCGGCTACGGGCAGAACTGTCTTGTACGCCCCGATGGCGGCCAGAGGCCCGCAGGCAAAAAGCAGCAGCCGGACAAACCCGCCGCCAAAGGCGCCAAAGCCTCCGACGCCGTCCGCGTTTCGGGCAGGGCAAAGGGGATGGGCGGCGGCAAAGCAAAGGTTACGACCCATGTACCGAAAGAGGACAAGCGCAAAAAGAAATCGTAGGGCGGGACGCGCTTATCCCGCCGCCCGCGTTTTCCGCGTGTCTCAAGAGGAACGAAAAATCAAAAAGGCAAGGAGAACTGCTATGGACCTTCGCGCAGCGATCATGAACCCCTCGTCGCCGCTCTGGCTCTATTTCATTATTATAAATGTAGTCTGCTGGCTTGCGATGGGAATCGACAAGTACAGGGCCGTTCACCATAAGTGGCGCATCCCAGAAAAAACACTGTTTCTTTTTGCCCTGCTTGGCGGCAGCGCGGGCGGCATCATTGGTATGTACGGTTTTCACCACAAGACCCTGCACAAAAAGTTCTCGGTCGGCTTTCCCGTGATTCTAATCTGCGAGAGCGCGCTCCTTTTCTGGCTTGGGCGGGGTNNACGATTGCTCGGCCCGCCCAAATGGGGTTGTGGGATAAAGATATGAGCCCGGCGCACGATGTGCGTCATTGGATAAGCTGTGCTTAAAGCATAGTCCGTTTGCCCGCTTTTGTAAAGAGCGAACGGACACTACTTTTGTCGAACAGAAATTTTTTTAAATCGACTTGCGGGAGCTGAGGAAGAATGCGGGACATTCCCTGCGAAATGATTGCGGAAACAATTGAAAAGCTTTGCGTCGAGGCGGCGGTTGTGCTGCCGAAAGACGTGCGCGAATGTATTGACAAAGCCGAAAAAACGGAAGCGTCTCCGAACGGCAAGAGCGTTTTGCGAGACCTGCGCGAAAATTATGTGCTCGCCGAGCGGGAAGGGCTGCCGATTTGTCAGGACACCGGCATGGCCGTTGTGTTTGCGGAGCTTGGACAGGAGGTCCATATTTCGGGCAGCTGCATCGAGGATGCTGTGAACGAGGGTGTGCGCCGGGGCTACGAAAAGGGCTTTCTGCGCAAGTCCGTCGTCGCCGACCCGCTGCGCAGAGTCAACACGGGCGACAACACGCCCGCCGTTTTGCACATCCGCGTCGTTCCGGGCGAAACGCTCAAGTTCACCGTCGCGCCTAAGGGTTTTGGCAGCGAAAACATGAGCGCCATGAAACTTCTTTTGCCGTCCGCATCGCCGGATGAAGTTGTCAATTTTATTGTCGAGACCGTAGACAGGGCAGGATCAAACCCGTGCCCGCCGGTTGTCGTCGGCGTCGGACTCGGCGGGACAATCGAAAAAGCGGCGCTTTTGGCCAAAGCCGCGCTGTGCCGCCCGCTAAACGAGCGAAACGCGGACCCATTTTACGCTGAATTGGAAGAAAAAACTCTTTTGCGTGTAAACGCGCTCGGCACCGGCCCGCAGGGTTTCGGCGGCACGACGACGGCGCTTGCGGTTAATATAGAGGTTTATCCGACGCACATCGCCGGTCTTCCATGCGTTGTCAACATGGGCTGTCATGCAACGCGGCATGCGACGGCCGTGCTGTGAATAGTTTTCGGCTTTTGTGGGTACGATATTCCCGAAACCAGTCAAAGGAGTATCGATACTATGGTTATGGATAAAATCGCCCTCGTTCTTTCGATCATCGGCGGTATCAACTGGGGCCTCATCGGCTTCTTCCGCTATGATTTCGTCGCCTATCTCTTTGGCGGGCAGACAGCAACCGCCAGNNTCTATGTCATCATTGGCTTAGCTTCGCTCTGGTGCATCTCCCTGTTGTTCCGCGACAGAGGAGAGGTAGACGAAACGTAACAGGGCAAAAAAAGCAAAAAAGGCGCCTTTCTTCATTTTTCGGGGAAAGGCGCGCTTTTTCGATTTTGCGTGTCTGCGGAATATACATGCGGGCTCCTTTTTCCGGCAGGTTTTTCACAAGATATGGTGTACTATTCGACTTGTAGCCACCACATATTACGGAAAACGCGGTCCTTGCGCCGCGAAGCACTGCAAAGGAGAAGATCGAAAATGCCTGTTTTGAAAAGGACGAACCGCATCGAGCGCAGCACCATTACGTATCTGCCCGTGGACATGATCTACCCAAGCTCCGTTCAGCCGCGAAAACGCTTTCAGCAGGACGCGCTGACGGAGCTTTCGGAGAGTATTGCGCAATACGGCGTTTTAAATCCGCTGACAGTCCGAAAACGGGGCCAAAGCTATGAGCTAATCGCGGGGGAACGGCGGCTGCGCGCTGCCTCGCTCGCGGGGCTGCGCGAGGTGCCCTGCATCGTCATCGACGCGAATATGGAGGACGCGAGTCTCATCGCCCTCGTCGAAAACCTTCAGCGGCGGGACCTCGATTTCGTGGAGGAGGCCGAGGGCATTGCGCAGTTGATTCAGCTTTTCGGCATGAGCCAGGAGGAGGCCGCGCGGCGGCTCGGAAAATCGCAGCCGTCCGTTGCGAACAAGCTCCGGCTTCTGCGGCTGCCAAAGGATGTTTTGGACTCCCTGCGCGACGAGGGACTGACAGAGCGCCACGGCCGCGCCCTTCTGCGCCTGCCGGAAGAGGAGCTGCAACGTGAGGCGCTAAGGGAAATGGTTTCAAAGCAAATGAATGTTTCGGCGGCGGAGGCCTATGTCGAGGAGCTGCTTTCCGCCCCGCCCGGGGAAGAAAGCCCGGAGGCGCTTAAAAACAGGCGCAAGACCATGTTCGTTTTGAAGGACGTCCGCGTTTTCCTGAACACGCTCGGCCACGGACTGGATATGATGAAACAGGGCGGAATCGACGCCGACCTCCAGAAGCACGAGACCGACACGGAGCTGGTCCTGACCATCAGCATACCGAAGCAGAAATAAAGCGGTGCCCGGAAACAGTGCTGTTTTCCGGGCACATTTTTGTCCATCTCCGGCGAACACGGCTCGACAGAAGCGGCTTCTTTTCCCGCGTTTTACATCGAATTGACGTAAATTTGACGAAAGTGTTAACGCCTTCGTTCATAATCCGTTAATTTTTATTAAATATAGTATATTGTCTAATCCAGCGCAATCATGTAAACTAAATGAGTAAACGGCGATTTCCTGAGTGTGACCGCCTTTTTTTATTTAGGGGTGAGTAACCGTGCAGCTTTTAGAGGAACGTATCCGCCGCGACGGAAAGGTCAAGGATGGAAACGTTTTAAAAGTGGACAGCTTTTTAAATCACCAAATGGACGTAAAACTCTTTGGCGAAATGGCAAAGGAGTTTTATAACCTTTTTCAGAATGACAAGGTCAACAAAATCCTCACAATTGAAGCATCCGGGATAGGAATTGCCTGCATTACGGCGCAGGTATTTGACTGTCCCGTTATTTTTGCTAAGAAGAGCAAGACAAAAAACATTGCGGGCGAGGTCTATACGGCGCAGGTGGAGAGCTTCACGCACGGCGGCGTTTACGACATCATCGTCTCCAAGGAATTTTTCGGCCCCGGCGACCGGGTTCTCATCATTGACGACTTTCTTGCAAACGGCGCGGCGCTCACAGGTCTGGCGGATATCGTGTGCCAGGCGGGAGCGGTGCCCGTCGGCGCGGGCATCGCCATAGAAAAGGCGTTTCAGCCCGGCGGCGAAATGCTGCGAAAGAAGGGCATGCGCGTCGAGTCCCTTGCGCGCATCCGTTCCATGAGTCCGGCAGGCATCGAATTTTGCCGGTAAAAAGCGCGTTTTTGCCATTGGCAATTAAAAAATCGTATGGAGGAACAGAAATGAAAAAATTCACTGCACTGCTTCTTGCGCTGGCAATGGTCTTCGCTCTCGTGGCCTGCGGCAGCAAGACGGACAGCGTCTCCCCCGCAACGTCCGGTGACGCCGCGAAGAACGCGTCCAAAGTCAAGATCGGCGTTGTCCTCGTCGGCGACGAGAACGTCGGCTATGACTCCGCTCACATTGCGGGCATCAAGGCCGCTGCCGAAGCCTGCGGCATCTCCGTCAAAGACCAGATCATCTGGAAGTACAACGTTGAGGAAAACGAAAAGTGCGCGGACGCGATCGACGACCTCGTTTCTCAGGGCTGCAACTACGTTTTCTCCGATAGCTACGGCCATCAGGACTTCATGAAGGACGCCGCTTCCAAGGACACCAACGTGACCTTTGTCTCCATGACCGGCGACAAGGCCGCTGCTTCCGGACTCAAGAACTACAAGAACGCATTTAATGATACCTTCCAGTCCCGCTACGTCTCCGGCGTCGTTGCCGGCATGAAGCTCAAGGAGCTTGTTGACGCTGGCAAGATCTCTGCCGAAAGCAAGGATGCAAACGGCAACATCAAGATCGGCTATGTCGGCGCCTATCCGTATGCGGAGGTTGTTTCCGGCTATACTGCTTTCTATCTCGGCGTTAAGAGCATTGTCGAAAACGTCACCATGAGCGTTACCTACACAAACTCCTGGTATAACCCGACCTCCGAAGGCGAAGCGGCAAAGTCCCTCGTCGCGGACGGCTGCGTCATCATCAGCCAGCACGCCGACTCCACCGGCGCTCCCTCCGCCTGTGAGGAGCTGCTCAAGAGCGGCAAGACCGTTTACTGCGTCGGCTACAACGTCGATATGCTCTCCGTCGCGCCGACCGCTGCGCTCACAAGCGCACAGAATGACTGGAGCGTTTACTACACCTATGCGTTCAACTGCATTAAAAACGGCGAAGAGATTAAGACCGACTGGGCAGCTGGCTACGATCAGGGTGCCGTTATGATCTCCAAGCTTGGTGATTCCTGCGCTGCGGGCACCGACGCGAAGGTCAAGGAAGTGGAAGCCGGTCTCAAGGACGGTAGCCTCAAGGTCTTTGACACCGCCAAGTTTACCGTGAACGGTCAGGCGCTCACCACCTACAAGAGCAGCTCTGCCGGTCTTGAGGACAAGGAATGCATCAAAGACGGCGCTTTTGAGGAGTCCACGCTTCGCAGCGCGCCTTACTTTGACGTCCGTATCGACGGCATCAAGGAACTCAACGCAAAATAAAACTTTACGGACCTATGGGGCCGTCTCACAGCACTGGGGCGGCCCTGCCCCTGTCTTTCCTTGAAGGGCTCGCAGCAAAAACGCAAAGGCTGCGGGCGCGCGTCCGCCCTCCCAACCGGGACGGCAAAGAGGGACGCTGTGCCCGCGCCTTTGACGCGAGTCTTTCAAGGAGCGACAGGCGCATGGATAAGCCTGTCTTGCGGAGCCGCCCGTTCTGGGGACTCCGCCAAACGATTTTATAAAGGGGGCACCAGCCATGGAGAGCGCCGAAGCCGCCGTCCGTATGCGCGACATCACGAAGACCTTTGGTTCCGTCACCGCAAACGACAGGGTCTGGCTCGACATATACAGGGGCGAGATACTCGCGTTGCTGGGCGAGAACGGCAGCGGAAAAACGACCCTTATGAACATGCTTGCCGGCATTTATTATCCCGATGCCGGACAAATAACGGTAGACGGCCGGGCCGTTTCGATCCGCAGTCCGAAGGACGCCTATGATCTCGGTATCGGCATGATCCATCAGCACTTCAAGCTTGTGGATGTGTTGACCGCCGCCGAAAACATCATCCTCGGTATGCCCGGAAAAGGCCGCCTTGACATGAAGTCCGTCGATGCAAAAATTACGGAGATCTGCAAGCTCTATGGTTTTGACGTAGACCCTGAGCAGAAGGTCTACGACATGTCGGTGTCCCAGAAGCAGACGGTCGAGATTGTAAAGGTGCTTTACCGGGGCGCGGACATCCTCATTCTGGACGAGCCGACCGCCGTTTTGACCCCGCAGGAGACGGACAAGCTCTTTGCCGTTCTGCGCAATATGCGCGCGGCGGGCAAGTCTGTCGTTATTATTACGCACAAGCTGCATGAGGTCGAGGAACTATCCGACCGCGTTGCGATTTTACGCCGCGGCCAGTTTGTAGGCGATATGCCCACCAACCAGACGAACGCCGCTGAAATGACGAATATGATGGTCGGCCGTCCGGTCGAACTCAACATCGAGCGCCCCGAACCGAAGGATCCGAAGCCCCGTATTGTCGTTCAGGATCTTACGGTGAAGGACATTGACGGCGTCACGAAACTCGAAAATGTCTCTTTTACGGCAAATTCTGGCGAAATTCTCGGCATTGCCGGCATCTCCGGCTGCGGGCAAAAGGAGCTTTTGGAAGCGGTTGCCGGTTTGCAGCCGGTCGAAGCAGGCTCTATCACCTATATCGATCCGCAGAGCGGCGAAAAGGAGGAGCTGATCGGCAAGGACCCACGCGCCATCAGCGCGATGGGCGTTGCGCTCTCCTTCGTTCCCGAGGACCGGCTCGGCATGGGCCTTGTCGGCAGCATGGACCTCACCGACAATATGATGCTCCGCTCTTTCCGGCGCGGGCGCTCCTTCTTTGCCGACCGTAAAACGCCGCATGAGCTGGCCGAGCGCGTTGTGGACGAACTGGAGGTCAACACCCCCGGCGTTTCGACCCCGGTGCGCAAGCTTTCCGGCGGCAACGTACAGAAGGTGCTCGTTGGCCGCGAGATTGCCTCCGCCCCGACCGTCCTTATGACGGCATACGCCGTGCGCGGGCTCGATATCAACTCCTCCTATACGATCTATGAGCTTATCAACCAGCAGAAGGAAAAAGGCGTCGCCGTTTTGTATGTTGGCGAGGACCTCGACGTGCTTTTGGAGCTATGCGACCGCATCCTCGTTTTGTGCGGCGGAAAGGTAAGCGGCATTGTTGAAGGCCGCGGCGCTGAAAAACGTGCCGTGGGCATGATGATGACGCAACTCGGAGGGGAGGCGGCGGAATGAATAAGAAAGCGAAACAGCCGCTTCTGCGTATCGCGAAGCGGGAGACTATGCCTGCATGGCAGGCGTGGGGTATCCGTCTCTTGGGTCTGCTCGCCGGTTTTGCCGTGTGTGCGATTGTTATTTACGCAATGGTCAAGCTCGATCCGCTGAAGGTCTACGGCGCCATGTGGCGCGGCGCTTTCGGCACCCCGCGCAGAAGCTGGATGAGCATCCGCGACACGATGATGCTTTTGTGCATCGCCGTTGGTCTTGCCCCGGCGTTCAAAATGCGCTTTTGGAACATCGGCGCAGAGGGACAGGTCCTTGTCGGCGGCATCGTCACCGCAGCCGTCATGATCTATGGCGGAAACAGTCTGCCGACCTGGCTGCTGCTTGTTCTCTCCTCGGTTGTGAGCATTGCGGCGGGCGCGGTCTGGGGCCTGATTCCTGCCTTCTTCAAGGCGCGCTGGGAGACAAATGAGACGCTTTTTACCCTCATGATGAACTACGTCGCCATTCAAATTACCTCGTTTTTCGTTGCCAAGTGGGAAAACCCCTACGGCTCCAATACCGTCGGCGTTATCAACCAGCAAACGAAAGCGGGCTGGTTCCCGGAGATATTCGGCCAGCAGTATATGCTGAACGTCATTCTGGTCATAGCCGTGACCGTTTTCATGTACGTTTACCTGCGCGATTCAAAGCATGGCTATGAAATCTCCGTCGTCGGCGAATCAGAGCGCACCGCGCGCTATATCGGCATCGACGTCAAACGCGTCGTTCTGCGAACGATGCTTCTTTCCGGCGGCGTGTGCGGCCTGTCCGGCTTTCTGGCTGTTGCGGGCGCGTCCCACACCATCTCCATCAGCACGGCCGGCGGGCGTGGATTTACGGCTATCATTGTCGCGTGGCTCGCAAAATTCAACACCTTTGTAATGATTCTGGTCGCGACGCTTCTGGTGTTCTTTGAAAAAGGCGCGATTCAGATCGCCTCGCAGTACAATCTCGACGATGCCGCCTCGCAGATGATCGAGGGCATTGTTTTGTTCTTTATTCTCGGCAGCGAGTTTTTCATCAACTACCGTACGATCTGGCGTAAAAAAACGCAGGAGGAGGTCACGGAGAAATGATAAAGCTTTTGGCTCTTTTACAGGCCGCCATCGTTTTTGGCACTGTTATCCTCTACGGCTCCATGGGCGAGATTTTAACGGAGAAGTCCGGCAACCTCAATCTCGGTGTGCCCGGCGTCATGTACCTTGGCGGCATCGCCGGGCTCGCCGGCGCGTTCCATTACGAGTCGACCGTGGCAGACCCCGTGGGCAGCGTTGCGCTCATAATCGCGCTTGCCTGTGCGCTCGGAGCCTCCATCCTCGGCGGACTCATCTATTGCTTTTTAACGGTCACGCTGCGCGCGAACCAGAATGTCACGGGCCTTACGATCACGATTTTCGGCACGGGCCTTGCAAACCTGTTCGGCGGCGCGATGAACAAAATGGCCGGCGGCGTCGGCCAGATCTCGGTCGCCACAACGAGCGAGGCGTTCCGGGCGACAATTCCGCCCTTCCGCAGTCTGCCGCTTCTTTCCGGCCTTGGCTTTATGGTCTATATGGCAATTCTCGTTGCGATTGTTCTGAGCTGGTTTCTCACCAAAACGCGCCGGGGCCTCAATCTCCGCGCGGTCGGTGAAAGTCCGGCGACGGCGGACGCCGCCGGTATCAACGTCACAAAGTATAAATACAAGGCCACCTGCATCGGCTGCGCGATCTCCGGTCTCGGCGGACTCTACTATGTCATGGACTATATCAAGGGCACATGGGCGAACGACGGCGGCATTGGCTCCCTCGGCTGGCTCGCGGTTGCGCTCGTCATCTTCGCGCGCTGGAAGCCGCTGCAAGCCATTTGGGGTTCCTATCTTTTCGGCGTGCTGTTCTGGCTTTACTACTACCTGCCGCAGCTCTTCAATGTTCAGCTCTCCCGCTCCTCGCAGGAGCTGTGGAAGATGCTCCCCTATGTTGTTACAATTGTTGTTCTGATTGCCGTTTCGATGAAGCACAAGCGGGAAAACCAGCCCCCCGAGAGTCTGGGACTGGCGTATTTCAGAGAAGAAAGATAATGATAAAAAAACGCCCCGGAAATTTTCCCAATGTCATTAAGTTAAGCTAAAATCACCAACGAAAAAGCATCCCCGCCCATTTTTCAAAGAAAGGGCGGGGATACCTTTTTCGATATGTCAGGGCAAATTACTATGGGGATTATTGTTTATATAGTGTAATCTGCTATAATTATTTAGAACGATAAACAAGAATTTGTCGAGTGATTTGACTTCTCGTTATGTTATAAAAAAGGTAATTTTATAAAAAGGGGTAGAAATGGTGGAGATTTTTGCGAAGCCAGCTGTAGGTGCAATCATAGAGAAATCGGAAGATGGATGCAATTATTTATTAGTTCAGGAACGTCAAAAAGAAAACGGAGGAACGGAGAATGGTCTCCTCGAAATACCTGCCGGGAAAATTCGCGAGTATGAGAGTATCTTTTCAGCTTTATGCCGGGAAGTTTGGGAAGAGACTGGATTAACGATAACTGAAATCATTGGTGAAAAGGATGTGGTTGTTAGTAATGTAAAAGGCTGTGAAGTAATAAGCTTTACACCATTCTGTTCCACACAAAATCTTTCGGGTGGTTATTCTCTTTTGTTGCAGACATTCGTTTGCCACGCAGAAGGAGCTTTAAGTGCAACGACAAATGAGACTGCCAATATAAGATGGGTATCACAGGACGAATGCCTCCGAATGCTCACAAATGACATCGGCAGTTTTTTCCCAATGCATATCAACGCATTGAAAAAATATTTTGCTATAAAATAATGAGCATAATAATTAGAACTCACAATTTGTCATATACCGCAGTTGTAAGTATGAACATTATTATATTTCCGCAAAAATCTCAACCAGTCGGCATAATGATATAAACTTTCCGTAGATGGAGCATAAACACGAACAGTTATGCGAAAATCAGTAAATCTCAAAAATAATAACTGGTATTTGGCACGGTATAGAAAATCTCGCTAATTAAACAATCTGTGAATAGTTAAATGATGGGGCTATATTTCTACGCTCTTANNTTATTAACGGCGCTGGGCATGGTATTTTCAATGTAGCAACAAGAAGATTTTAGACATTAACCATACTATTTGATAATTTGCGTATGACGTCATCTATCGGTCAAATTCGAGAAAGTGAAGTATTTATTATACTTGACGAAGGCTAGTTTAGAAAATTTTATATGCTTTAACTATTTAGCTTCTTCTATGGCTCAGGAAAAGCGGAGTACACATTTTTGGGCACATTATACGCCGTTTTTGCGTGTTTTCAGAAAGTATATATAAGCATACAAACAGGGAGCAACATCAAAAAAATGTCGCCCCTGTCTTTTTGGCTTGTCATGCCGCAACTCGATAAGTGAAGCCCGTAAAAGTCTTAACTTGAGTAATTATGCGCACGTAGAAAANNTAACTTAATGACATTGGGAAATCTTCCGGGGCGTTTTTTTACGTGTCTATGTTCATGCTCTGTATCGGCGCATATTTGCCGGTTTCGGGATAGTAGCGCCAGCAGCTGTTTTTGCCGCTGCGTTTTGCGCAGTACATTGCGTTGTCCGCCTCGCGGTAGGCGTCCTCAATGTCAAAGTTGGAATCCGGCTTCCGAGCGCAAACGCCGAGACTCACGGTGACGACCGCCCCTTTGTCGCTGTCGGGGTGAGGAAGGCTCTGGACAGAAAGACGAATGGACTCCGCGACTATGTAGACGTGATCCAGGCTCGTCTCCTCCCAGAAAAACATAAACTCTTCGCCGCCGATGCGCCCGGCCTGAATGCCGGTGCGATGCGCAAACTGCAAAAGAAGCGCACCGACGGCCTTCAGGAGCTTGTCCCCCTGCGGGTGGCCGTAGGTGTCATTAAACTGCTTGAACTGGTCGATATCCATGATGATACAGGCGAGCGTCGAGTCGTTTTCGATGCAGCGCCCGCGGAGCTTTCCGAGATGATCGAAGGTTTGACGGCGGTTCGGCAGCTTCGTTAGCTCGTCCGTTACCGAAGCGTGATAAAGCTCATAGTTGGTTTCGCGGAGCTTGCCCTGCGCTATGACATATTCCCACTTGTTCTTTGCCTTCNNGACAAAAAGGCCCAGCGACGTGCCCATCGCGGCGTCCAGCACGTCCATGACAAAGTGCGGCCTGTCTTTTGTGAGGTAGCTGCACAAAACAAACAGGCCGAAACCTGTGACGGCGTGGTGAAGGTTTTTGACCGGGAGCACGTCCACATCCACCTGAATAAAGAGCAGGACGGCCACGACGGTGACAGCAAGCTGTCCGCCGGAGGCGAAGGTGCCCATGTAGCACGTAATGACGAACAGGCAGACAGCAAAGGCACGAACAAGGATGCTCGCTTTTTTGGCACGGATGGTTGCAATACTGCGAATGGCGTCGCGGATGAGGAAGTAGAGGATCATAAAAAACGAACCGCAGGCGACGAGAACGATACCCTTGCGGAAAAGGCCCTCTGTGAGGAGAAAGGCAAAGCCGGAGAGATAGGTGGCAAGCCAGATAAAGAGACACTGCGGGCGGAGGAAGAGAATGTTCTCAATGCTGACCGTGTCGTTATAAGCCAAAACATCCTCTTTTTTTAAACCGAAGTATTTCCAGTAGTCGATTTTTTTGTGCATAAAGCTCCTGCTTTCAAATAAGCGCTTTAGAATTCAGAGAATACAAAAAATAAAAACTACGGCAGCTCTTTACTGCCGTCAGATGAAACCACATTTAACTTTTATTATATAGCAAATTGACTACAAAATCAATCGAAATATGGGCGTAACTGAGATAATAGGTGTAGAATATCTTCCTGTTTTGGCGAATCATAAAGCCATAAACTATGTATTTCCGGTTACCTGTACGTCACTTGCGGACGACGAGGCCGCNNGCCGCCCTTTGTGCGGCTATGACAGCCAGCCCATCGCCGACAGCGGAGAAGAAGCCTGCAAGGATATTGATGTCATCGACATCCAGTCCCTGCGCTATAGCGACCGCGAAGCTTGCGGCCGCGTAAACCAGCTCACCGCCGGGAATGTTCTTTATGCCGGACATTCGCGTTCACCTCTCCCTATATTCTATGCGCCTTGCCCGCGAGGTTCTCCGCAGAAGAAAGCAGCAGACGGCTTCGAGAGAGAAAAATATGGGAGACGTTTATTCCGCACGCTACAGCGCATTGAAGCCCTCTTCGCCGGTACGGTCCTTGACGACGCTCTCGGCATTGCAGGCAAAAATCTTGCTGTCTTAAAATGGAGGTTGAGAAACATTTTTGGAAGGTTTTTTATTTTGCGTGATTTATATGGAACCGGTACGGTAAGGGACTGAATTTGCGGGAACGATTTTTGTAAATTGCAGAAACCGCTGCAAATAAAAAAGGACGCCCAAAAAGGGCGTCCTAGGTTTGCTACTTATTGTTTGGCTTCGATGCGGATGACGTTTTTGTTGAGGTCTACATCCTTGAGACTGCCCTTGACGAGGGTTTGCTGGCCGAGGAGTGTTGTGAGCTTTACGCTGTCGCCCTCCACCGAAATGTTCGTGACGCGGTCGCAGATCATCTTGTCGCCGGACGGGCCGACCTCATACGCTGTGGAAAGACACATGAAAATTCCTCCTTAGAAAGGGCAAATGTGCCGAAACGATGCTGTTCTTACTTTGCTTCAAGAAGCTTTTTTGCCTCCGCGAGCTTTTCGTTGCCATGCTCGTAATAGTGCATGGCATCCCCAATGATGGCGGCGGCGTCGTGCTTGCCGGCGTTTTCTAGGGAGTGAAAAAGCTCGTGAAGATCCTCGCCGTGGTGCCCGTTATGCTCGATCATATAACCAAGAAGGGCAAGGTTTTCTTCATCGCTGTGAGACTCGGTATTGCCGTGGCAGTGCTCGTGCGGGTGCGTGTGCTCGCCGCAATGCTCATGGCTGTGGGTATGTTCGTCAGACATGTTGATCGATCTCCTTTAATAAAGATGGAATAGGCTTTTCTGCCCTCATTATAAAGCATTTGTCAAGCCCCTGCAACCCCCTGAGGGGGTCTGAAAACGCGCTAGATGCAGTAGTCTGAGCCGGTGGTTTCGGATTGGTTTGAGAGGTCGGCGATTGTGACGCTTTCGAGGTATTCGTCAATGCGGCGCTCAAGCTCGCGCCACATTGGAAGCGTTACACACCCGCCGGCGCGGGGACAGATGTTTTCCGGCATCTCAAGGCAGGAAACCGGGGCCAGACTGCCTTCGACCGCCTTGAGAACGCCGCCGACCGTTATTTTTTCAGCGGGCCGCGCGAGCTTGTAACCGCCGCCCTTGCCGCGCGAGCTGAAAACGAACCCGGACTTGGCGAGAAGTCCGACAATCATTTCCGAGTATTTTTCTGAGATGTCCTGCCGCTCGGACACGTCCCTGAGCGGTATATATTCGCTTGACTGCTGCTGTGCCAGATCGACCATGATCCGAAGCGCATAGCGTCCTTTCGTCGATATCTTCATATGAAAGCCTCCTGCTTCGACATTCTATCGGTTCGGAGCGCGGGACTCCGCCGTTCTTCTTTCCTATTATATTATAGGGTTAGTGGGATTTCAAGAGGAAAATTGTATTCTGGCGTATTCTTTCATACCACCGGCCCAAAACCGGACGGCCATCGGGCGCAAGCGTCAACTTTCGTTGGACATATGCCGGCCGAAGTAGTATAATATATCGGCTGACGGTAATGAACCNNAGTGTTTCTCGTAGTTGGAATTTCGCTCGTGCTGCTCTTTTTCTGGGCGTACTGCGGACTTTTCAAGCGTGAAAATCCGGTTGCGGACCTCTATGAGCACGAAACAGCGCGGCTGACCTATCCGCGTACCCGTTTTCCAATGGAGAAAAAGGACTTTTTTCCACTTTTCGTCATCACACTCGCCTACACGGCAGTGGCTTTTTACGGACTCGGCGACCACACGGACCCGGAGACCTTTTGCAGCTTTTCTGAAAAGGGCCGCTATGTCATTGTGGAGCTGCCGGAGGAAACGGCTATTTCCCGCGTTATGTACTACACCGGCCTGTATACAGGCAACTACTATTTGCAATATTCGGACGACGGCGTGAACTACACGGACGAGTCCACAATGTCGCAGAAATACTCCGAAATCTACAAATGGCAGAACGCCAAGCTCAAGATCGAAAACAAATCGACAAAATATATCCGCATCATTGCGGACTCCCATTTGGAAATGGGCGAACTGGCGCTCTATGACGCGTTCGGCGCGCGTATAAAACCCTCTGCTCTTAAATACGACGAGGGTGTAGCTCCGCTTTTTGACGAGCAGAGCATTGTCCCGGACAAGCCAACCTATCTTAACAGCACCTATTTCGAAGAAATTTACCATGTCCGCACGGCGATGGAGCACATGCGCGGCATTGAGCCGTATGAATACACGCACCCGCCGCTCGGAAAAATCATCATCGGGCTTGGCATCCGCATGTTCGGCCTGAACCCCTTCGGTTGGCGTTTTATGGGCGTGCTGTTTGGCATTTTGATGCTGCCACCGTTTTATGTGTTTGTGAAAAACCTCTTTGGCTCGACTCCGATTGCCGCCTGCGGAACGCTTCTGTTTGCGTTTGACTTTATGCACTTTGTCCAGACCCGTATCGCTACCATCGACACCTACGGCGTTATCTTCATTATTTTAATGTATCTGTTTATGTACCGCTATATCACGGTTCCACGGGATGAACCCTTTGGCGAGCGCAAGGGCGAAACGAGTGAGCTTTTCCTCTCCGGCCTTTTCTTCGGCATCGGGGCCGCCTGCAAGTGGACGGCGATCTACGCGGGCATCGGGCTGTTCCTCCTCTGGCTCTGGTACCGCGTCGAGCGCTATCGGGAGCTCAAGGCCCTCGGCCGCGAGGCGGAGCACAGGAAAGAGCTCTGGAAGAACATTGGCCAGTGCGCTATCTTCTTCATCCTCATTCCCGGTGTTATTTATTATATGAGCTATTACTACTACGGCGTTGCGAAGGGCTGGAGCGGTTTCCAAATGTATTTCACAAAGGACTATGCACAGCTCGTCGCTGACACGCAGGCGCGCATGTTCAACTACCACAAGGGCGTCCACGCGGAGCATCCCTACGCCTCCCGCTGGTATCAGTGGATCGTGGACGGAAGACCGATTCTTTATTACCTCGAATATGGCAAGAACAACACAGAATCCGACTTTGCGGCTTTCCTGAACCCCTTCGTTTGCTGGGGCGGCCTACTCGCCATGTTCGCGATGGGCTGGAAGACCTTTAAATTCAAGGATGGCAAGGCTGCTTTTATACTCGTCGGCTATCTCGCCCAGCTCGTGCCGTGGATTTTCATTTCGCGCATCACGTTTGAATACCATTACTTCCCGAGCCTTATTTTCCTTGTGCTCGCAATCTGCCACTGTTTCAACAGCTTCCGTCTGCGCAGCGCGGACTGGAAAAAGTATGTCTACGGCGCAACGGCGGCGTGCCTGGCGCTGTTCGTACTGTTCTACCCCGTTTTGACGGGCGTCACCATTTCGAGAACCTACGGCAAGCTGCTCGCATGGATTCCCGGCGCGTGGCCTTTCTGCTAAATTTCAAAGGAGAATGCATGGAGCTTATCGACTGCCACATCCACAGCGCCTGTTCCGACGACGGTCGCGACCCAATGCCGGATATGGCGCGCGCTTCGCGCTATGCANNGAAACGGGCGTCCCGGATCCGGACTGCTTTGCAAATCGCGCCGCTACGCATGCGGCCTACCGCGAAACGCTCAAGGCTGCGCCGGAGGGCCTGAAGGTCCGTCTCGGCATCGAGCTTGGCGAGGGAAACCATGACCCCGCGCGCGCAAGCGCCATCGCTTCGTCGGCGGAGTTCGATTTTGTCCTTGGGTCCTTGCATAATGTGCGCGGGATGATGGACTTCTATGGACTTTCTTATGTAAGCAAAGATTTCTGCAAAGAGATGTTCGACCGCTATGTGGCGGAGCTTTGGGAGCTTTCAAAGCTCAATTTCTATGACTCCATGGCCCACATCGGTTATCCGATGCGCTATTCGCGCCGGGCGGGCTTCGCGGACATGGCAATTGACATGCGCAGCTACGGCAGCGAACTCACAGAAATTTTTAAAAACCTCATTCAAAATGGCCGCGGCATCGAGGTCAACACCGCTGGCTACCGCGACGAGTACATCGGCGGGCCGATTCCGTCGGCGGACGTTCTGCGCCGCTACCGTGAGCTTGGCGGCGAGCTTGTCACAATCGGCAGCGACGCGCACTGCGTCTCGCAGGCCGGTGCGGGACTCAGGTCCGGCATGGAACTCTTGCAGCGGCTTGGGGTTTCACATGTGACGGTATTTGAAAACCGAAAACCGCAATTTATAAAGCTTTAACGGACACAATAGCAAAAAAGAGAAAGCCGCGGGACGCGGCGGAAAGTGAGAAAAGAGAACATGCTTGCAATTGGAAGCGATCACGGCGGCTTTGCCCTGAAACAGGAGATCATGAAGCATCTCGATGAAAAGGGCGTTGCCTATAAAGACTTTGGAACCTATTCGGAGGACAGCGTTGACTACCCGGTATACGGAGAAACGATCGGAAAGGCGGTTGCATCCGGTGAATATGAGCGCGGCATCGTCATCTGCGGCACCGGTATCGGCATTTCAATCGCCGCGAACAAGGTCAAAGGCGTGCGTGCGGCTCTCTGCGGGGACTGCTACTCCGCCGAATATACCCGCCGCCACAACGATGCGAATGTTCTCGCCCTCGGCGGCAGAGTCACAGGCCCCGGCCTTGCCTGCAAGATCGTCGATACCTTCCTCGGAAACGAATTCGAGGGCGGTCGTCACGAACGCCGTGTCGCGGAAATTTCCGACATCGAATCCCGCAACTAAAGGAGCGCGCCATGGCCATCAAGGCGAAGGACGTTTATCAGGGCAGAAAGAAACGCGGCAGCCGCGCGAGGAAGTTCATTTTGATCGCCGTCATTGTGCTTGCCGCTGTTATCGGACTTTTCTACGGCCTGCGGGCCTGTTGCGTCTATGACAAGGACGGCAACGCGACCATCGTTCTCCCGTTTTCGGACGGCGCGGACGTCTCGGGAAATGGAAAATAGACGCACTGCATGAAAATCCGAAAAAACCGCTTGCAAAAGCCCACTTTTTGTGCTACAATGCATTTTGCGTGTTGAACAGCACGCTCCCATTCTGATTTCAAAACTCGAGAAAGAGGTGAACATAATGAAGGAAGGTATCCATCCCAATTACCAGCAGACCACCCTTCGGTGCGCTTGCGGCGAAGTCATTGAAACAGGTTCCACGAAGAAGGACATAACGGTTGAGATTTGCTCGAAATGTCACCCCTTCTATACAGGAAAACAGAAGCTGGTTGACACCAGCGGCCGCGTTGAAAAGTTCAACAAGAAGTTCGGCCTGTAATTTTTATTTCGCCAGTATTCGGCCCGTACCGCAAGGTGCGGGCCTTTGCTATATAAAAAACGCAGGGCGGGATGCGCTCATCCCGCCCTGCTCAATCTTGCGGCTAGGCCGCCTGACTCATGTTGTCTATATCGAAGGTTCTTGTTTCACTGGCCTGATATTTGAGATAATTATCGGTGACCCAGAACCATCCGTCGTCGCAGTAGCCGGCCCGATCGGGGATGGGGTCTGCCCAGGTGACGTCCACGTTGTAGTAGCTCCCGCCGCTGTAGATGCGCGACCATACGTGGCCGGTGCTGCCGGTATAGCCCGTCATGGCCTCCATCGGAACGCCCGCAATGTTGCATAGGTAGTTGTACATCGAGGTATAGCCCTGACAGACCGCCGTTCCGCGCACGGCCGCATCATAGCCGTTGAAATAGGTGGACGAGGTGTCGTACTTCGTGTGCAGGGCGACATAGCGGTAGAGCACATAGGCGCGCTCCTTGACGCTCATGCTTGTTTTTAGCTGGCCCTGTGCGAAGAGCTGTGTGACGATCTTGTCGCAGGTCTGCTCGAAGGTCGATATTTGACTTTTGACCTGTGCGTCGGACAGATTCTTGCCGCCGGGACCAGCGTTTGAAAGTTGCAGGCGGATGGTGGGATTGTAGATGCGCTCGCCGCGCTGTGTACCGTATGGGACTGAGACACCCCAACCGTTGAGAAACGCCGCATACTCCATGTAGTCAAAGGCCGAATAATAGTAGGCTCCCTGAATATCGTTCATGATATTGCGGAGCTGCTGCTCTGTGTAATTTGAATTGAGCGTGAAATCCAACGTGAGCTGTTTGTTGACAAGCAGGTAGTCCCACGCCCGAATGTAGTCGTCATAGCTTGAAAGGCTTGCCGGTTTTGAAACGACATAGTGGCTCTTGTCGAGCGTGTACGCCGTGGGTGCGGGGGTAACGGCGGGCCAGGAGGGCTTTGCCACCTTCTGGGACAGGCGGTAGAGCATGATGCAGGTGTCGCAGCGCTTGACGTTTTCGCTGCCGCCGAAAGAATAGGTCCCGTCGCCGTTGTCGATGCCCTTGATGACGCCATAATCGTAGAGCGTGTTCGCGACTTTGGAGTCTGTGTCCGTAAAGGCGTTTGTCGTCGTCGCGCTCGTGTTCATCTTATAGGCGGCGGCGATGTACGCGCAGATTTGCTCGCGGGTGGCGTAGGCTGTCGGCTGCGTGCCGGCGGGGACAATGCCGTTGTCGAGCGCCCACTGCCAGACATCCGCATACCACGGACTTGTCTGGCCCGTGTAGCCGGAATAGGACACGCCTGCCATACCGCAGACGAGCTTTGCCGCCTCTGCGTTTGAAACAGGGTTCTGCGGCAGGAAGCGCCCGTCGCCTACGCCGTTTACGATGCCCTGCGAGGCCATCGAGGTGACCTCAGTGTAGTAGTAGCTGTCCGGCGAAACGTCCGAAAACGTGGTCGCCGCATCCGCCTTTGAAAACGGCAGAATGCCCGCCGTTAGGGTGAAGAAGAAAAGCAGGCAGAGTATTGCGCTGATTTTCCGGCCGGTCTTTTTTTTGTACATAGAACGCCTCCTGTCATAGCTATATGGGGGTGACTGCCCTCTCTCTGCCGGTATCATACGGCAAATATTGCGGACAGGCAACGGTAATGTCTGCCTCAGCGCTTTCTTACAACGGTGTCCATATATTCAGCGAGGGCCTCTTTGACTTCTTTTTCGGAACGGTAGTTGGGGTCGGTGTTGTCCGTGTCGAGTACCAGCATTGAAATGCCGCAGCGGGAGTGCACCGTTTCGTCCAACATCCGCGTTGTCGCCCACTCGTGACGGCAGCCAGAGCTGCCCATAAAGATTGAAACGTCCGCGCCGCGCGCCGTTATCATATCGCATACGTCGTCCACAAGCGTTTCGCCGGAAGCACCCGCGCCGTGCACCGTCGCGCCGTCAATCATGCGGTGGCAGAGAACGCCGCGGCAGTCCGCCTCGTCCGAAAGATTTTGAAAAAGCGCGCGCTGCTTGAAGGAATAACCGTCTGCTACCGTGACGGCGTCGTATTCCGTTTCGAGCCAGTCCGTAAAGTCTACGCCTTGCCAGAGCATGTTATGCAGCAGGAGCACCCGGTGCTTTTCGCCGTTCGGACAGGGAGAATAGCCGGACAAGACGCGTTTTTCACAGAGCGCGCGCTCGTCCTCAAGCATCGCGCAGAGTTCCTCGGTCGGTCCCCATGCATTTATGAGTTCATTCCAGACGTTGAGGTGCGAGGACATCGGACTCGGACGCTTTTCCTGAAATGCGGAGATCTCGCGCAGGAGCTTTGCCGCGCGGTTTGAAAGCTCCATGCGGTAACGCAGCGCATCACGGTCAAGCTTTTTGCCCGTGAGCTGTTCCAGGAATTCAACAAAGGCAAGGCACTGCGCGTCGAGATAGGCGAGCGTGCGCGGACTTACGCGCTTCGGCACGTCAAACTGGAATGCGGGTGCGCCAATGTGGGATGCGAGCGCCATATAGGCCATGCAGGCCGAGTCACAGGGAACCGGCACCGCGACGTAGGCGTCCGGCGCAAGCCCTATGTCGCCTGTGAGAATCGTGCCGATCTGGGTCTTGCTCATGCGGCAGACGTCTGCGTTCGCGCGCAGCTCCGTTTCGCGCATGAGCGCCGGAACAAGCGCCGCGTTTTCCGAAAGGCGCGGCGTCAGAAGGTCGAGGTACAGGGGCGCGCAGTCCATCGCGTAGAGGATTTCGACCGGCGCGGGGCCGCTTACATAGACAATCTTTTTTCCCTCTTCCCGCGCCTTTTTGAGCATTGCCCAGTAAGGTGCGTCGCTCGAAACGAGACGGCCCTTCTGCTTTTCCCGGGCTGCTTCGGAAAGTGTGGATACATAATTTAAATAGGTTTCTTCGCCGGAAAGAAGGCGTCCGGCATCGCTTTTCATGTCTGACATTGAAAACCTCCCGTTACACAGAAAGCGACAGGTTTGCTGTCGCTCTCTCAGATTATACTTCGTACATAAAATTAAATTTTCGACTTTTTGTTATAATAGTAAATAAGCTCGTCCCCGATCTGGTCAAGCGGAAACTGCTTAGAGACGCCACCGAGCTTGTAGGCCTCCATCGGCATGCCGTAAACGACGCAGGTGTCCTTGTCCTGACCAATCGTGTAGGAGCCGAGAGAATGCATTTTTGTGAGTCCCTTTGCCCCGTCCGCGCCCATGCCGGTGAGGAGGACGCCGACCGCGCGGCGGCCCGCCGTCTGTGCGACGGAGTCAAACAAGACGTCAACCGAAGGGCAGTGGCCACTGACCTTTTCGCCATGCTGACAGCGAACGTAGTAGCCCTTTTCATCCTTTTTGAGGGTCATGTGGTAGTCCCCGGCGGCCAGAAGGATCTGACCTTGCTGGACACGGTCGTTGTCCGCCGCTTCCTTGGCGCTCATTTTGCAGATCTTGTTGAGACGCTGGGCGTACATCGTTGTGAAGGTCGGCGGCATGTGCTGGACGATAACGATGCCGGGCATCGAGGCCGGCAGGTTTTTGACGACCTCCAAAATGGCCTCGGTTCCACCCGTGGAGGCGCCGATGGCGATTATGTCTTGCTTGTCCGGCGTGATGGTGGCGTTCCCCATGAGGTGAACGGAGAGCATCGAGGGGTTTACAAGAGTTGTGTTGCGCACTTTTGCGCCCGCGGCGACTTTTATTTTTTCCGCTAGCTCGTCAAAAAACGCGCCGACCGAACCGGCCGAGCCGTCCATCGGCTTTTTGACAAAATCAACAGCGCCCGCGCTCATCGCGTCGATTGCATTCATCGGCAGCGAGCTTACGACGACGACCGCTACCGGGTGCTGCTTCATAAGCGTTTTCATGAATTCGATGCCGCTCATTTTCGGCATCTCGACGTCCAGCGTCACAACGTCCGGCTTAAGCTCAAGAATTTTGCGCAAAGCGTCGTCGGCATCCACTGCCGTTCCGATTATTTTGATGTCCAGGTCCTTGCTCAGAGTGAGCTGGAGCTTTGTGCGGAAAAGAACAGAGTCATCCACGGCCAGAACACGAACGGGCATAATATCACTTCCGTACCAGTATTTTTTTCATATTTTTTGCATTGTAAACATTATCCCTTGTTTTTCGTTCAATTACAAGTCCTAATTCACATAATTTTGTTCGGTACCGTGGCGCGAAGGGCGGGAGTTATGAATAAAGTATCAATTCGTTTTCCAAACCTATTGACAAGCGCGCGGGTTAGTGCTAAATTAGCACTCAGAGAGCGAGAGTGCCAACACTCTCCGGCCGAGAGTGCTAATTTTGCTCCGGCGCTGAGAAAGGAGCGCGTATCATGGATATCAGTGAGCGCAAGAAAAAGATACTGACAGCCGTGATAGACGCCTATATCGCTACGGCAGAGCCGGTCGGCTCAAAGCTGATCGCCCAGTCCGGCGGACTCGACCTCTCCAGCGCCACCATTCGCAACGAGCTTGCGGAGCTGACCGCCATGGGCTATCTCGAACAGCCGCACACGTCGGCGGGCCGCGTCCCCTCCCCAAAGGCCTACCGGCTCTATGTAAACGAGCTCATGGAGCGTCAGCGCCTTTCCATGGAGGAGACCGAACGCATTAACGACGCTATGAATTTGAAGATGCAGCAGCTCGACAAGCTCATGTCGGACGTTGGCCGGCTTGCCTCCGCGCTCACGCAATACCCCGCGGTCGCCCTTGCCGCCCCCGTTGCGGCGACCATCACGCGCTATGACCTCATCTATGTCGATGTGGACACCTTCATCGTCGTCGTCATGCTCGATGGGCAGGACGTTGAAAACAAGCTCATCCACCTCCCATTTTCGGTGGACAGGGGCATGATCCAGCGCCTTTCAACGGTGTTCAATACCGATTTTACCGGCATCACGGTTGACCGGATTACGCCGGACCTCATCGACCGATCCGAGCGTGCCTGCGGCGATACGATGGGCCTTGTCTCCGTCGTCGCCGCTTTTGCCATCGACACGCTGCAGTACGCGGGGCGGGGCGAAGCGATCCTCTCCGGCGCTTCAAACCTTTTGAGCCAGCCCGAGTTTCGCGACCCGGACAAAGCGCACGAGATTTTGTCCTATCTGTCGGACAGCGAAAACCTTTTGGGTTTTCCGGCGGCGGAGGGAGAGGACGACGACATTCAGGTCCTAATTGGGCCGGAAAATGTTGCGGAGGAATTAAAGGACTCCAGCGTTGTCATTGCGCGTTATAACGCGGGCGACAATATGCGGGGCATTATCGGCGTCGTCGGCCCGACCAGGATGGACTATTCGGGCGTCGCCGCCAAGCTCCGCTACATCGCGTCGGGACTCAGCCGGCTTTTAGTCGCGCCCGAGCCGCCGCGCGGATTTGAGAAACTGCAGGTAAAGGAGATGACAAAAGATGAGCGAAAAGACAGCACAAAATGACGCCGCCGAGGAGAAGAAGGCCGCTTCCGAAGAAACGCCCGAGACTCCGAAGCAGAACGTCAAAAAAGATACAAAGTCCGCTCCCACAGAAGAAAAGTCCAAAAAGAAAAAGGATAAGTCAGAGGAGGAGCTTGAAACGCTGAAGAAAGAGCTCGCCGAAGAAAAAGACAAGTACCTTCGCATTTTGGCGGAGTACGACAACTACCGCAAGCGCAGCCAGAAGGAGCGCGAGAGCATCTATGCGGACGTCCGCGGCGACATGGTTGAAAAATTTCTCCCGGTTTACGACAACCTCGAACGCGCCTTGAAGCAGGCAACGACCGACGAGGCGTATTACAAAGGCGTCGAGATGATTATGACGCAGTTTAAGGAGATCATGGCGAATGCCGGCGTTTCCGAAATTGAAGTCGCCGCCGGCGCCGCCTTTGACCCCGCGCTTCACAACGCCGTGATGCACGTCGAGGACGAAAACCTTGGGGAAAGCGTTATCGCGGAGGAATTCCAGAAGGGCTTTAAGCTCGGCGACAAGGTCCTGCGCTTTAGCATCGTCAAGGTTGCAAACTAAAGGGATACAATTTTGGGCTTACGCCCGTTAAAATCCAATATGGAACATTTATTAAGGAGGAACTACTATGGGTAAGATCATTGGCATAGATTTAGGTACAACAAACAGCTGTGTCGCCGTTATAGAAGGCGGCGAGGCCGTCGTCATTGCTAACGCCGAGGGCGCGCGCACAACGCCGTCCGTCGTTGCGTTTACAAAGACCGGCGAGCGCATGGTCGGTCAGGTCGCAAGACGTCAGGCCGTCACGAACCCGGACAGAACCATCAGCTCCATCAAGCGCGAAATGGGCTCCAACTATAAAGTCACCATTGATAGCAAGTCCTACACGCCGCAGGAGGTATCCGCGATGATCCTCCAGAAGCTCAAGAGCGACGCGGAAGCCTATCTCGGCGAGAGCGTCACCGAAGCCGTCATCACTGTTCCGGCTTACTTCACGGACGCGCAGCGTCAGGCCACCAAGGACGCTGGCAAGATCGCGGGCCTCGACGTCAAGCGTATCATCANNTGGCGTCGATAAGGAGTCTGATCAAAAGATCATGGTTTACGACCTCGGCGGCGGCACTTTCGACGTCTCCGTTCTCGAAATCGGCGACGGTGTCATTGAGGTTCTGGCAACCGCGGGCAACAACCGTCTCGGCGGCGACGACTTCGATGAGTGCATCACAAAATACCTCATTGAGGAATTCAAAAAGGCCGAAAACATCGACCTGTCTGGCGACCGCGTTGCCATGCAGCGTCTGCGCGAAGCCGCTGAAAAGGCAAAGTGCGACCTATCCGGCATGACCACAACAAACATAAATCTCCCGTATATCACGGCGGACGCGAACGGCCCGAAGCATCTGGACGTTACGCTCACCCGCGCAAAATTCAACGAGCTGACCCACCACCTTGTTGAAAAGACCATCGGCCCGGTTCGTCAGGCACTGTCCGATGCGGGACTCCAGCCGGGCGAGCTGTCCAAGGTTCTTCTTGTCGGCGGCTCCACCCGCATCCCCGCCGTTCAGGACGAGGTCAAGACCCTCACGGGCAAAGAGGGTTTTAAGGGCATCAACCCCGACGAGTGCGTTGCGGTTGGCGCTGCTATTCAGGGCGGCGTTCTCGGCGGCGACGTCGAGGGCATCCTGCTGCTGGATGTTGCCCCGCTGTCCCTCGGCATTGAGACGCTGGGCGGCGTGTGCACAAAGCTTATCGAGCGCAACACCACCATTCCGACCAAAAAGAGCCAGATATTCTCCACCGCCGCCGACAATCAGACCAGCGTAGAGATCAACGTTCTACAGGGCGAGCGTGAGATGGCACAGTACAACAAGAGTCTCGGCCGCTTCCATCTGGACGGCATTGCCCCGGCCCGCCGCGGTGTTCCGCAGATCGAGGTCACGTTCGATATCGACGCCAACGGCATCGTGAACGTCTCCGCGAAGGACATGGGCACAGGCAAGGAGCAGAAAATCACCATCACCTCCTACACGAACCTCTCGAAGGACGATATCGAAAAGGCCGTCAAGGAAGCCGAGCAGTACGCGGCAGAGGACGCAAAGCGCAAGGAAGAGATCGACGTCCGCAATGAGGGCGATCAGATGGTTTATCAGACTGAAAAGACCCTCACGGAGCTTGGCGACAAGCTCGACGCGAGCGAAAAGGCGGAGGTTGACGCGCCGCTCCAGAAATTAAAGACCGCTCTCGCCGGGACGGACACCGAGGCCATCAAAGCGGCGACCGAGGAGCTGACGCAGGCGTTCTACAAGATCAGCGAAAAGCTCTATGCGCAGGCAGGGGCCGAGGGCGCGGCGGGCGCCGCCGGCTGCGGCGACCCGAACTGCAACGGCAACTG
>DEMY01000100.1:0-392 GCA_002359425.1 Clostridiales bacterium UBA2658
GCGGCTCATGGGGGGGCTGAGCCTATGGCCGCGCTCATTGAATTTAAGGACGTTTACAAGCTTTACTATATGGGCGACAATGTCGTTCACGCGGTGGACGGCGTTTCGATGCAGATCGAAAAGGGCGAATTCGTCGCCATTGTCGGCCAGTCCGGCTCCGGCAAATCCACCTGCATGAACATCATCGGCTGTCTCGATGTGCCGACAAAGGGGCAGTACCTACTGGCAGGCACGGACGTTGGCAAAATGAACGACAACCGGCTCGCGGGCATTCGCAACAAGATGCTCGGCTTCATCTTTCAGCAGTACAATCTGCTGCCGAAGCTGAACGTTTTGGAAAACGTCGAGATGTCGATGCTCTATGGCGGCGTTCCGAAGGAGGAGCGCTATGA
>DEMY01000100.1:545-7377 GCA_002359425.1 Clostridiales bacterium UBA2658
CCGTTCTCATCACACACGACAACTCGATCGCAAACACGGCTCCCCGCACCATTCGTTTAGCGGACGGAAAAATCGTCTACGACGGACCGAGCGGCGTAAAGGACGCCGTCGTGCAGGCGGACACGGAACAGGAGGGCGGCGAATGAGCTTTTACCAGTCCTTCCGGCTCGCACTGTCGAGCATTCTCAAAAACAAGCTCCGCGCCTTTCTCACCATGCTCGGCATCATCATCGGCGTTGCCGCCGTAACGGTCATTGTCGGCCTTGGCAACGGCATGAAAAACTACATTTCAGACGCCTTTGCGAGCATGGGCACAAATCTCATCACAGTGAGTATTCAGGGCCGCGGCAGTTCCCGCCGGGTCGATGTGCAGGATATGTTCGACCTTGTCTCCAACAATCCAAAGGCCCTGTCGAGCGTCTCCCCCATCGTCCNNGTGAAGATTGGCAGCGAGACCGACAAGACAAGCTCCGTCTCCGGCGTCAGCGAGGATTACGCGACCATCAAGCGCAGCAGCGTATCCTCCGGGCGCTACCTCCAGTATATCGACATGCTCCGTCGCACGAATGTCTGCGTCGTCGGCAGCTATATTGCGAAAAATGATTATGCGGACAACGCCGTCGGTCAGACGCTCAAGATAAACGGCAACACCTTCAACATCGTCGGCGTTCTCGACGAGGAGGCCGACAGCACTGCAAGCAGCTCGGACGACGCCATCTACATTCCCTACACCGTTGCAGCCAAGCTAAGCTGGACCGGGCAAATTTCGAGCTACAGCTTCAGCGCCACCTCGGAGGACAGTGTTACCGAGGCCGTTTCGCTCATCAAAAACGCACTTTACAAGGTCTATGAAAGCGACGATTATTACGAAGTCACAAGCATGACCGAAATGCTCAGCAGCATGACGGACATGATCAATGTCGTTGTCGCGGTGCTCGGCGCGATTGCGGCCATTTCGCTCGTTGTCGGCGGCATCGGCATTATGAACATCATGCTTGTATCCGTTACGGAGCGCACACGTGAGATCGGCATCCGCAAATCCCTGGGCGCAAAGCAACGCGATATTCTCAGCCAGTTTGTTATCGAGGCTGGCACGACGAGCGCGCTGGGCGGCGTCATCGGCATCGGACTCGGCTATCTGCTCTCCTCGCTCGCAACAAAGATCGTCACGGCCACGATGGACGCGCAGATCACCGTCACTCCGACGGCAAGCGCGGTTTTGGGCGCGTTCGGCGTTTCGGTCGCCATCGGCGTCGTGTTCGGCTATTTGCCCGCACGCAAGGCCGCGCGTCTGAACCCCATCGACGCGCTGCGCTATGACTAATGAAAACGGAGGGTAAAATGAAAAAAGCATTTTCTGTCATTCTCGCCGTGTGTCTCATGTTGTCCCTCGCCGCTCCCTTCGCGGACGCAGCGGCGGCAAACGAGACCACGGCCCAGCAGACCGTTTCGGCGCTTGGCATCATGGTCGGCGACCAGAACGGCAACATGGATCTGTCCGGTACCTTTACGCGGGCGCAGTTCGCGAAAATGATGATCGCTGCGTCCTCTTACAAGGACACGATCAGCTCCACAGCGTCCTCGTCCCCCTTTAAAGACGTGAACTATAAATATTGGGCCGCGCCCTATATCCAGACCGCCGTCACCGCAGGGTGGATCACAGGCTACACAGACGGCAGCTACCGCCCGGATAACGCCATGCAGCTTGAGGAAGNNCACGGCAGTTTTGAAAATGCTCGGCTACACGACGAGCGACTTTGCCGGCGCTTTCCCAGACGCGCAGCTCGCAAAGTATTCGGCGCTCGGGCTGAATGCGTGCATTTCCAAAACGAAGGGTCAGACGATGTCACGTCAGGACGCCATGTACCTTTTTTACAATCTCATGACGACTAAAAACAAGGCTGGAAAATATTACGCCGAAACGCTTGGCTACACCGTGAACGCCTCCGGCGAGCTTGACTACGCGGCTCTTGTCAAGGCAAATATGAAGGGGCCATTCATCGTTGAAACCGGTTCCTGGGCAAGCAGTCTCCCCTTCCCGACAGCGAACGCGACCGTCTACAAAAACGGCGTTGTCACCAAGCTCTCCGCCATCACAGCCTACGACGTTTACTACTACAACGCGAGCATGCGCACAGTCTGGGTCTACCGCAATCAGGTAACCGGCGTTTACACCGCGGCTTCGCCCAGCGCCGCCGCGCCGACGTCCGTGACCGTCGCCGGAAAGGAATACACGCTTTCGACTTCGGCTGTGAGCTATGCGCTCTCGACAACCGGCAGCTACAAGATCGGCGACACCGTCACGCTGCTTTTGGGCATGAACGGGGACGCCGTCGGCGTCGCCGCTTCCGGCGCTGTCGGAACGACACGCTACGGTATCGTCACGGCAACCGGTTCAAAAACTTACACGGATGCCTATGGCAGTTCCTATACCTCCGACTATGTGACGCTCGCCTGTCTCGACGGCAGCAGCTATGAGTTCTACAAAAACAGCACCTATCTGAACATCGGCGACCTTGTGCGCGTGACCTATGAGGGCAGCGACGTAAGCTATTCCATCATGACAGATTCTTCGCTGAACGGCACCGTCAATTCCACTGCGACGGCTCTTGACTCACTCTCGTTTGCGGNNGTGACATTCAGATCATGGACACCACCGCGAAAGGCTCTTATACGATCCTCTACCCGAGCCGGCTCGCGGGGATGTACCTTTCCTCCTCAAACGTCCGCTGGTATCTGAAAGATGAAAACGGCAAAATCTCAAAGCTCGTTTTGAACGACGCCACCGGCGACTGCTACAAATACGGCGTTTTGACCTACGCCTCCGAAAAGTCGGCGGATATGAGCATCTCCTCATCCTACAAGTATATCGTGGACGGCGAGAGCGGCAGCTACAGCAGCAACAATATACTTTTCGGCGCGAGCTGGGGCCCGGCGCTCTTTGAGTTCAATGGCAAGGACATCGTAAAGCTCCGCAATCTCACGAGCCTGTCCCTCACCTCGCTCACGAGCCAGTGCGGCTACAACGGCGGCGCAAAATACGCGCTCGCCGACAACGTCGCGGTTTTCATCTACAAGGACGGCAGCTCCTCCCCCGGCAGCATCACAACGCTCATAAATTCCGGCGGCTACACGCTCAAAGCTTACTACGACGGCACGCTTTCGAGCGCCACCCGCCTGCGCGTAGTCGTGGCAAGCTGAAGCATTTATAGTGAAAAAGCCATGGAACGGTTTCGTTCCATGGCTTTTTTATTGTGTTTAGCAATTTCCCGTGTAAACATATTTTAACTGTTTTGATGCAATATCGCGCAGAGTATGGATCGTTTCGACCGGAGTGGCGGGGGGGGNNATGCAGCGGAATTTCGGAATCGACCGCCGCGAGCCAGCTTGCCTCCGCCTCTATCTCGTCCGCGCTGTCGTTGCGGCCGGGGATGATCAGCGTTGTCACCTCGACGTGGCAGCGCTTTGCGGCGGCTGCAATGGTGTTTTTGACCGTTTCAAGCTCGCCGCCGATATACTTGTAAAAATCCTCTGTAAAGCCCTTGAGGTCAATATTCATAGCGTCTATGAGCGGCAGCAGCCCGGCAAGCGGCTCCGGCTCGATCGTGCCGTTTGTGACAAGCGCTGTTTTAAGCCCCCGCTCCTTCGCAAGTGCCGCACAGTCGCGCACGAACTCATATCCGACGAGCGGCTCGTTGTAGGTGAAGGCGAGACCGATATTGCCGCGTGCTCGCAGCTCCAGAGCCTTTTCGACCAGCGCCTCCGGCGTCACCTCGACCGTCTGCGCCAATGCATCCGCCATTGATATCTCATAGTTCTGGCAGAAAGGACAGCGGAGATTGCAGCCGAAGCTTCCAACGGAGAGAATATAGCTTCCCGGATAAAAGCGCGCAAAGGGTTTTTTCTCAATGGGATCCAGCGCGAGCGAGGTGACGCGGCCGTAATTTATACAGACGATTTTGCCGCGCTGGTTTCTCAGGGCGCGGCAAAGGCCGGTCTGTCCATCTGCAAGCGCGCAGTGATGCGGACAGAGCGTGCAGGTCAATGGTGTCTCACCACCTCGAAGCGGAAGAGCAGGGGCGCGGCGTCCTCGCCGATGCCGGCCTTGCGCCGGGCAATCGCGATTTGTTCCTCAACGGTATCGACGCCGTCGAGGTCCGGGAGCAGCAGGCCGCGTTTGTCGCCGTCCTGCACGATGACGCCGTAACGCTTCGGGTCAAGATCAGAGGACGACGAGACCTTTTCCGGCTTTGTCAGAACGTCCACGCTATATTCAAGCTCCGGCAGCTCATAGGCTTCCACCTTTGGAAAGCGCGGGTCGCGCGAGCAGGCGGATACGCCGTTTTGCAAAATTTCGTCGGCAAGACAAGCGGACGCAGCCTCAATGGTGCCGATACAGCCGCGCAGAACGCCATTTCTCTTGAGCGTTACAAAAGCGCCGGTGCGCGTGGAGAGAAGCTCCTTTTCAAGGTCCTCCGGCAGCTCTGCGGGCTTTCCGGTGCGCACAAAGGTTTCCACACCGAGACGCGCAAGATGGACAAACGCGTCCTCATGCTCGCGCAGACCGATGAGCCTTCTGGCTTCGACCATATCAAACTGGTCGCCGAAATTGCGCTTCTCATCGTCCCCCGTCACGTCAAACGCGGCGACGCCATAGCCGATACCGAAAGGGCCTTCATAGGACAAAAGCACGGACTTTACGGCCTTACGGTCCAAAGCGCCGGCCATGATCTGGAACGAGCGCAGCCCGCATTCCGCGGCCGACTCGCAAAATTCCGGAGGCAGGGTCAGAACGCTCAAAAAATCACCTGCGCCGAGCGCCATGGTAATCTGCTTATCGAACTCCGGACCCTGCGCCGCAAAGCCATAGGGTCCTTCGGAGCGGAGCTTATGCGAAAGGTCGCCGCTTGCGATCAGGACGACGCGGCGCCCCAGTTCCTGCGCCGTTTCGGAAATGCACTCGCCAAGCCGGTAATGCTTGCGCGGCGAAAGTCCGGAAAGGCCGACTCGGACGAGCTTGTAGTCCGTGTAGAACTGGTTCAGAAAATAAAGCGGAATCATCGTGCCGTGGTCCAGCCGCTTGTCCCGTTCTCCGAGTGTGCCCGCAGGTACGCCGGCCGCCTCCGCGTTTTGGGACAGAGTCGAAACGAAAGCCTCGTCATAATCCGCATGTATCTCAATCTCCGGCGCACGGAACTCTGCAAAATTGCCCTGCGCCTCCGCGCCGGGCGAAATGTGAAAATAGTCCGCGTACATGATGGTGTGCGGGCTTGTAAGCACAATGGTGTCCGGCTTTAGCTCCGAAATGCGGCGCATGACCTCCCTATAGGCGGCGGTGGTTTTTTCGATCTTCCTTTCCTCTCCGCGCCCGATCTCCGGCAGGATGATCGGCGGATGCGGAACAGCGAACGCAGCAATCACTGACATGGTCCGTTCAACTCCTTTTTTATAAGACCGCCTTCATCAGGACAGTCCGGCATGGTTTTTCCGTTCATAGATACCCGGCGGCTCATTCGTCGTTGAGTTCGGCGAAATCAGAAAGGCACTTGGAATAGTAATCTTTGAAATAACGGGCATTGAAGGTCTTCACAAAGGTCGCAAAGCCCGACTCCTTGATCTCGTCGCGGGGGTTTGCGCTGTAGCTCAGGCCCATTTCGCCGTATGCATCCGGCAGAGAGGTCTCCACACAGTATTTGCGGATGGAGGGGCGGCTAAAAAACACCGAGCGCGGCAGAATGGCAAAGCCCAGCCCGCTTTTAACGGTCGAAATGATCATGCTCAAGTCATTTGACTCGCAGACGATGTTCGGCGTGTAGTCGTAACGCTCCATGCACTGGTCGAGGTTGATGCGCAGAGCGGAGTCCTTTGAGGTCGTCACGAGCGGCTCGCCGACCATATCGTCGAAATCGATGGATTTCTTTTCGAGCATCGGATGACCGGGCGGCAGCATGACGCAGCATTTTTCACGGAAAACAATGTCCGTCACAATCCCCTTCGACGGATCGTCCGCCAGTGGGGGACTGCAAATCGCAAAATCCTGCTCGCCGGTCTTGAGCGCGTTCAGGCAGTCCTCTCGCGCCGCAAAGGTGATTGCGAGCTGAAAGTCCGGGTTGGCTTTTTGATAGGCCAGAACAAGCTGGGGATAGTGCGCCTCCGTGTTTGTAACAACATGGATCGTATGGCTCCGGCGCTCGATCAGCTCATCCATGTTGTTGCGGAGGTTGTCTAGCTCCGTAAGAATTTTTTTGGCGTGAAAATAGAACACCTCGCCGTATTCGTTGAGCTTTATTTTCCTGCCGATATTATCAAAAAGGGGAACGCCAATCTCCTTTTCGAGCTGGCCGATTACCTTCGTGAGAAACGGCTGCGCGACGCCGAGCTTGTCGGCCGCTTTTGTGACGTGCTCCAGCTCCGCCGTCATGCAGAAATATTGCAGGTCTCGAATTTCCATCGGCTGTCCTCCCAAAGGCAGAGGTCATATTTTATGCACTGTGACCAATGCAACTAACCTTAAAGCTGTGTGCACGCCGTCCATTTTTATGGACGTACGCCAAATTGCATACAATACGCAAATAAATCGACGCATTTCTGTGTGATTTTCACATAATTCAATTATTATACAATCATCTTTTGGTTAGATTATACCTAAGTTCTGGTTCAAAATATATGGATATATTGAATAAAATATTAGTTTTATGTTTGGTAATGTTGTATGTTATATACAGAAAGAATGCTTGGAAGACGCTTTCTCTTCGGTCAGAGGGAACGGCATCTGAAAGCTCCTTTCAACTCCAACTCTTTTTCATACCCAAACACTCCTTCTCTTCCCAAT
>DEMY01000100.1:7404-8627 GCA_002359425.1 Clostridiales bacterium UBA2658
TTCGAATCTTTGGCATCTCAGCGGTTTGCCCCAGAGCGTCACAAGCGCGCGGCAAACGCGCTTTTGGTTTTTTCAATGTCCGCCCCCATTTTGCTCATTTCAGCAGATGCCCTCGGCGGGCAGTGGGGCAGCTTGCGGTAGTTTTGTGTGGCGGGCGGCAAAGCGGCTGCGGCGTCTCGCACGGGCAAGCGCGCGGATCGCCTTGACGGTGTCAAGAACCTCCATCGAAAGCTCTCCTCCCTCGCGCATGACCTCCACAGTCAGATCGACGGGGACAAGTCCGATGACGGTTTGGTGGGAAGCTTCTTCGCCGGCGAGGATCAGAATGTCCTGCGCCTTATCGTCCACCAGCGTGTGGGTCTTCAAAACGAAAATGCAGCTTTCCGCTTCCGTTTTCTTTGCAATATCCCAGAGATGATCGATTGTAGTCTGCGGTATGAGGGCCGCGCACGCTTCGCTTGTATGCTGCATAATAATTGCTCCTTTCATCTTTCAGATGACCTTGCGGATGTCTGTGATATTGTCCTTTTCCGGCAACTTTTCGGCGGAAGGCTCCGCATGCCTGCGCCGGCCGTCGTGACGGTGATGGTCCGAATGATGGCGGTCCCCGCCGTCCTCATTGAGGTAACCAAGCTCGGTTTCGAGCTTCTCCGAGAGGCGGCTGAGGATGGCCGAAAGCTTCTTCCGGTCGCTCTCCGAAAGACACTCGAAGATGCGGCTGCTGTCGTCCCGCGTTTCCTCCGTTTTCTTCGCGAGTGCCGCGCCTTCTTCGGTCAGCCGCACATTCATGCTGCGTCGATCCTCCGCGGAGGGAACGCGCGTGATAAGGCCGGCCTTTTCAAGTTTTGCGAGAAGCTCGCTCAGCGACTGGTTTCGCATATCCAGAAGGAAGGATAGCTTTTTCTGGCTGATCTCAGGATTTTCCCGCAGGATGGCGAGAACCCTGCCCTGCCCCCTGTGCGGGTCGAGCATTTTGCAGCGGCTCGAACGGTAATTTTCAAACAGCTTCTCCGCCCGGAGAAATTGCTCCGCCAGCGTTGTGTTTCCCTCGTCCACTGCTCTCGTCTCCCTTCCGGTAAAATTACTAAGGTACCTGCCAATTTGAATTATACAGGTACCTGCGTAAATGTCAAGTGGTTTTGAAAACTTTTTTGTGAAGTTTTTGTTACAACGTTGTATCGTTCGTCAAATAAGACCTGCTAACAAAAGTCAAGTAGAAAATA
>DEMY01000005.1 GCA_002359425.1 Clostridiales bacterium UBA2658
ATCTTGCGGTGGCGTTCGAGCAGCTCAAGGAAAAACTCCAAAAGGAGGGCCTTTTCGACTCCGCGCACAAAAAGCCCATTCCGCGCTTTCCGCAGACGGTCGCAGTCGTCACTTCTTCCGCCGGTGCCGCGGTGCGGGATATCATCCGCATTTTAGGAAAGCGCTGGCCGGGCGCAAAGGTTGTTTTGCTCCCCGTGCGCGTGCAGGGAGCGGAAGCACCGCCGGAGATCGCTGGAGCGATACGATATGCGAACAAATTTAAGGTCGGCGACGTCTTAATTGTCGGACGCGGCGGCGGCTCCATCGAAGATTTATGGGCTTTCAACGACGAGCGGGTCGCGCGGGCCATTTTTGAGTCGGACATCCCGATCATCTCTGCCGTCGGCCACGAGCCGGACGTGACGATCTCCGATTTTGTCGCGGATCTGCGCGCGGCGACCCCGTCAAACGCTGCCGAGCTTGCGGTGCCGGACGAGCTGGAGCAGCGGGAGCTTTTGGAAAATCTCAAGGCCCGCGCGGCGCACGCGATGGGAAAAGAGCTTGCTCAATCGCGCGACAGACTTATAAACCTGTCCTCCCGCCGCGTTTTGCAAAATCCGGCGGCGTACATCGACCAGAAGCGGCTGGAGCTTGACGGCGCTTCGGGCGCGCTGCTTGCCGGCTTTGAGAGACTTTTGTCGCAAAAGAAAAACGCCTATGTCCGCTGCGCCGCGGCACTTGACGCACTGAGTCCTCTGAAGGTGCTCGGGCGCGGCTACTCCATTGCGGAGGACAGCTCCGGAGCGCCCGTTTCATCCGTTTCACAGATAAAAAAGGGCGATGCGCTGAAATTGAAATTAGCGGACGGCAGCGCGGACTGCACCGTGGATTCCGTTAAAAAGGAACGCAAAAAAGGAGAGAGTCATGGCACAAAAGAAGCAGACGTTTGAGCAGTCGATGGAACGGCTGAACGTCATCGTGCGCGAGCTTGAAAAGGGCGAGGCCCCGCTTTCGGAGTCGCTCGCGCTGTTTGAGGAAGGAACCGCCCTGATCGCGGCCTGCGGTAAAATGCTGGATGAGGCCGAGCAGAAGGTTGTGAAGCTCAGAAAAGGCGCGGACAGCGCGCCGGTCGAGGAGCCCTTCGGCGCGGAGGAGGAGCAATGAATACCATCGAGGACTATCGCCGGATGGCGGAGGCCGAGATCGCGCAGACATTTCGCGGCGGCGAAAAGCTGCCCCAGCACCGCCTTTTGGAGGCGATGCGCTACAGTCTTCTTGCCGGCGGCAAGCGCGTGCGTCCCGTTTTGGTGCTTGCTTTCTGCGAGGCGGCTGGGGGTAAGGCTGAAACGGCGATTCCGGCAGCGCTTGCCGTTGAAATGTTGCACACCTATTCCCTCATTCACGATGATCTGCCCTGCATGGACAACGACCATCTCCGCCGCGGAAAGCCGACGAACCACATCGTTTTTGGCGAGTTTACGGCGACCTTGGCGGGGGACGCATTGCAGGCGGAGGCGTTCGGAACGATTCTGCGCTCCGATCTGCCCGCGACCGTGAAAGCAGACTGCGCGGAAGCTCTGGCGGACGCCGCCGGAGTGGACGGCATCTGCGGCGGCCAGCAGCTCGACATGGAGGGAAACGGCAAAACGCTTTCCGAGGACGCGCTGATCAACGTCCAGACCCGTAAGACGGGCAGCCTCCTTTCGGCGGCCTGCCTCATGGGCGCAATCGTCGGCGGCGCGAACCCGAAGCAGCGCGAGGCCGCTCAAATCTACGGCGCGGCCCTTGGTGCGGCGTTCCAGATTCGGGACGATATGCTTGACGAGATTTCGACGGCGGCGACGCTGGGCAAATCCGTCGGGACGGACAAGCGCGATGAAAAGACCACGTTTATGTCTCTTTACGGCGCGGAAAAGTGTGCAAAAATGATTGCAAAGCTCACGGAGAACGCCAAAAACACAGTGCGCGAAGCGTTCCCGCACCCGGAAGTTCTAACGGACTTTGCCGACAGCCTTGCCATGCGCGAAAGCTGACGAATTATTGAATATTCATTTATATATGAATAAAATCCGAAAAAACGCCTGTTTTGGCCTTGTAAAGACAGGCGTTTTTTGCTATGATATGAAAATCGATTAATATGATTTCGGCGGGCTGTGTCCCGTCCTGTTTACCTGAGGTATTTAAATTGAGTATTTTAGACCGCATCGACTCGCCGGACGATCTGCGGGACCTCTCCATGCGGGAGCGCCGACAGCTTTGTGACGAGATTCGGGCATTTTTAATAGAGAATGTCTCCAAGACCGGGGGCCATCTCGCCTCCAATCTCGGCGCTGTGGAGTTGACGCTCGCCATACACAGGGTCTACGACACTTCGCGCGACAGGCTCGTTTTCGACGTTGGCCACCAGAGCTACGTCCACAAAATTCTGACCGGTCGAAGGGACAAATTCGACACGCTCCGCCAACACGGCGGTATTTCCGGCTACCCGAAGCCGTCCGAGAGCGTGCATGACGCCGCTATTGCGGGGCATGCGTCCAGTTCCGTCTCCGTTGCCCTCGGTATGGCCCGGGCGCGGACGCTTGAGCGCGAGAATTACGACGTCGTCGCCGTCATCGGGGACGGGGCGCTCACCGGCGGCCTTGCCTACGAAGGACTCAGCGATGCGGGCGACTCCGGCGAGCCGCTGGTCGTTATTTTAAACGACAACGGCATGGCCATTGACTCCAACGTCGGCGGCATGGCAAAGCGCCTTTCCAAAATGCGTGTACGTCCCGGCTACTTCAAGTTCAAGCGCTGGTATCGCCGCGCTTTCGGGAAGGTCCCGGCGGTATACAACTTCAACCACCGCCTGAAGGAATGGCTCAAGCGCGAGCTTATTCCCGGCAATCTTTTTTCGGATCTTGGCTTCCACTATTTGGGTCCGGTGGACGGGCACGATATTGTGCAGCTTGAGTCCGTTTTGAGATGGGCAAAGGAACTCAAAATGCCCGTTCTGGTGCACGTTATCACGCAGAAGGGCCACGGCTATTCCTTCGCCGAGCAGGAGCCGGAGCTTTATCACGGGGTAGATGCTTTTGATACGGATTGCGGCATTGAACATGCGGATCAGCCGAACTTTTCAAATGCGTTCGGTGAAGCGTTGTGTGAGCTGGCGGAAAAGGACAAAAACGTCGTCGCCATTACAGCGGCAATGTGTGCAGGCACAGGACTGACCGAGTTTTCAAAGCGCTTCCCAGAGCGCTTTTTCGACGTTGGCATCGCGGAGGGCCACGCGGTCGCGATGGCGGCGGGTATGGCGAGCAGGGGCGTTGTCCCGGTTTTTGCCGTGTATTCGAGCTTTCTCCAGCGGGGCTACGACATGCTCATCCACGACGTGTCGCTCTCGAACCAGCACGTCGTTTTTGCGGTGGATCGTGCGGGCCTCGTCGGGCACGACGGGGAGACGCATCAGGGCGTTTTCGACGTCAACTACCTTTGCAGCGTGCCGCACATGGCGGTGCTGTGTCCTGCGAGCTTTGCCGAGCTGCGGGAGATGCTTGAGCTTGCCTGTTACCGAATCGAGGGTCCTGTCGCCGTCCGCTATCCGCGCGGGGGCGAGGGCACCTACAAAATGAGCTGCGGCGCGCGGCCCGCGACCGTTTTGCGCCGGGGCGAGGATTTAACGATTGTGGCCTATGGAACGATGATCAACGAGGCGCTCGCCGCTGCCGACGCGCTTTTGAAATACGGCGTCGGCTGCGACGTTGTAAAGCTAAACTTTATTAATCCGCTGGACACGGAAACGGTTCTGCGCTCGCTGCAAAAGACCGGGCGGCTGCTCGTTTCAGAGGACGCCTGCGCAGCCGGAAGCGTTGGAAGCCGTCTTCTTGCGGCCTGCGCAAAGGAGGGCGTTTCGCTCAAAGCGGCGGAAACGTTAGATCTTGGCAGCGGCGTTATACCGCACGGCTGCGTGCCGGAGCTTTTGCACGAAAAGGGCGTTGACGCCGCCGGCATCGTGCGCGCGGCAAAGCGAATGCTGGAGCTTGACGGAAACGAGGTGAGCGCGCTTTGAAAAAACCGAGACTGGATCAGCTCGTTTTCGACCGCGGCCTTACGGAGAGCCGCGAGCGGGCGAAGACCTCGATCATGGCGGGTCTCGTTTTTGTAAACTTTCAGCGCTGCGACAAGCCCGGAACGCCGGTTGCGGAGGACGCCGCGATCGAATTGAAGGGCGAAGCGCTGCCCTATGTGAGCCGTGGTGGACTTAAGCTTGAAAAGGCCCTGAAGGTCTTTCATTTTGACCCAGCCGGCCTGATCTGCGCGGACTGCGGGGCCTCCACCGGCGGATTTACGGATGTGCTGCTGCAAAACGGAGCCAAAAAGGTTTTCGCCATCGACGTCGGCTATGGGCAGCTTGCATGGAGCATCCGCTCGGACCCGCGCGTCGTCGTTATGGAGCGCACGAATGTCCGCTATGTAACGCCGGATATGTTGGACGAAACGCCGCAGCTTGCAGTCATGGATCTGTCGTTCATCTCCGTCCGGCTGGTACTGCCGATTGTGCGCGAGCTGCTGCCGGACGGGGGGCACGTTATCTGTCTTATAAAACCACAGTTTGAAGCCGGGAAGGAAAAGGTCGGCAAAAAGGGCGTCGTCCGCGAAAAGGCGACGCATGTGGAGGTTGTCCGCGATTTTCTGGACTTTGCTCCAACAGCCGGGCTCACGCCGCTGGGCCTTGATTTTTCGCCGATCCGCGGGCCGGAGGGGAACATCGAATACCTTGCGCTGCTGCGAAAGGGAACGTACAACGCGCCGGATTTGAACCCCGATGCCGTTGTCGAAGCGTCCCACGCCGCGTTTGACGCTTGAGCGGGAAAGGATACGCCATGACGGAGAAGAAACGCATCGTTCTGCGCGCAAACCCCAAGCGGGATATCGACTTTCAACTGACGAAGAAAGTTTATGCAATGCTTGAAAAAGAGGGCTTTTCCGTCTGCGTCTGTCCGACGGAGCGAGAGGACGCGCTGCCGCCGAAGCTGAAAACGGCAGAGCTTGCGGATGCCGCCGAAAACGCTGCGCTCATTGTGAGTCTCGGCGGGGNNGCGCCGTGACGCACACCTCGGTGCCCATTCTGGGCGTAAACCTCGGGCACAAGGGCTTTTTGGCGGAGCTTGCGCCGGAGGACACGAAGCTTATTTTAAAAGCTGCGAAGGGTGATTTCCGGCCGATCTCCCGTATGATGCTCGACGTTTCGCTTGTGCGGGACGGCGAGATCGTCTACTCGGACAGCGCGTTAAACGAGGCGGTCGTCTGCGGAACGGCGGCGACCATTCAAATAACGGCCTACGGCGACGATTCCAAGATCATCGACTACAAGGGTGACGGCATCATTCTCGCAACGCCGACCGGTTCGACCGCTTACTCGCTTTCAGCGGGCGGCTCGCTTGTGGAGCCGACGGCGGAGAACATTTTGGTAACGCCCATCTGCGCGCACGATATTTCGGCCCGCCCCTTCGTTCTGGCCCCAGACAGGCTCGTTACCGTGAAAGCGGACGGACGGGGTAAGCGCCCCATCTGGCTTTCGGTGGATGGGGGCGAACTCATTCCCATCAAGGCCGAAGACGAGCTGCGCGTTCAAAAATCCAAAAACCGCGCCGTGACGGCGCATGTCTCGAGCAAGAGCTTTTACGATATCGCTTTTGAAAAACTGGGGGAGAAACTATGAAATCTGCAAGACAGGAAAAGATTTTAGAGATCATCGCGTCCAAGGATGTGGAGACGCAGAGCCAGCTCATCGACGAGCTTTCAGCCCGGGGTGTCAAAAGTACGCAGGCGACGCTTTCGCGCGATATTAAGGAGTTGCGTCTTGTAAAGGAACTCACAAGCGATGGGAAGTACCGCTATGTCGCCGCCTCGCGGGACGAGTATACGGACTTTGACCTGCGCCTTAAAAAGATTTTCCGCGAGTGTGTCACGACCTACGCCACCGCGCAGAACCTCATTGTCATAAAGACGCTGCCCGGCCTCGCGCCCGCTGCCTGTGCCGCGCTGGACGGCATGGACATCGACGGCCTGGTGGGCACCCTTGCGGGCGACGACACCGCGTTTTTAGCGATGCGGGACGTAAACGCGGCGGATGCGTTTGAAAAAGAGATTGAAAAACTACTTTAAATAGGACTGGGGAGGAAGAGACGATGCTTCAGGACCTCCACATTGAAAATATCGCTGTCATCGAGCGGGCGGACGTGAGCTTTATGCCGGGACTCAACATTTTAACGGGCGAGACCGGCGCGGGCAAATCCATCCTCATAGACGCGCTTTACGCCGTCATGGGCGCGCGCACGAGCCGCGACCTTGTCCGCACCGGCGCGGACAAAGCCGTCGCCGCGGCGACCTTTGAAAGCGATAGAGCGGACGCTTGGCTTGGGGAAAACGACATTGACGGCGAGGGCGAGCTGATTTTGCAGCGCCGCGTCACAGAGGAGGGCAAATCCTCCTGCCGCGTGTGCGGAGCGCCGGTAACGGCGGCGCAGCTTCGGGAGCTTTCGTCGCTTTTACTGGACATACACGGCCAGAACGACGGGCGGCAGCTTATGGACGAAGCGCGCCACCGCGAATACCTCGACAGCTTCGGCACCGACCCTGCCGCGTTGGATGCTTTCCGCGAAGCCTATGCGAAATATGCTGCGCTCCGCAAGGAACAGAAACGCCTTTCCATGGACGAGCGCGAAAAACAGCGCCTTTCCGAGGACCTGCGGGCGACCATTTCGGAGCTGGAGGCCGCCGAGCTCAAGGAGGGCGAGGAGGAGAGCCTTTCCGCCCGCCGCGACCTTCTGCGAAACGCCGAAAAGCTCACGGAATCCTTGAACGCCGCCTATGAAGCGCTCTACGGCGGGGACGAAAACGCCGTTTCCCTGACCGAGGGGGCGGCGGCGGAGACCGAGCGGGCCGCGCGATACTGCAACGATCTGGAGGACGTTCCAAAGACCTTGAAGGACGCTTCGTTTTCCCTGCGGGATGCGGCCGAGACGATACGCGACTTTCTGGATGGCCTCGATTTTTCGCCGCAGGAATACGACCGGCTCGAAACGCGGCTTGCTAAAATCAGACGGCTCGAAAAGCGCTACGCCTGTGCGGGCGAGGCGGAGCTGATTGAAAAGTTGGACAAGTCTCGCGAGCGGCTCTCCGAGCTGGACTATGCGGACGACCGGCTCGCGAAGCTTGAAAAAGAGCTGACGGCGCAGAAAAAGGTCACAAGTGCTGCCGCCGAAGCGCTCACAACATCAAGACGCAAGTCCGGGGACGAGCTTCAAATCCGCATTGAAGCGGAGCTGAAGGCGCTTTCAATGCCGTCGGTGCATTTTCTGGTTGACATCATTCCGATTGACGGCGACGCAGGCTTCGATGCCACGGGCGGCGATGAAATCCGGTTTCTAATGTCCGCAAACAAGGGCGAGAAGCCGGGGCCAATCAGCAAGATCGCCTCCGGCGGCGAGCTGGCGCGCATCATGCTCGCAATGAAAAACGTCTTTTCTGAAAAGGACGGCATTGAAACGCTGGTCTTTGACGAAATCGATACCGGCGTCTCCGGCGTTGCGGCCCAGCGCGTCGGCGAAAAGCTTGCGGAGCTTTCCTGCACAAAGCAGGTCCTGTGCGTGACCCACCTGCCCCAGATCGCCGCGATGGCGGACGCGCATTTTCTCATCGAAAAGGTAGAGCGCGAAGGGCGGACGTTCACAAGTGTCACGAAGCTTGACCGCGAGGGCCGCAAAAAAGAGCTAGCCCGCCTGCACGGGGGCGAGAATATCACGGAAACAACGCTGAAATCCGCTGAAGAGCAGCTTTTTGCCGCTGAAAAATTTAAAAAGAATATAAAGTGAGGAAAACACGATGGTAGACCGCGAAAGACTAATCTGTACACATGCAGCCGGTTTCAACTGCGCCCAGTGCGTGGCATCGTATTTTTCCGATCGAACCGGCATGGATGAAAAGACCGCGCTCGCCGCGACCGGCGGCTTCGGCGGCGGTTTTCGCTGGNNGAGATCATGGCCCTCGGACTCATGAACCCCTATAACGACAACAGCGAGATGGCCAAGGCCAAAATCGCGGAGCTGACAAGGGAATTTGAAAAGCGCTTTCTTGAGCGCTACGAATATCTCGACTGCCGCGATCTCAGGAGCAAGGGCCATGTGCCCTGCGACGAGCTCATCTGCGGTGCGGCGGAGATCGTTGACGAAATGCTTTCAGAATAGTTTACAAGTTTAGTATTTGAGAGGAAGACGAAAAATGAAGATTTACGAAGAACTCAAGGCGCGCGGTCTGATCGCGCAGGTTACAAACGAAGAAGAAGTCTCCAAGCTCGTAAACGAGGGCAAGGCGACCTTTTATATCGGCTTTGACCCAACGGCGGATAGCCTCCATGTCGGCCACTTCATGGCACTTTGCCTTATGAAGCGTTTGCAGATGGCGGGAAACCGCCCGGTCGTTCTGATTGGCGGCGGCACCGGCATGATCGGCGACCCCTCAGGCCGCACGGATATGCGAAAAATGATGACGCCGGAGATCATCCAGCACAACTGCGACTGCTTCAAAAAGCAGATGGAGCGCTTTATCGAATTTGGGCCTGACAAGGCCATTATGGTCAATAATGCCGACTGGCTCATGGACCTGAGCTACGTTGAATTCATCCGCGACGTCGGGGCCTACTTCTCCGTCAACAACATGCTCCGTGCGGAGTGCTACAAGCAGCGCATGGAAAAGGGCCTTTCGTTCCTTGAGTTTAACTACATGATCATGCAGAGCTACGATTTTTACTACCTTTACACGCATTACGGCTGCAACATGGAGTTCGGCGGGGACGACCAGTGGTCCAACATGCTCGGCGGTACGGAGCTTATCCGCAAAAAGCTCGGCAAGGACGCGCACGCCATGACCATCACGCTGCTGCTCAATTCCGAGGGCAATAAGATGGGCAAGACTGCCTCCGGCGCCGTTTGGCTTGACCCGAACAAGACAAGTCCCTACGATTTTTATCAGTATTGGCGCAACGTCGGAGACGACGATGTTTTGAAATGCCTGCGTATGCTTACGTTCCTGCCGCTTGAGCAGATTGACGAGATGGACAAATGGGAAGGCTCGAAGCTCAATGAGGCCAAAGAGATTCTAGCCTATGAGCTGACAAAGCTTGTCCACGGCGAGGAGGAGGCTGAAAAGGCGCAGGCCGGTGCGAAAGCCCTTTTTGGCGGCGGTCCATCCGCTGAGATCCCGACGACGGAGATCACAGAGACAGACCTGACCGACGGCAAGACGGACATTATCTCTCTGCTGGTTCTGAGCGGTCTTTGCCCCTCCCGGAGCGAAGCGCGCCGCGCCGTGCAGCAAGGCGGCGTCGAAGCCGGCGGCGAAAAGGTGACGGATGCCGCAAAGTCCATTGAAGCGGATGCTCTCACTGGCGAGGGCTTGGTCCTCAAGCGCGGCAAAAAGGCTTTCAACCGCGTTATTTTAAAGTAAATCGAATCTTTTCAGACGGGTTTCGTCTGATGGATAATACCGAAGGGAGGCGGGGGCTTGCAGGAAGTTTTACAGAATATCTCGACCTTTTTCTCAAACTGGGCGGCGAGTGGCACGCTTTCCGCATTCATGGGTTACCTTGTCTTTTTCTCGCGCTTCATGCTGCCGGTCGCGGCCATCACGGTCATTTCCCGTTGTGCATATTCCATGCTGCGCGAGCGCTATGAGCCAGAGGTCTGGGGTTATCTTGACCTGCCGGACGGCGCGCGCGTGCCGCTGCGAAACTGGGAATGTACCGTCGGCAGCGCGGGTTCGTGCGACATTGTCGTGGAGAGCCCGACGGTCGAGGCGACGCAGCTCGTTCTGGTGCGCGACGAGTTCGGCAACTGGGCGGTTTACGATATCGGTATGTCCAACCATCCCGCGCGGATAAACGGCGCCATTATCACAAGCGAGGGCGCAAGGCTCGAGGACGGGGACCGCATCCAGCTCGGCAAATGCCAGCTCACATTCTTTAATCTTAC
>DEMY01000008.1 GCA_002359425.1 Clostridiales bacterium UBA2658
CCGGGGTCGTAGGGAACGCGCCGCGTCTCAATGGGCGCGAGCAATTTCAGCGTTTCCGAAATGAGTCCGTCAAAAATTTTCATCAGAGCTTCTCTTCTTTTTCCTCGCTGTCGAATTTCGCGATCGCCTTGTCATAGATTTTCGCTGCAAGCTTCATGTCGGCGTTCGTGATGTACATCGTGAAGGTCAGAACAAAAAGCGCAGCGAGGACGATCAGAACGATCCAATACCATGCCATATGCTCACGCCTCCATCCCCTTCTGGCGGGCAAATTCCGCCGCGCCTAAAGCGCCCATAAGCTGGGGGTCCGTTTTCAGTTCAACAACTTTGATATGCAGCACCTGCTCGATTGCCTTTTTGAGGCCCGCGTTTTTGGCGCAGCCGCCCGTTAGGGTGACGGAGCCGCGCGCGCCGGCCTTTTTCGCCATGACGAAGCAGCGCTTGGCCACTGCTGTTTCGATACCGGCAGCAATTTCGTCGCGGGGCTTGCCCTCGCCGACGAGGGTGATAACCTCGCTCTCTGCGAAAACGGTACACTGCGCCGTGATGGGGATGACGTTTTTCGCAGTAAGCGAGAGCTTTGAAAACTCGTCGAGCGGCATTTCAAAGGCGTTCGCCATGGCCTCGAAAAAGCGGCCCGTTCCGGCGGCGCACTTGTCGTTCATCGCAAAGTCCTTCACGGTTCCGTCCGTGTCGACAGAGATGCCCTTGACGTCCTGCCCGCCGATGTCGATGATACCACAGACTGTCGGGTCAGTGATATGCACGCCCATCGCGTGGCAGGAGATTTCGGAAATGTTCTCATCCGCCGAGGGGACCTTATTGCGGCCGTAGCCGGTGCCGATAAGATATGTAAGCTTATCGGGGCCGCCAAGATCCTTCACCTTTTTGCAGGCCAGCTCCAGCGCCTCCGCCGAGCTTTTTTCAGCGTTAATCTTGCTGCGTATGGTCACGTCGCTGACCATCTTGCCATTGATATCCAGTATAACACATTTGGTGTAGGTGGAGCCTACGTCGCATCCGCCAAAATATTTCATATTCTTTGTACTCCTTTACCAAGTCAGATCGTCGTCGTAATCGCAGAGCGTCGGGTCGAGGGGCGTTGCTCGGAAGACTGTCGTCATATAACGGTTGACGCGGTCGCGCATGGCCTTGCGGGAGACGGTGCGCGGGTCCATAAGGTCGTGCTCGATCCAAATGAGATGGATGCCGCGCTCGCGCGCCTGATCCTCAAAAAGGCCCTGCAGTCCCGCAAAGTTCTTGCAGGAGACATGGTTATACATGAAGACAATGTTCGCATCGAACTTTTCGCACATCTTCCAGCACTCGTCGAGGGCGTTAACATAGCCGCCGTTCGAGTGAGAGCGCATGGTCATGCGCTCGTAGCCCTTCGCCATGTCGATAAGCACCTTTTCCTTGTCGTGCTCGTCGTAGAAGTGGTGGGAGAGCATACATTCCATGTCGACAAGCGTCTTGATGCCCCAGCAGTTTTCTGCCCAGTAGGTGAAGTTCGAGTAGTAATGCGCCGGGCACGACCAGACGATGGCGCGGTATTTTGCCTTGTTGTCGTGCGCCTTGTCATACTCGTAGCCCTTTTGCATGAGCTTACAGGTCTTTGCGTCAAGCTCGCCCATGCGCGGGTCGAGAGCGCTTGCGATCTGCATTTCATACTCGCGGTGCAGAGCGAGCGCCGCGCCGCAAATCTGGGGATAGGGGGTGCAGTTGACGTCCCACTTTTCGAGCATGTACTTTGTCTCGTTGTTGTAGCGCTTAACGCCCTCAAAGAAAGCGTTCCAGTCGAATTTGACATTGAACTGCTTTTCGATGAACTCGATCGCGCCCCAGAGGTTTTTGACGGCGTATTCCTGCACCTCGGGTTCGTTGAAGCGCTGCGGCGGCGCGATGGTGTAGGTCGGGAGCTTAAAATAGCGCTGGCTGTACATGTTGTTGGAAACCGATCCGTCGCAGGGCATGGTGCTGCCAATATAGGCCGAGGCGATGCGCGGATAGTCGTCCACGACGCAGCAGCCGGCTTCGGCGGCGGGCAGCGGGCAAACGTCCGGCGCAAGGCCGAAGTGCTCGATGGCGTCTATGTAATACATGTTTGCCTGCTGGTCGACCTCGCCCGCCATAAAGATCGGCACCATCTGAATGAGGATGCCCTTGAGCGTCGGGAAACCGTTCATGATCTGGATGGGCATCATCTCATCGAAGATGACGGTCTTCTTGCGAAGCTCGGCGGCCTTTTGGGAGCCGGGGTTCAGATTCTCGTCGCGCTCCAAGATTTCCTTTATCATACGCGCGGAGTTTTGCAGCACGGCGTAAAACTGCATGTGCGTGTAGCGCAGCTCGTATTTTCTGAGACCGATCGTGTGGCGGTCAACAAAGGCCGGCGTCGTGAGATAGGAGGCCATCCAGCGATAGCGCTTGAGGGCCTTCATCATCTGCGGCGCCACCGGCATGAGTGTTCCGCCGAGCATGCCGAGAAGCTTCAGCCAGCGGAAATAGTCATACATCGTGTCCTTCAGGCCGCGCCACTCGCGGTGCTTTGTATAACGCTTGTCGCCGGAATAGAGGTTTCCGAGGCCCTTTCCGGTTTTCGGGTTATAAGCCATTGTTACTTCGCCTCCTTCGCGCGTTTGGCCTTGATCTTTTTGATCTCGATGCTCTCAACGAACGCTTGTACACGTGTGCGAAGCTGTCCGCTTGAACGGGACAGATAGGGCCGGTNNTCGATGGAAAGCGTCGGAACGTGATACTCCTCCTGCAAGATGTGGCTTGCAAACGCACGCTCATAGCTCCAGTAGGTGCAGAACTTCATCTGTTCGTAGATGACGCCGTCCGCGTGATAGTCGCGGCAAAGCTGTTCGGCGGTGGCGAGACGCTTTTGAATTTTCTCCGGCTCGACGTGGCGCACGCAGAGCGTTGTGTGAAGGTAGTCGCGCACGACCCGCTTGACGGCATCCTCCGTGTCGTTCAGTACAATTTCCTGACGGCCCGGGATGCTGCCGTAGCAGAAGCGGTCGGCAACGACCAGCGCACCGCTGTCTTCGATGAGGGAAATAAGCTCCGGGTCGTCGATCTCTGAGCCGACCACGACAACGCGGGCACGGTACTTTTTCTTCGCGTCCGGCTCGCGGGTCTTGATTTCCTCCAGCGTTTCGCGCAGCTTGTCAACGATGAGGTACTTCGGGCAGACATAGGTAACAAGCGTGAGGATATGGAATTCGTAGCCCGTGATGGGCGGATTTTCGAGCTTGCGGAAGTCGCCGATCTCGGTAATGAGACGGCAGATTTCGTTATGCTCCGCGACCGCCTTGCGGACGGAAGCATCCGAAATGTCGACGCCGTAGTTTTCGTGCAGGGGGGTGAGGACTTTTCTTGTCACCTGTTCAGTGACATGCTTCACCGCGTCCTCGTTGTCATGGCAGGGCGAGTCAATATTGCTCCAGAAAAAGTCCTTTTTGTCGGGGTCGGCGGCGCCCAGAAGCTCCATGTTCTCCATGCTTCGGTTCATGCACTCGCAGACGTCCACACCCGCCATTGCGTCGAGGAACTTGTACCCGCCGTCAAGCCCACGCTCCAAAAGGGCGCGCGCATACTCGCAGGTCGAGTTCGACATGTAGTAGGTCGCGATGTCCATGGATCCTGTTCTCGGCGCGCGCAGGCGCACGGAGAAGCAGCGATCCAGATTGAGCAGAACCTCGGGCATGTGGTAGCAGGTGTAGCCCACCGCTAGCTTTCCCTCGCTCTGCGCCTGCCGGACGAGTTCATTGTTTGCCTCTGTCAGCAGGTTTTCAAAGTAGTATAAATGCTTTAGGTCTTTCAAGTTTCCACCTCTTCCATTTTTCTTCACTCTATATCCAAAGCCGCGAGCGCTCCTCTTACGCCCGAGGCCAGAATACCGTTTTCAGCCAGTTCCCAGACGCTCTGCCCCTTCACATCCGCCAAAGCGAGCGCCGGGTCGTCCGGNNGAAGCGGAATATCGCCCAGCTCCAAAAACTGCCGCAGGGATTCGTCGTTCATGCGGTTTACGATAGCACCGCATTTATCGAACATCATAAGTTCATCGGCTACGCGCTTTACGGTGCAGACGACCTGCGTTCCCTTTTTGCTCGGGTCCGTCACAAGCAAAAGGTGCGTGACCTTTTCCATGACGCGGCGGTTGATCTGCTCGACGCCCGCCTCGCCGTCGATAACGACATAGTCGAAGCTGTCCGCCCAAGCGCTGATGATCTCGCGCAGATAGGCGTTCACGCTGCAATAGCAGCCGGCGGCTTCGGGCCTGCCGATGGCAAGAAAGGCAAAGCCCTCCGTTTCGACCATCGCGTCCAAAAGCTTATATCGGCTCTCGCCCAAAAGCTCGATGGCGCGGCGCTTTTCGGGGTCGTTTTTACCCGCGTCCGCGATTTCCTTGCGGATGTCGTCAACGGTATATTTAACCTGCACGCCGAGCGCGGTTTCAAGCCCGACGGCAGGGTCGGCGTCNNATTGCCAAAATGCGCGCGTCCGGGTGATCGCGTACAAGCTGCGCAACGATGGCGGCCGCAACAGAGGTCTTCCCTACCCCGCCCTTTCCGGCGACCGCGATGATGGTTTTGGCCATAAGCTCTTCCTTTCTCATGAGGGTTTAAATGTCACTCAATATGACATCTACGTGTAAAAGAAAACGCCCCGGTTCCCATAAATTTTCCTTAGTCGTTGTCCTTTAAGCCGAACAGCGTTTTATAAATGTCATATAATATGACATTTATAAGCAAAGCATTGCGCCCCGTCGAAAAAACGGGGCGTTGCGCCGTTCAAATTTTTCCTTGATAGGCGGCCAAAAACAGGTCGCAGAGGTGCGCCATACGCGAACCGCCTTCGAGGTCGCAATCCGTTGAGCCCATGGCCTGACGCTGCATGGTGCCCAAAATGGCGTCGTAAGAGTTGTAATATACTTCCTTCACATCCACGTCCGGGCTAACGCTGCCGTCCGCAAGTCCGGTGTGGATGGCGCGGACCATGGGGCTGTTTGAGTCCTCGAAGCGCCCGGGCGGGCGGGTCTGGATACCGGCCGTGAGACCGGCATTGTAAAGCGCCGTCTCCGCATTTAAAATATAGCGGACATAGTCTGGGTTTTCCATATAAAGACTCGCATAAAAGCGGAGCATGATATCGATCTGTTCGATGCCCTTCATGCCCTGATAGCCCTTTTCACTCACGAGCGTTTCGACCCGCTCGGCGGTACGCTCCCAAAAAAGAAACGCCGTTGCCAAAACGAGGTCGGCCTTGCTGTCAAAGTAGCGGTAAACGGAGCGCTCCGTGAGTCCCGCCGCGCTCGCGATGTCTCGGACAGTCGTTTGTTCGACGCCGTTTTTTATGAAAAGCTCCAGAGCCTTTTCGACCGTGAGCCGTTTGTTTTGTGCGCGCAGTTCCTCGAGCGACATAATAGCCTCCGTTATTTTTCTGTCAGTCTTCGTGACATTTTTAACTATAACATTTTTTTGGACCTTTTCAAGCATCTTTCGTCAAAAAAACTTCACAAAATAGTAGAAATGAATTTGTTAATTAAGTCATCACCTTGCCTCGTTGTGGCAAACCGGGTTCAGGAAAGAGCTAGCTGACTCTTGGAGCCGGTCAGCTCCTGTTTAGATAGCCACGATCAATTCCGCCAAAACGCTTTGCGGCAGGGTACGCTTTGTCGATCACAAAAATGGCGTTCAGGAGAATGGCGCAGCTGTTAAAAAATAGCTGGGCCGCGACGCAAAAACCGAAAATGAGACCGGGCAGCCCTTTCGGCACCCGGTCTCGTTTCTATATTGTTGTCCGCTCCTTTGGTTTCGTTCCCGGAGCAGGACTGTGTTTATTTTGTGGCAGTGGTGGCGCCACCCTCTACGACGAGACTGTCTTCATAATCCGAACCGTAGGTGTCGACCAGTGTCGCTTCATAATCCTTGTGGAAGAACTGCTCCTTGCCAAGGCTCGTGATTTCGTCGTTGATCCACTTCAGCAGCGTTTCGTTGCCCTTGGAAACAGCGGGCGCGATGGTGTCCTGACTGCCGAGGGTCGGAATGCCGACGGTATAGCCCTTGTTCTGCCGGGCAAAAGCGATTACTTCGGTGTTGTCGTTTGCCCACGCGACGCCGTTGCCGTTTTCAAGCGCGTTTTTTGCGGAGGCGTAGGAGTCGTATTTCTGGAGCGGGATGCTGGGATAGGTCTTCGTCAGATAGGTTTCGGCCGTGGTGCCGGAGATGACGATCATCTGGTTGCTCCCGTTCCAATTGTCAAGGCTCGTCACAGCCTTGCTTTCCGGAGAGACGATGCCCAAAGAGACGTTCATGTAGGGAAGCGCGAAATCAACTTCCTCCGCGCGCTCGGCGGTCACGGTAAAGTTTGCAAGAATAATGTCAACCTTGCCGGTCTGGAGGTATTCGATGCGGTTCGCCGCCTCGGTGGAGACGAAGTTCACCTTGACGCCGAGATCCTGCCCGATGCGGTTGGCAAGATAGACGTCGTAGCCTTGGTATTCACCGTTTTCATCCACATAGCCGAACGGATTTTTGTCAGAAAAAACGCCGACATTGATGGTGCCGCTCTTTTTGATTTCGTCGAGCGTGCGGTAGACGACGCTCGTTTTGGCGCCTGCCGCGGCGCCCGTGGTCTCCGCGCCGGCTGACGCGGAAGCTGTGGAGCCGGCTCTTCCGCAGGCCGCCATCGTGAGCAGCAGTACGGACGCGAGAGTCAATGCAAGAAGATTTTTTAGCCTTTTCATGATTCATTCCCCAATTCTATTTATCATTTTTAATTCAAATTTCTCTTCAAAGCTGCGCAGAGAGATTTTCCGCCGCGCGGTTCTTGACAGCGTC
>DEMY01000018.1 GCA_002359425.1 Clostridiales bacterium UBA2658
CCTTGCGCGCGGCGAGCTTGTAGACGACGAAGCACTTTTGGATGCCATCGACTCCACGAAGGTCGCCCGCTATGTGACGGATTTCCCGAACGCCGTTACCGCCAAGGCGCCGAACACCCTCCCGATGCCTCATCTCGGCGCGTCTACTCCCGAAAGCGAGGAAAAGTGCGCAATCATGGCGGCGCAGGAGGCGGCGGACTATCTCCTCAACGGCAACATCAAAAATTCCGTCAATATGCCCGCCGTGATGCTTGACCGCATGGGCGCGTCTCGCGTGTGCATTATCCACAAGAATGTGCCGCGCATGCTCAACCACTTCCTTGATCTCATCGGCGAAGAGAACATCAACGTCGCGCACATGATAAATGTTGCGCGCGGCGAGGTTGCTTACACCATTATCGACACCGATACCCCTGTGAGTGCCAAGATTCCCGAATCTATCGGCGCTCTGGCGGACGTGATCCGCGTACGCATCCTGTAAAATCGCTTTTCCAACCGCCGCAGTTCCAACGAGCTGCGGCGGTTTTTCGTGTTTTACAGCCTGTTACACAAATGTAATCTGTCAACGGTATTGAAAAAAGAAAATGCGCATGGTACAATAATGAAACTTATGTAGACATAAAACTCCAAATTATCGTAACCTACGAGCAATCCCGGAGGTGCAAAAATGCTTCGCAGAACAACCAGCTTCCTATTGGCTTTGCTTTTCTGTCTAACCCTGCTGCCCGTGGGCAGTTTTGCCGTTGCATCCAAATCGGCATGGGCTACAGGAAACAGCGACCTCAACATACGAAACGGCGGCGTTATGCTGCGCACAGGCGGTGACTTTTACTTCGTGCAGGACGGCATTTTTGTCCAGAGTGGGGAGACCGTCACGCCGCTTTCGGCGGACAGGGCGAAAAACCTCAACCTTTGGAACGGTTACATATACTACACCGTCGGCAATGAGATCCGCCGTATCCCGAAAGCGGGCGGCGCGCGTGAGCTAGTTTTTGCGGCGTCCAGCAGCATTGACGAGCTGTACGTCGTAAACGGCGCCATTGCGTTTACGATGTCCGGCGCCGCATGGAAGCTTGCCGAGGGCGCCAGCACGCCCGAACGGCTTGCCGCTCCGTCAAACGTGACGGGCTTTATTCCGACGGCCTTCGGCGAAATTTACCTGACCGGCGATACCTATCACCATACGGTCTGGGCGGGGGAGACGCAGGTTCTTTCCGGCGTCACTTCCTGCTATACAGACAGCGGCTATCTCGCGGTCCAGATTGAAAATCAGAACTATATGGTCCTGCTTTCAGACCTTTTTAACGGTTTTGACAGGAGCGCAGACTTGCGGCCCTTTGCCATTCACGGCACAGCCTCGCTCGCGACCGCCATGGGTACGGACGACGAAAACACCATCAGCGAATGGAACGACAACAACGAGCTGCAAATGGATTTTGCCGCTCTTTTGCGCAATGCGGGCCTTCACTCTGACGATGTGAGTCTCATGGACGAGACGGCGGCTTCAGCGGCCCCGGCGGTTTCGCAGGGCCAGAAAAATATTATCAAACGCGCGCACCAGCTTGCGAATTACACATGGACCCCGCTTGAAAACATTACGCAGTGGGATCAGCGCGGCCTGTTCGCCGCCGGAACCACCTATACCGGCATCCCCTATGGTCAGCCGGTCAACACGAACGGCTATATCGGATACGGCGTGAGTCTGGAAAATTACGATGCTGCCATGCGTGACAATACGAGCAAGCTCTACACGACCTATTCCACCTATAATAAAATAGCGCCTTACTACTCCACCGATTGCAGCGGCTACGTCTCCTACTGCTGGGGGCTCACAAGCCGCAAGACGACCTATTCGCTCTCGGCCGTTGCAACAAAGNNGCTCGGCCGTTGCACCAAAGGTTGGCGATCAGAGCCTTTACAGTCTCCAGATCGGAGACGCTTTGAACGAGACATCAAGCCACGTTGTGCTCATTTCCGATCTGACCTATGACGCGAACGGAAGCATTGTCGGGCTGGAGGTCATGGAGGAAACGCCCGTTATCACGCGTACCACGCGCTATGGGCAGGGCGAAAGCCGCTCGCTGGCGAGTTTCCAGTCCTATTATTTGGACCGCGGCTATATTATCTACAGAAATCCCGACAGAGATAACGTGAAGTATACGGCCAGCTCTGCAACGCAGCTTTCGGGCGAGTCTCCGAGCGCCGATCCCGCGCCGAAATGCACTGTGACGAGTGTCGCAGGTGGCAAAAAGCTTACGCTTTCGGCTTCCGGCACGATTTATTACACGACGGATGGCACAGCCCCATCCGCGAAGAGTACCAAATACACCGGACCCGTCACGCTGACGGACGGCATGATCCTCCGTGCCATTGCTGTTTCCGGAAACTATTCGAGCAGCAAAGAGGTGAAATATGCCGTCGCCCTTTCGCAGACCCCGGCCCCGACGATATCCGTGTCGGGCGGAACGAGTGAAAGCGGCTATGTCTCCTCCGGCTCGCAGGTGACCATTACGGCAGCCTCCGGTGCGACTATCTATTACACATTGGACGGCTCCAACCCAACGTCGGGCAGCGCCGTTTATTCCGGCCCCATCACGCTCACGAAGGACACGACTGTCAAAGCCTACGCTGTCGTTTCCGGCATGCGGGACAGCAACGTTTCCACAGCCAGCTACAAAGTTGGAACCTTTTACACGATTACTGCCTCTGCTGACAGCGGCGGCTCCGTGAGTCCGTCAGGCTCTGTGAGAGCGCTCGCAGGTTCCTCGCAGAGCTTCACGATCTCGGCCTCGAGCGGCTATAAGGTTGCGGACGTTGCAGTCGATGGCGCTTCCGTCGGCGCGGTGACGAGTTACACCTTCAATAATATAGCTGGAAATCACACAATCAAGGCGAGCTTCCAGTCCACAGCGACACTGCCTTTTACAGATGTGGTGTCCGGCATGTGGTATTACTCCGCCGTCAGCAACTCCTACGCGCGCGGGCTTTTTGCCGGGACTTCGGCAACGACTTTTTCGCCTGATATGGCAATGACACGCGGCATGTTTGTAACGGTCCTCGGCCGCTATGCCGGTGTGCAGGATGGTATGTCCTCCGGCGTCGGTCTCGTCACGGCCACTAGCGTCAACATCCGCAAGGGACCGTCCACAGACACCGCCGTTGTCGGTTCCGTAGCAAAAAAGAACACAGCCGTGCAGGTCGTTGGCAGCAGCGGCAACTGGTATCAGATCCGCTACGGCTCCGTTATGGGCTATATCCGCAACGATCTCATGAAGTCCTATTCCGGCAATTTTACGGACCTCTCGCGCAACCAGTTCTACAGCCCCTACGCCGAGTGGGCGAGTTTGACGGGTATCTCGACCGGCTCGACCTTTAACGCGAACGCCGCAATTACACGCGAGGACATGTGCGTCATGCTCTACCGCTATGTGCAGTCTTTCGGCGTGGTCCTCCCGTCGAGCGGGGCGCAGAGCNNGCGCAGAGCACCTTCACGGACGACGGCTCCATCAGTTCCTATGCGAAGACCGCTGTTTACGCGCTCCAGCGTGCGGGAGTCATCAACGGCACTGGGGATGGGGCCTTTGCTCCGAAGGGTTCTGCCACGCGTGCGCAGGTCGCGCAGATCTTCATGAACTTCGCAAACGCCTTGTAAACGCTCAAAAGCCGGGCAAAACAAAAGCCTCTCTTTGTATAGCGCCGTCCCGCGACGGGTATCATCCGAAGCGGGAAGGCGCTTTTTTCACCAGACAGAGCTTAAGAAATTTTCCGCAAAACTTAACAAATTGTTTTCCATATAGACAAAATATGTGCTAAGATAAGACTACTACCATTCATGGGAGATTGAACGAATGACCGGAAGCGCAGCAGCAAAAAAGAATACCGTGGAAACGCCCGTGCGCCGTACCATCCCGCAATTTTTTGCCGCACCTGAGACCGGCCTTTCTGCGTCGCAGGTTTCGGAACGTTTGGAAAACGGCTGCGGCAACGTCGCCATTGAGCCGCCCTCCAAAACGACCGGTCAGATCGTGCGTTCCAATTTGCTGACCTACTTCAACATTGTTTTTTTTATTCTCGCCGGATGCATCATCGCGGTTGGCTCGTGGTACAACCTGACGTTCATGCCCGTCGTCATAGCGAATATCCTTATCGGCATCATTCAGGAGCTGCGCGAGAAGAAAACGCTTGACGACCTGAGCTTCATCTCCTCGCCAAAAGGCTCTGTCGTGCGCGACGGAGAGGTCAAAACGATTGATATCAACGACACCGTGCGGGACGATATCGTCATTTTTTCAACCGGAAACCAGATTTTTGCGGATGCCTCGGTCGTGGACGGCTCCTGTCAGGTTATCCTNNGGGCGCGCCTCACCCGCGTCGGCAAGGATTCCTATGTTTCGCGGCTCACACTTGAGTCAAAGAAAAATAATCGTGTCAAAATGTCCGAGATGATGCGCTCCCTCACAAGCCTTGTCAAATGGATTGGCATCGCGCTCATCCCCATCGGCGCGGCGTTGGCGGTCAAGGAGATTGACTGGCTCGGCCGTTCTGTTACGGATGGCGTAGTGGCCACGGTCGGCGCGCTGATTGGTATGATCCCCGAGGGCCTGTATCTCCTTACGAGTATTGCCCTCGCCGCCGCGGTCGTCCGCCTTGCGCAGAAGAAGACGCTTGTGCATGACATGAACTGTATCGAGACGCTCGCGCGTGTGGATACGCTCTGTGTCGATAAGACCGGCACCATCACCGAAAACAAGATGATCGTGGAGGATGTGTGCCTTTTATGCGAGGAGCGCTATATCGCTGATGACGTCCGCATGATTATGTCGGACTATGTTTATGCGATGCAGGATGATAACGATACGATGGCCGCTCTGCGCAAATACTTTAACGGCAGTCACCAGCAGACTGCGCTGGAGACTCTTCCGTTTACCTCCGTTAAAAAGTATGGCGGCGTTTCTTTCCATGATGACGAGACCTATATTCTTGGCGCGCCGGACGTTATCCTTGGCTCGCACTATTCGGAATATGCCGACAAGATCGACTTTTATTCTAAAAAAGGTTGCCGCGTCTTGCTTCTCGCGCTGTATGACGGCAAGCTTTCAGACGATCAGTTAAGGGAAGGCGTCCTGCCGCTGGCACTCGTTCTGCTCGCAAACAAAATCCGCCAGACTGCGCCGGAGACCTTCGCCTATTTTGAAAAGCAGGGTGTTGCCATTAAGGTCATTTCGGGTGATAACGCCCTGACCGTCTCCGAGGTCGCCAAGCGCGCCGGCATTGCAAATGCGGACAAATACGTCGATGCGCGAGAGCTGGATAACGACAAAAAAATTGCCGAGGCCGCTGAAAAATACACGGTTTTTGGCCGCGTTACTCCAGATCAAAAGCGAAAGCTCGTCCGCGCCCTGAAGGCTGCCGGCCATACCGTGGCCATGACAGGAGACGGCGTGAACGATGTTCTGGCCCTAAAGGAAGCCGACTGCGGCGTCGCCATGGCCTCCGGCTCGGAAGTCGCCTGTCAGGTGTCGCATGTCGTTTTAATGAATTCGGATTTTTCATCTATGCCCTCCGTCGTTCTGGAGGGCCGCCGCGTCATCAACAATATCCAGCGATCCGCGGCGCTCTATATCGTCAAAAACATCTTCTCCTTTGTCATGGCAATTATCACGATCATCTTCGTTTTGCCCTATCCGCTCACGCCGGCGCAGCTCAGTCTTGTGAGTAATCTCTGCATAGGCATTCCGTCTTTTGTGCTTGCGATGGAGCCGAACGAGGACCGCGTCAAAGGAAAATTCCTCAAGAACGTCATGTTTAAGGCGCTGCCCGGCGGCATCGCGAATATCATCCTCGTCATTGGCGTCATCCTGTTCTATCTTGCATTTAAGTTGCCGACGGAGGACATGTCAACAATCTGTGCGATCCTTCTCGGCATCGTCGGTCTCGCAGTTTTGCACTTTACCTGCCTGCCCTACAATCAGGTGCGCAAAATTCTGATGGTGTCGATGACAGTTCTCTTCATTTTGTGCGTGACTGTTTTCAAGGAATATTTCACGCTGGTCACGCTCAAGTCCTCGTCGGTCCTTATTTTGGTCGTTTTCGCGTGCCTTGCCTATCCGCTTATGAACGTGTTGACAAACGGCTTCGTCCGTCTCAAGTCACGCGCTGACGCTCGCGCCGAGCGACGCAAAAGGCCCGCAGGACGGCATTTGGCACAGGACAGCAGAAAGTAAAACAATGTAAAGAAAGAGGCGCTTGCCGTGAGCAGGCGCCTCTT
>DEMY01000017.1:0-265 GCA_002359425.1 Clostridiales bacterium UBA2658
GCACGAGCCAATTATCGAAAAAGGTCAGTGGGATCGTGTGCAGGCACTTTTAGAAAAAGGTGCGCGCCAGCCGGATTTTTCGGAGAATGTCAGTCCCTTCGCGGGCTTTTTAAAGTGCGGCAACTGCGGGCGGGCCATGGCGAAAACATCCTATGGCGGCAGGATTTTTTACACATGCGGCTCCTTCAAACGCTACGGCGGATCCGTCTGCTCGCGGCACTATATTACGCAGGAAACGTTCGAACAAATTGTGCTTTCTGACCTG
>DEMY01000017.1:341-2777 GCA_002359425.1 Clostridiales bacterium UBA2658
CACAGCTCCTTGCCCGGTCCGAAAGCGCCAAACAGGAAGATTTGCCCGCTCGGACTTGGATCGATGCGCTTTTGCACTGTAGCTGTCTTACGACCCTCGACCGTCCGACGCTCGCGGAGACCGTCAAAGAAATTCGCGTTTTCGAGGATGGATCGCTTGAAATCCGCTACCTTTTTTCGGAGGAACTTCGAGCGCTGCTTGAAAAATAGCCGCCCTCCAAAATCACATTATGAACCTTGCCGGAGCAAACGAAGAGAAACGGAATTTGCCCCTGCGCGCGTGCTGAATATAAGTGCGGGCGCAGGGTGCAGCCCTTTTGTACGCCTCAAACGCGAAAAGAAAACAGAGGGGGAAATTACAAACCCTGTACTATGACAAAAACGAATCATTTGTACAAGCTGATCAAAATATTCCTTAAAATATTGTCACTTCGGTGATTGACAAATCGGAAAACGGTCTTTAAAATAAAAACATAGAACGTGCCCTGTGATGTAGCGGGGTGCGACGTTCCAAAACGAGCGATGCAGCTCCCGGAATTTTTTAGAGAAATTCGGGAGCTTTTTTGTTTTTTGCATCCAAATAATTGAATATGTCGCAGAGTGACTCCGCGCTAGACTGTCTGAAAGACAGGCGCGGGGATGAGGGAATTCGGTTAGAGTCCGAAACGTCACCGGCACTGTAAGCGAGAGGCCGCCGCCTAAACGCCGTAAGGCGCTGAGCGTGAGTTCGTCATTGGGGAAACCTGAGAAGGCGCGCGGGGGCCGCAGAGGGAAAATCCCTCCTACCGCAAGTCAGGAGACCAACTCTGCACGAAATGAAACGTATTCCAGACATGGAGTGCGCGTCTTGGCACGGGAATATCGGCTGTGACAGATCATATGATTTGTTACAGCCCTTTTTCTTTCTTTCGCAAAGAGTTTTTTGAATAGATTACTTAAGAAATTCGAGGAGGAAAATTATGAAAAAGAGAAAATTGTTATCAATCCTGCTCGCACTGGTCATGGTGTTGAGCCTTTTGCCAACAGTGACGTTGCCGGCAAGTGCGGAGGGCGGCTCGGACGCGCCGGCGATTGCAAGCCTGAATCTTTACGGCGATGTCAGCCGGGCGAAAAGCATTCCATTGTCTCCGGCGTTTTCCAGCGACATTCATGAGTACACGATTGATTTGCCGGATTACCTGAACAGTAGCGTTTATGCGGTCGGTTCTTCTGCAAATAAGGGGGACTATCTAAAGACCGAACTGCGCACGCCATGGGGGTCCTCAAGCAAGGCTTTGCTCCCTACAACAATCCCCAACCTTTTTAAATACGATAAAATCCCCTTTCGAGTTGGACCGGCGGATAATTTAAATGCGGATAACGGTGATACGGTTTATACCGTCGCACTTAATAAACGCCTGACGCTAAAAACACTGAAGGTCAACGATACGCTGCAGCCGGCCTATAATCCGGATATTACATCGTATACAGCAGGTATTGACAAGGACGCAGCGTCTTTTTCCGTGAGCTTGGAGTGCTTTTCATTTCCCTGCACCGTCACGATTAACGGGACAGATGTCAAGTGGAGCGGGAGCGAGAAGACGTATTCATTTCCGTTGAACTGGAACAGCGACGGAAAAATGCCGGTGGAGATCAAGCTTTCAAACGGTACAGTCACATCGGTTTATAACCTGACGCTGATAAAGGAAACCGCGGAGAGCACCCCGGTCATTTCGATTAATCCCCAGTCTGCATCCTATGACGATGTTGATACCGCGGCTCCGCTGAAGGTCAAGGCAACGGCCAATGGAACGCTCTCATACAAATGGTTCCGGAACGCCGAAAACACCACCTCCGGCGGGACAGAAATCGCAGGAGCGACGTACGCGTCGTATACGCCTGAAATACCGGACGTCTCGAAAATCACAACTAACTACTATTTTTGTGAGGTAACAAATACGGCGGAGGGCGGTGGTTGGGCTGTCAGTGAGATTGCAGCCCTCACCGTTTACCCTGACGCATCGCCCACAGTTACTTGCGCAACAGCGGATGGCAGCGCGCTTCCTGAAAAATATGAATACAATGTGGGCGATACTCCTGTGAGGCTGAAGGTTCAGGCCACATCCGACGTGCCGGGCGGCGTTTTCCTCTATAGCTGGAAGCAGGGTCAGAAGAATTCTCCATCGAACATTACAAACTTCAGCGAAAGCAACAGCCTCAGCCCGTATACCTCCGCAGACGGCGAAACCATGTATTTCTGCACGGTTACCTACCTTGTGAACGGAAGACGATACTCGGCGGACAGCGAGCAGTTCCCACCGGTCAGAGTTTACGAAAGCTCCGCCGCAGCCCCTTATATCAGCAATCAACCTTCCGGAGCCGTATACAATGTGGGTGAAACAGAAATTGAAGAGCTTTATGTTGGAGCATTTCAGGAAGGCTCCAAGTCCGGCAAGAT
>DEMY01000099.1:0-800 GCA_002359425.1 Clostridiales bacterium UBA2658
GCTGGCCGACGCTCATGTTCAGCGTCTGGCCGATGGTGTCTACGTCGTTCGTAATGCGGGACAAAACGTCGCCGTAGCTCACGCGGTCAAAATAGTCGAGCGGAAGCTGAGAAATTTTTCCGCTGATCTCGCGGCGCATTGTGCGCGTGAGCTTCTGCGTGACGGAGGCCATGATGAAGCCCTGAAAATAGGAGGCCAGCGCGCCGATGCCATAGAGGATGGCGAGGGCCAGCGCTATTTTGCCCACCTTGTCGAGATCAATGCCCGTGCGGATGCCCTGTGTAATGACCTTGGTAATTTCCTGAATGCGGCTCGGACCCATGATGGTCGCCACCGCGCCCGCGGCGGACAGGGCGAAAGCCAGAATGATCCAGCCGCCGTAGGGCTTGCAGAAATCGAGGAAGCGCGAAAAAGCGCCCTTGAAGTTTTGCGGCTTTTCAAAGGAAGGTCCGCTGCCGAAGGCCATTGGCCCCTTGTGGGGCGTTTGTCTTGTTTCACTCATTTGCAAGTTCCTCCTCCGAAAGCTGGGATAGCGCGATCTCACGGTAGACCTTGCAGGACGTCATGAGCTCTTCGTGCGTGCCCATGCCAGCGACCTCGCCGTTCTCCAAAACAACGATGCGGTCGGCGTCCCGAATGGTGCCGATGCGCTGCGCGACAATGACGGCGGTCGCGTCCGAAAGCTCACTTTTCAGCGCCGCGCGCAGATTTTTATCCGTTTTAAAGTCGAGCGCAGAGAACGAGTCGTCAAAGATAAAAATTTCCGGGTCGCGGCAGACGGCGCGCGCGATGCAAAGCCG
>DEMY01000099.1:827-5085 GCA_002359425.1 Clostridiales bacterium UBA2658
TTTGCCCGCCGGAGACGTTCGTCCCGCCCTGCGAAATGTCCGAATCGTAAGTGTCCGGCATGTTCTCCACAAAGTCCGAAGCCTGTGCGACCCGAACCGCGCGGCGGACGGCCTCGTCGCTCTTGGTCTCCGAACGGATATTGCCGTTGTTGCCATAAGCGACGTTTGAAGCGACAGTGCCGGAGAACAGGACGGAGCGCTGCGGAATGTAACCGAGCCTGTCGCGGAGCTGTCTCTGTGTGTATCGCCTCACATCCACGCCGTCTACAAGAACCTCGCCCTCGGTCGCATCGTAAAAACGGGGAATGAGGTTCACAACGGTGGATTTGCCGCTGCCGGTCNNAAGCTGACGTGCTTGAACTCAATGGTGCCCGCGTCCGCCGGGTCAGACTCTGCTCCGGGGCCGTCCGTTATGGAACATTCGGTGTCCAGAATTTCGTTGATGCGCTTTGCCGAGACGGAAACGCGCGGCAGCAGAATGAAAATCATCGTGAGCATCATAAAGGCCATAACGATCATGATGCCGTACTGCGAAAAGACGACCATGTTTGAAAGACCGTTAGCTTGTCCATCATACCGGCGCTGTTGATGAGCGTTGCGCCGATCCAGTAGACCGCAAGTGTCAGCCCGTTCATGACGATGGTCATTGCCGGGCCGATGACAGCCGTCATGCGGGAGGTGAAAAGAAGCTTTCCGGTTAAATCGTCGTTTACCTTGTCGAACTTGGCCTGCTGGAATTCCTCCGCGTTATAGGCCCTTACAACGCGCAGGCCCGTGAGATTTTCGCGCGTGACGCGGTTAAGTCCGTCCGTCAGACCCTGAATTTTACGGAAGCGCGGGATGACGAACATCGAAACGGTGATAACGATGGCGAGCATGAAAATGACCGCGACGCCGGTCACCATCGTCCACTCCTCACCCTTGCCGACAATCTTGGAAATTGCCCAGACCGCCATGATCGGGGCTTTTATCATAACCTGCAGGCCAAGAACCAAAAAGGTTTGCACCTGGGTCACGTCGTTCGTCGAGCGGGTGATGAGGCTCGGGGTTGAAAAAAGACTGATCTCGCCCAGCGAGAACGACTGCACCTTGCGGAAGATGTCCAGCCGCAGCCGCGCCAAAAACCCCGCCGCAATGTGCGCCGCGAGCCACGCCACGGCGACAGCCGACGCCAGCGACGCGAGTGCACACGCAAGCATTTTTCCGCCGGTCGCCCAAATGTCGGCCAGCGCGCCGTTTTGTTCAACGGTCTTTGTGATTTGNNCATGTAGTCCAGCAGCTTCAGGTCGAAATAGACCTGGAGCGCCACGAGCGCTGTGATGATCAGCGTCATCCAGAGTTCCGGCGCGGACATTCGTTTTAGTAGTCTCTTCATGCGGGATTCCCTCACTGTTTTTTCATTTGCCCGGACACAGCGCGCCGGGCGGACGCGCAAGCATCTAATAGTGTTAGCATTTCTAAGTATAACCGCAGGCTTTTTAATGTCAACAGTAAAAAATGGCGCAATAATGAACGAAGTGTAAATTTGCGCGCGAACAAATATCCATACATGGATTGGACATTTTGTAGGTTGCAATACCGGACAAATTGGTTTAAAATTGGTTTAGCATATTGTATTTTTCAATATTAACGGGGGTCAATAATGAATATCACTGGAAACCGGCACATAGACGAATGGATAGACGAAATCGCAAGGAAAGCCCGCCCGGACAGCATCGTTCTCATCGACGGCAGCGAGTCTCAGCTCGAGGCGCTCCAGAAGCAGGCCGTTGCGGACGGAAGTATGATTTGCTTAAATGAAGAAAAATACCCCAACTGCTACCTCCACCNNCCCGCACCTACATCTGCTGCAAACGGGAGGAGGATGCCGGCCCCACAAATCACTGGATGGAGCCGTCCAAAATGTATGGTCTTCTTTTCGATATCATCGAAGGCTCTATGGTCGGGCGCACGATGTATGTAATTCCCTATTCTATGAGCGTCATCGGTTCGCCCTTTGCAAAATATGGAGTTGAGCTTACAGATTCCACCTATGTCGTTTTAAATATGGCAATCATGACCCGTACAGGCCGCGCCGTTCTGGACGCGCTCGGCGGCAGCGGCGATTTTATCAAAGGCATCCATACGCAGGGTACGCACGACAAGGAAAAGCGCTACATCGTTCAGTTCCCGGAGGACAACACGATTATCTCTGTGAACTCAAACTACGGCGGAAATGTTTTGCAGGGCAAAAAGTGCTTCGCGCTGCGCATCGCCTCGAACCTTGGCCGGCAGGAGGGCTGGATGGCCGAGCACATGCTTATCCTCGGCGTAGAGAACCCGAAGGGCGAGGTCCGCTACGTCTGCGGCGCGTTCCCGTCCGCCTGCGGCAAGACCAATCTCGCCATGCTCATCCCGCCGGAGGGCTACCGCAAAAACGGCTGGAAAGCCTGGTGCGTCGGTGACGACATTGCGTGGATTCGTCCGGGCGCGGACGGCAGGCTCTGGGCGGTAAACCCTGAAAACGGCTTTTTCGGCGTCGCCCCCGGCACGAACGCAAAGTCGAACCCGAACGCCCTTGCCTGTACGCACGAGGGTACGATCTTCACAAATGTAGCGCTTGACACCTCGGACAACACCCCGTGGTGGGAGGGCATGACGAAAACGCCGCCCGCCCACGCGATCGATTGGCTCGGCAAGGACTGGACGCCGGAGCATGAAACGAAGGCCGCGCACCCGAACTCCCGCTTCACCGCCCCGTCCAAAAACTGCCCCTGCCGCTCCCTTGAATTTGACAACCCGAACGGCGTTCCGATCTCCGCCATTATTTTCGGCGGCAGAAGAGCCAAAACGGCGCCGCTGGTCTACCAGTCGCGCGACTGGAACCACGGCGTTTTCGTCGGCTCCATCATGGCTTCCGAANNATGGCGATGCTGCCCTTCTGCGGCTACCATATGGCCGACTACTGGCAGCACTGGATCGACATGGGCGATCAGGCGACAAAGCTTCCAAAAATTTTCAACGTCAATTGGTTCCGAACGGACGACGAGGGCCATTTCCTCTGGCCGGGCTTTGGCGACAACCTCCGCGTTTTAGAGTGGATTTTGAAACGCTGCTACGATGAGGCGGACGCCCGCGAATGCCCGCTTGGCTACATACCTTACACGAAGGATATCAATCTTGAAGGCAGCGGCATAGATGAAGAAGCGTTGGAAGGCTTACTCACGCTTGATAAAGGCCTGTGGCGCAAGGAAGCGTCTGATATCCGCGAATATTATGGCTCTTTTGGCGTTAAAGTACCGAAGGAGCTGTGCGAGAACCTTGACAGGCTCGACGCGGCCTTGAAATAAAACAGCGGACAAAAAAGTTTGGGGAGAGCTTCTCTTTCCCCGAACTTTTTTCATTGTCTGCGTCGGGCTTGGCCGGGCGAGATTTTATTTGCTTCGCAGGGGCGCGTGTGCTATACTATCTCAGTGAAATTTAACTGAGCTTTGGAGGCACGGCATGAAGATCGTTGTATTGTGCGGCGGGATCAGCGCAGAGCGGGACGTTTCAATCACAAGCGGAACCATGGTGGCGCAGGCCCTGCGGGAGAGAGGACATCAGGTCGTCCTTTTGGACAGCTTTTTCGGCTGCCCGGAGTCTTATGAAAAACCGGAAGACCTTTTTAAGAAAACCGGCCCCTTCGCGCGCATCCTCGTTGGCGAAAAAGAGCCGGACCTTGCGGAAATCAGGGCCAGCCGCCATCAGGCGAACAACAGCATTCTGGGCGACAACGTGTTCGAGATCTGCCGTGCGGCAGACATCACCTTCTTCGCGCTTCACGGGGAGGAAGGCGAAAACGGTACGCTTCAGGCGGCGTTCGACGTTGCCGGCATCAAATACACCGGCTGCGGCTGTCTCGGCAGCGCTATCGCCATGAACAAGGAGGTCTCCAAAAAGCTCTTTCTGCAGGCCGGTATCACAACGCCCGCCGGCATCACTGTTCACCCGGATGACGAAAAACCGTTTGCAGACGTGGGCTTTCCCTGCGTCGTAAAACCCTGCTCCGGCGGCTCCAGCGTCGGAACCTCAATCGTGCAGTCCCGCGCGGAGTACGAAGCGGCGCTCGAACTTGCATTTCAATACGAGTATGCCGTCATCGTTGAGCAGTACATAAAGGGCCGCGAGCTGACTGTCGGCGTCATCGACGGTAAGGCGATGCCCGTTTTGGAGGTCATTCCCAAGGAGGGCTTCTACGACTATAAAAATAAGTATCAGGCCGGCATGACGACAGACC
>DEMY01000099.1:5097-6016 GCA_002359425.1 Clostridiales bacterium UBA2658
GCGCCGCTCGACGAAGAGACAACCGCGCGCGTCCAGCGCCTCGCCGTAAGGGCCGACCGTGAGCTTATGGGCGAAGTGTATACCCGCGTCGATTTTCTCATGGACGCGAAGGGCGAACTTTTTTGCCTTGAGGCCAACACCCTTCCCGGCATGACGCCGACGAGCCTTGTGCCACAGATGGCGCAGGCGAGGGGACAGAGCTTCGGGGAGCTGTGCGAGGAAATCATCGCTGTTTCAATGAAGAAATATCGGAATTAATGATCTTAATAGGAGAGTAAATAGTGAAAAATCTCTCAATAAGCAATGTTATCGCCGCAACACACGGCGAATATCACGGCGACACGGCGCTTCTCGACCGCGTTATTGCCGGGATTACAACNNCTTTCTCTTCGCCGCGATCAAGGGCGAAAAGGTAAACGGGCACGACTTTATCGGTAAGGCGGCGGATGCGGGGGCGCTGGTTGCTCTGGCGCAGCATGTGCCGGAGGGCTGCGCGTTCCCTGTGATTGTCGTTAAAAATACGATCGAGGCGCTTGGCGACCTTGCGGCATTCTACCGCCGTCAGTTCGGCATTCCTGTTCTCGGTGTTACCGGAAGCGTCGGCAAGACGACGGCGAAGGAAATGGTTTCGGCTGTTCTCTCCCAGCGTTTCAAGGTCCACAAAACGGCAAAAAACCTTAATAACGACCTCGGTGTGCCGCTCACGCTCTTCGGTCTTGACGAGACGACCGAGTTTGCAGTGGTCGAAATGGGCATCTCCCACTTCGGCGAGATGTCGCGGCTCGCGCAGATTGTCGCGCCCGACATGGCGCTCTACACGGTCATCGGCAGCGCGCACCTCGAATTTCTTGGAGACTATGACGGCGTTTTGCGTGCAAAGACCGAAATGCTCGACTATCTGCCCGAAACCGGCACGGTC
>DEMY01000068.1:0-1995 GCA_002359425.1 Clostridiales bacterium UBA2658
GCCGCCCGTTTCGCGGGACGAGATTCATCGCGCGCCGCGCGAACAGGAGACCCGCCGGCCCGTCCGCGAAACGCAGGCCGCTGCCGCCGCCCGTGCGCAGGCCGAGGAAGAGGAATGCAAAGCGGCCGAGCTTCACAAAAAAAAGCTCTTTGTGACCGCCGTCGCGATGATTGCGGGGCTGACGCTCATTTTGTCTATCATCGGCGGCGTGTTCAACTTTGGNNCGGCTATATGGCGGATACCGCGAAAAATGTTCTTGAAAAGGATCCCTACGACCTTGTGGTTACTATCAAGACCGAGAGCAGCGACAAGACGAAAAATACTGTCCTCGAGCAGAGCATCGACGAGGGAAAAAAGATCAAAAAGGGCCAGGCCGTCACGCTGACCGTTTCGGACGGCACCGGAACTGCGAAGCCGGATACCTCAGCAGCAACCGAATATGCCGACGTGCCGAATCTCTCCGGCATGACCTACGATCAGGCGAAGACGCTCCTTAAAGCGCATGATCTCCAGATTGCACGAAACGATGATGTTTACAGTGATCAGGATGCGGGAAAAATTGTTGCGCAGAACCCGATGAAGGGTGCAAAGCTCCAAAAGGACTCTCTCGTGACCGTTACTGTCTCCAAGGGCCAGATGCCTCCTCCGTCCCCGTCCCCGACGAGCCACACCATTACAGTGACGGCGGGCAAGGGCGGCTCGGTCAGTCCGAAGGGCAGCGTCTCCGTTGCGGACGGCAAAAGCCAGACCTTCACCTTCACGCCGTCAAGCGGCTACAAGGTCAAGGAAGTCAAGGTGGATGGCAAGAGCGTCGGCGTAGCCGACAGCTACACCTTCCCACTGGTCGCAGAGGATCACACGCTCTATGTTGTGTTTGAAAAGGCCGAGACCGCCGCGTCACCCACCCCGTCGGCCGAAGCGCCGCAGACCTCCGAGGAAGTCGCGCAGCCATAAAAACGAATCGAATCAAAACGGACGCATCGAAAGAGGATGTGTCCGTTTTTTATAATAATTTGAGAATTTCCGCTTCGACCTTGCCGTTTTCGATTGTGACAACCGCGCAGCTTGGGTTAGCCGAGGGACCGCAGGCGCCGGGGTTCAGAAGCGTGAAGCCGTCCGTCTGCACGAGCTGCGAAACGTGTGTGTGGCCGAACATTGCGATGCTTGTGTCCCGGCGTGCGGCCTCCTCCAAAAGCTTTGCGCGGGTTGACTTAACGTCGAAAAGGTGGCCGTGCGTGATGAAAATTTTGACGCCCTCAATCTCGAAAAGCTCCGTTTCGGGTCTGACCGAGGAAAAATCGCAGTTACCGCAGACTGCGTGGAGCGGAATGCCGGGGAAACGCTCTTTTAACAATGGGACATCGCGCTCCCCGTCGCCAAGGTGGACGAGAACGTCCGGCTTTATTTGTTCAACGGCGGCGAGCATGCAGTCCGGCATGCCGTGTGAATCAGAAAAAACAGCGAGCTTCATAAAAAATACCTCCGGGTAACAGACGCCTCCGCGCGGAATATACTGAGATGAAAGCATTTCCGGGAGGTGACAAAATGAACGACTTTGACAAGATGAGCAAGGACATTCTGAAAAACCGACAGAATGAGCTGCAAAACGTCGTAAATTCCACTGAGAGCAAAAATATTGGCAAAGCGGTGGACGGCGCGGCGCTCAAGAAAGCCGTTTCAAGCGGCGACGCCGCGACGGTGAACAAAATTATGACACAATTTATCGGAACGCCAGAGGGCAAGGCGCTGGTTGACCGCATTAACAAAAGCTTCGGGAAAAAATAGGAACGGGGGCGAGCACTGTGGACGATATGACGGGGGCGATAAACGGTATCCTGAACGACCCCGAGCAGATGAAAAAGGTCATGGAAATGGCCGGACAAATCATGGGAAACGGCGGCGAAACAGGCGCGGCAGAGTCGTCTGGCGGTCAGGCTGCTCCCTCGCTTGACAATATCCTCGCCTCGCTCGGCGGAGGCACGGGCGGCGTTGATC
>DEMY01000068.1:2023-2145 GCA_002359425.1 Clostridiales bacterium UBA2658
CCTTCTTGGCGGCGGCTCATCTCTGGGCGGGCTTCTTAGTGGGGGCGCTTCGCCGCTCGGAAATCTCTTTGGAGGCGGGGCTGGGCTACAGGGTATGATTCAAAATGCCGCTCAGAGCTTTA
>DEMY01000068.1:2188-4867 GCA_002359425.1 Clostridiales bacterium UBA2658
CGGACCCGGAACCGGTTTTTGTCTCAAGTCCGCCGGCAGAGGTGTTTGGGACAGAAAGAAAGCCGTCTGCCGGGCCGGGACTTTTCGGCGGGCTGGACGGCATTCTCAAAAGGTTCAACATTGGCTCTCTGGAAACTGAGGATCTCATACTAATTGGAATTTTCTATCTTTTGTATCGCGAGAGCAAAGATGTGGAGTTTCTGCTCATTGCGGGGGCAATGCTGTTTTTATAATCGCCCGTCATAATAGAGTCCTTTTGCAAGTCTTTAAAGTACGCGCTGGGTCCTTATAGGCGGGCTAAAGTGGCCGCATGGCGGTATAGCGCCATTGGCCAACGTCAGGCGGGGGGTGAAAAAAGGGTTTCCGCCGGGGCAGTCAGCTCGGTTGAAACGGACTCCATTTTATAGACCGGCTTGTTGTCTCCGTCGTCAATTTCTGCGGAGACGAGCAGACCGGAAACAACAGAAACATAGATTTGGTTTACATAATTATTTGTTTCGTATTTAGCGTAAACACAGTTCTGACCGCCGTGTTCAACATAGTCGCCAATGAGCACGTCGTCTGCCGGTACGTCAAGGATACCTTCGTAAGTGATGAGTCGAGAAAAAGCATCCAGCTCGGGAGCGGCTGCTGTGTCCGAAAGCGTGGAGTGAAAGACACTGTTTGAGCCATCATACCAGATGCTGAGGTCTGTGCCGCTGATCAGAAAGTTTTTGACTGTACCGCCGCGGGAGATGGAAATGCGCGTTTTATCGCCGCTTTTCCAAACGCTCAGCGTGGACTCTCTTTGTCCTCCCGACCACAAAGTCGTGACTTTATAAACGCGGGAGTAGTTCTCCGCGCGCTTGAGCGTTTTCAGGGCGGACTGGACGGTGTCCTTTGTGACATCTGCCCGGCGGATGCTGCTGTTTGCGTCGTCGCCAGTTGCGGCCGGGGTGGGAATACTGATATTATGCTCAGTTTTTGTCGGCAGACTCAAAATGACCACGACAATCACGACGACAGCAACTGCTGCGATCCAGACCGTCCGGTTTTTTAGAAAGGAGAGAAGCTTTTCTTTCACAGTGCCCTCCTGTGCTTGATAAAATCAGTTTACATAATTATATTGCCGAAAAGTCGCCGGGCCGCTTTTTCATGTGGCCGAAGCTGTAGAGAATGGCCTCCGCAATGCGGCGGCAGGCGGTGCCGTCGCCATAGGGGTTTACGGCTTTGGCCATTTTTTCATAGAGCGCCGCATCCGTTAAAAGTGCTTCAGCGCGCTCAAAAATGTGCTGTTCATCGACCCCGGCCAGCTCGACCGTTCCGGCTTCGACCGCCTCCGGCCGCTCCGTTTCGCGGCGCAGAACCAGAACCGGTTTTCCCAAAGCGGGCGCTTCCTCTTGAAGCCCGCCGCTGTCCGTCATAACAAAATAGCTTTTGGACATGAGCCGGTGCATTTCCATCGCGTCCAGCGGATCGATGAGGAGGATGTTTTCGGTGTGGCCGAGGATTTTTTTTGCAAAGTCCCGCACATAGGGGGATAGGTGAACGGGGTAGACGACCGTAATTTCCGGATGTGCTTCGGCCATGCGGCGAACGGCGCGGAAAATGTTTTCCATCGGTTCTCCGTAGTTTTCGCGGCGGTGGCAGGTCATCGCGACGACGCGGCGGTTTGCAAAGTCAAGCTTTTGCAGGGCGGGGGTCGTAAAGCTGCCGTCCCCGACTGTGTAGCGCATGGCGTCTATGACCGTGTTTCCGGTCACGAAGACGTTTTCGCAGATATTTTCGTTTTTGAGGTTATTTGCGTTTTGCGCGGTCGGCGCAAAGTGGTAAGTCGCAAGGCGCGCGACCATGCAGCGGTTCATCTCCTCAGGGAACGGAGAGTAGCGGTCGAAGGTGCGCAGACCCGCTTCGACATGGCCAATGGGGACCTTTTCGTAAAACGCGCCGAGGGCGCTTGCAAAGGTCGTCGTTGTGTCGCCGTGGACAAGCACCAGATCGGGCTTTGCCTCGCGCAAAACGCCGCCAAGCCCCTCCAGAACGCGAGAGGTGATGTCCGAAAGCGTCTGTCCAGACTGCATGATGTCGAGGTCGTAGTCGGGCGTTATAGAAAAGCATTCCAAAACGCCGTCGAGCATCTGGCGGTGCTGGGCCGTTACGCAGACAATGCTTTCAAATTCGGGGCGGCTGTCCAGTTCCAGAACAAGCGGGGCCATTTTGATGGCCTCCGGCCGTGTGCCGAAAACTGACATAACTTTGATGGGGATCATTTTTTCTCCTCCGTTTTTTCGTCCGTCTCCGCAGCTCNNCCGGCCTTTTTTTCATCCTCAGCGGACTATTCCCCGGAGATGGCCGCGCCGACGTTCACATGGTGCAGTTTTCCGTACACCGCTGCCCAGACGAGCGCGCAGATGCAAAAGCCAAGAATCAGAATGAGCGCCTTTATTTCGCCGCTCGTCGTACCNNACAACGCCCAGAATGGCGGAGATGGTGTAGAGAACGGCGACCGCCTGCTTCTGGCTCAGACCCATGTCGATGAGACGATGATGGAAGTGGCCGCGATCCGGGTGCATCGGGTTCTGGCCCTTGACGAGGCGGCGGAAAAAGGCAAAGATCGTGTCAAAGAGCGGCACGGCGATGGCGAGCACGGGCACCGCGAACGAAACGATCGCGTAGAACTTGAAAAGCCCCAAAATCGAC
>DEMY01000111.1:0-345 GCA_002359425.1 Clostridiales bacterium UBA2658
CACTGGGCGAGCACGGGGCGCGCACCGGCGGCGATGCCGCAGGTGGCCATGCCGACAAGGATCTTCATGCGGTATTCTCCCTCTCTGCGGACGCCAACCTTGCCCTTCATCTCGTCGCGCAGAGCTTGAAGCTCAGCGATTGTCTTCATTGGCTGTATTCCTCCTATACTGTGTGGGGGTTCGGGTCCCCCCGCGTGTGTTATTCGTTTTCGTGTCCTGCTAAAAGCTCGGCCGTGTTTTCCTGCAAAAACGCTTCTATGAAGTTCGCGACCTTTGGCTCGCCTAGCGGGATGCCGCCGAGTTCTTTGCGGAACGCGCGCGTATCCAAAACGATTTCCTCGTTTC
>DEMY01000111.1:382-2159 GCA_002359425.1 Clostridiales bacterium UBA2658
GCATCGGATGAGGGAAACCATTGTCTCATTGATGTCGCCCAAGGGCATCCGGTCGATGCTCGAACGGGCAAATTTCGCCGTAACGGTCGTTCCCTTGCCCATTTCGCTGCGAATGTCAAAGCTGCCGCCGGTGATCTCCGCCGCCATTTTGAAAAACGGAACGCCGAGGCCGACCTTCCGCGTCGTGCGGGTCGTGAAAAAGGGGTCTGTGACGTTTTTGACCTGCTCAGCCGTCATCCCACAGCCGTTGTCCGCGATGAGAACGGTGAGAAGATCGCGCTCAGGCTGCTCGTCTATCGTGATTTCAATGAGCGAAGCGCCGGCGCGGACGGAATTTTCCGCAACGTCGAGGATGTTCATGGAAAGCTCCTGCATCATAGCGGCCGCCTCCGGAAACGGCTTATTCGCACTTTGCGAGGATACCGGCGAGCTGATCGACCGTTACCTTGCCGTAAACGTCGTCGTTCACGGACATGACCGGTGCGAGACCGCAGGCGCANNGGCGCCCATTAAGCGGCAAGCGTCCAGAGAGAATTTGCCGTCCGGTGTGCAGCCGCCGTCCTCGACATCCAGCAGCTCCTTGAGCTTGTTGTAGATATCGCCGGAGCCTTTGACATAGCAGGCGGTGCCGAGGCAGACGTGGATGGCGTGCTTTCCCTTGGGATTGAACGAAAACTGGGAATAGAAAGTCGCCACACTGTAGACGCTCTCGGAAGAGCAGCCCCAAAGCTCGGCGATCACGTCTATTGCCTCGGGGGGCAGATAGCCGTAAATCTCCTGTGCCTCCTGTAGGATCATGACGAGAGACCCGCCGTCCTTCAGGGAGGCGATGCTTTCGCGGAGCTTTTTATCCTGCTCCTCGGTCCCGACGAAAGCACATTTGCATGTTTTGCAAGACATTCGTGATTCCTCCACTTCACAAAATTACTCTATCAGAAAAAACTAAAGAATAGTTCATTCGGCAAATTGAAAGCTGTGATTGAAACGGAGACAAAAAAGGAAAAACGTGCCCGAACGCCTGTCCCCGAGCCTTTTGTTTGCGCTCATTATAGCATGTGCATGACATTTATACTAGAGTTATAAAAATAACTAAATGCACAATCTTTTCTAATCGTGCCCTTGTGGGTTTAACCAATGGGATTGTGCTGCGCGGCGGCGCGTGGTATAATCAAAGCAGTTGGGAAGCGTTTTTTGTCCGCGATATATCTTAAAAGATAAACGGGGGAACGAGTATGCAAATCAGAGATGTGAGGGACATTTTGGATGCGGAGCTTCTTTCAGGCAAGGAGCTGCTGGATGTGGAGGTTCGCGCCGCCTGCGGAAGCGACATGATGAGCGACGTGCTCGCTTATGTAAAGGACCAGGCCGTACTTCTGACAGGGCTCCTAAACCAGCAGGCGATTCGCACGGCGGCGATGATGGACATGGTCTGCGTCGTCTTTGTGCGCGACAAGCGCCCGAGCGAGGAGATTCTCGCCATTGCGAAGGAGAACGGTATCGCCGTCATGACGACGACGCACCGGATGTTCACATCCTGCGGCCTTTTGTATGAGGCGGGACTAAACGGAGGCATGAGGACAAAATGACGGAAGGCGGTCTGCACTATCATTACGACGTGCCCGGGGATGATTTTTCTCAGGCGGGTGCGGCGTCTGGCACGGTCAAGCGAATATTAAAGCAGCTCGGACTGGATCCGCAGGTCGTGCGGAAAATGTCCATTGCCCTGTACGAGGGCGAGATTAATATGGTCATCCACGCCGGCGGCGGGGAAATAGAC
>DEMY01000111.1:2196-13356 GCA_002359425.1 Clostridiales bacterium UBA2658
TGGGATTGCCGAACATGAAAAAGTATGCGGATTTGCTCGATATCCAGACCGAGGTCGGCGTTGGAACGGCCGTGACCATAACGGTGAATATTTGAGTTTCGCACAGAAACAGAAAACAGCATGGAGGATGGATATGTCCGAATACTTTCACTCCGTGACGCTGAACAGGGACGCCTGCCGCGGCTGTATTACCTGCGTCAAGCGCTGCCCGACGGAGGCCATCCGCGTCCGGAACGGAAAAGCGCAGATCATCGCGGAGCGCTGCATCGACTGCGGCGAGTGCATCCGCGTTTGCCCGCACCACGCGAAGCTCGCGGTGACGGACCCCCTGCAAAAAATTGAAAATTACAAATACAAGGTGGTGCTTCCGCCCCCGTCCCTGTTCGGGCAGTACAAGCGACAGGAGGACCTCGAGCTGATCCGCACGGCGCTTGCCGACCTTGGCTTCGACGAGGTCTACGAGGTCCCGGCGGCAGCGGAGCTTGTTTCGGACGCCACGCGGCGGCTCATGGAAAAGGGGCTTTTAAATAAGCCCGTCATTTCCTCGGCCTGCCCGGCGGTGCTGCGGCTCATCCGCATCCGCTTTCCGAACCTGATCGATAACGTTTTGCCGCTGCTGCCCCCGATGGAGGTCGCGGCGCGGCTTGCGCGGGAAAAGGCCGTCAAGGAAACGGGGTTTAAGCCGGAGGAAATCTGCATCGCATTTTTGACCCCGTGCCCCGCGAAGGTGACGAGCATCAAAAGCCCGATGGGGACGGAAAAGAGCAACGTTGATCTCGCCATCGCCGTGAGCGACGTCTACCCGGCGCTGCTGACCGCCATGGAAAAGTGCGCCAAACGCGGCACCGGGCCGGACAATTCGCAGAGCGGCCGCACCGGTCTGAGCTGGGGCAACAGCGGCGGCGAGGCAGCGGCGACCTTCACGGTTCGCTATCTCGCGGCGGACGGCATCGAAAATGTCATTAACGTTCTCGAGGAAATGGAGGATGAAAAGCTCACCGATCAGGATTTCGTTGAGCTAAACGCCTGCCCGGCGGGCTGCGTCGGCGGCGTTTTGAATATTGAAAATCCCTATGTCGCAGTGACGAGGATGAAGCATCTGCGGGAATATCGCCCGGTGGCCTGCAATCACATCGGGGACGACCTGCCGCCGGAAATTCCGTGGAACACGCCGGTGGAGCCGATCACGGCCCTGCGGCTCGATCCTTCGCCCACGAACGCCATCAAAAAGCTGCGCGAGATCGAGGAGATTCAGCCCCGCCTCTACGGACTCGACTGCGGCTCCTGCGGCGCGCCGAGCTGCCGTGCGCTCGCGGAGGACATTGTAAACGGTTTTGCCACGGAGGACGCCTGCATCTACATCTTGAAAGACAAGGTGGAGGCTGTTCGCTCAAGCATGCTGTCGCTAAAGCTTGAAAACCGGGACAAAAACGCGGAAAAGGACGGTGACGGAAAATGAAAGCGATCGAACTTGCGGACGCGCTCGGTTGGGACCACGTCTGCGGAGACGGGGAGCGGGAGGTCCTTGGCGGCGTTTACTGCTGCGACCTTCTGTCCATCGTCATGGGCCGGGCGCCGGCGGACTGCCTTTGGGTGACGGTCATGGGAAACGTGAACGCCCCGGCGGTGGCGACGCTTGCGGACGCTTCCTGCATCGTCGTTGCGGAAAACATGCCGTTTGACGACGAGGCAAAAGCGGGGGCGGCAAAGGGGAACGTCACCGTTTTCAAAACGGAAAAGCCTGTTTTTGAAACGGCGCTCGCCGCTGCGAAGCTGCTGGGCCTCGCATGATTATATAAATGTACTTGAGAAGGTGAAAGCTTGCCGCGCTACGCTTATGATTTGCACATCCACACCTGCCTGTCCCCCTGTGGGGACAATGAAATGACGCCGCCGAACCTTGCGAATATGGCCTATCTGAAGGGCCTTGACCTCATCGCCGTGACGGATCACAACAGTGCCAAAAATGTCCGCGCCGTTATGAATGCGGCCAAAGACCTGCCCCTAACGGTTATCCCCGGCGTGGAGGTGACGACGTCCGAAGAAATCCACGTCGTCTGCCTTTTCCCGGACGCGGACAGTGCTGAGGCCGCCGGCAGGGAGCTGGAGGAGCATATGCTTCAAATCCCAAACCGACCGGAATACTTCGGCGACCAGTTGGTCATGGATGAAAAGGAGACGGTTACGGGCACGTTCCCGTGGCTTTTGCCAAACGCGCTGGACCTCTCAATCGACGCGATTCCCGCCTTTGCGGAAAAATTCGGCGGCGTTTTCTTCCCGGCGCACATCGACCGGCCGTCGAACAGCATCCTCGCTGTTTTCGGTATGCTGCCGGAGACGCCGAAGTTTCCGACCGTGGAAGTCCGCGACCCGGAGACGTTTTTTTCCAGCGCACAAAACGCGCGTTACAAGGCCGGGCATCTGGTGCTTACGTCGTCCGACGCGCACCGCCTCGGCGATATCGCGGAGCGAGAACGCTTTTTGGAGCTGCCGGAGCCGAGCTTTGCCGCGCTGAAAGCGGCCATACTGGCGGGCGCCGGTTAAAAAAGCCGTCCCGCGCATCTGGCCGCGATTTTTAGGCCGATTGACAAACTATTCACACAAATTGTATCTTACAACAATGAAGCGCGAATGTCAAAGCCCGCAGGCTGTGCCAAATCACTAAATTGCTAAATTTGTAACAATCGNNGCCTGCTAAATTTGTAACAATCGTTAAAATGAACGCCGCTGTACGGGACGTTCGTGACATGTTGCATAAAGCGGGAGCAGAAAACTGGTCGAGCCGGTTTTTTATCCAATCGCGACGCCGCTTGTGCGCCCTGTGCGGACAAATTTGACGAAATCCGTCCGAAAGGACATTCTTTTCCCCGCTTTAGCTTGACAAAGCGCTTATGTGTGATAAACTTATATACAACAAATCGAATATTGCTGAGATCAATAGATGGAGGCGCGGTGTCCAAGAGTATCCGTTTGGAGAAAGGGGCCATCGCCGAAGCGCCGGAAACGGTCGCTGGGCTGCGGGAGAATATGTCGCAGACTGTCACGAAAGTGGGGAGCTATCATTGGTTCAATGCGGCGCGAGCCGTTTGATACATATAAAATCCTTCGGGATGTATGGCCATGAATTCTTCCTTTTTGAATTCATGGCTTAAATTTTTTTACGGAGAAATGAGGAGAAAACATGAAAAAGTTTATCGCTTTGCTGCTGGCGCTGTCAATGCTGTTTGCGCTTTGCGCCTGCGGTACAAATGGCTCCGGCGTTGAGGACGGCACGCTCACCATCGCCATGGAATGCGCCTACGCCCCCTACAACTGGACCCAGCCGGACGACTCCAACGGCGCGGTGCCCATCAAGGACTCCAGCGACTATGCAAACGGCTATGACATTATGATTGCAAAGAAAATTTGCGAAGCTAACAATTGGAAGCTTGAGGTTGTTCGACTTGACTGGGATTCCCTCGTTCCCGCCGTCCAGACTGGCAAGGTAGATGCCGTCATTGCCGGACAGTCGATGACTGCCGACCGCTCCAAGGAGGTTGATTTCGCCGGCCCTTACTTCTACGCTACCATCGTCTGCCTCACAAAGAACGACAGCAAGTTTGCAAACGCGAAGGGCATCTCCGACCTTTCCGGCGGTACCTGCACGAGCCAACTCGAAACAATCTGGTACGATAAGTGCCTGCCGCAGATTAAGGATGCCAAGATTCGGACCGCTTCCGAGAACGCATCCGCCATGCTTATGGCGCTAGAGACTGGCACTGTCGATTTCGTCTGCACCGACATGCCGACTGCGAAGGCCGCCTTCATCGCCTATCCCGACATGAAAATTTTGGATTTCGCCGGTTCCGGCAATGACTTCGCCGTTTCGGATGAGGACGTCAACATCGGCATCTCTGTCCGCAAGGGCAATACCCAGCTCAAGGACGCCATCAACAAGGTCGTGCAGGCCATGACCAAGGACGACTTTGAAAAGCTCATGGACGATGCCGCGAAGGACCAGCCTGTCACCAAGGCGAAATGAGAAAAGCAAAAAGCATTTCTTGAAATCGGGGCCGGTGAAAACCACCGGCCCCTGTCCGCTTTATAACTTTGAAAAGGAGCGAGAACTTTTATGACGAAATTAGCCCAGCTGGGCTCGGATATTGCTTACCTTTGGGGGCAGTACGGACGCAATTATCTGATCGGCATGCGCGAGACGATTGTTCTCGCCCTGCTTGCCACCGCAGTCGGCTGTCTCATCGGCCTTCTGTGCGGCATTTTGCAGACCATCCCCTGCGCAAAAACGGACAATATCGTAAAGCGCTTTTTCCTTGGCCTGCTGCGTGTGATTATCCGTATCTATGTGGAACTCTTCCGCGGAACACCGATGATCTTGCAGGCTGTTTTTCTCTATTACGGTCTGCCGTATATCTTCGGAAGTGGAGCAGGCTTCCAGAGCGTCTGGGTCGCGGCGTTTGCGGTCGTTTCCATTAATACCGGCGCATATATGGCCGAGTCCGTTCGCGGTGGCATCCTTTCTGTTGATCCCGGCCAGACTGAGGGCGCGAAGGCCATCGGCATGACCCATTTCCAAACCATGACCTATGTCGTCTTGCCGCAGGCCCTGCGCAATATTATGCCGCAGATCGGAAACAACCTCATCATTAACATTAAAGACACGTCGATTATGTTCATCATCGGCTTCACAGAGTTTTTTGCAACGCACAAAGCCGTTGTTGGCGCGACCTACAAATACTTCCCGTCCGCGACCATTGAAATGGGCGGCTACCTCNNACGGTCGTGTGCTCAATCATCCTGAGACAGATCGAAAAGAAGATGGATGGCGACGACAGCTACGCCCTCGTGCAGGGCGATGCCCTGACCATGACCGCCGGCACCTACAACTATCCCGGCAAGGCTGAGGACAAGATGGAAAGGGGACGCTGATATGGGAGAAATGATTTTACAGGTCGGCCACCTCTCCAAAACCTTCGGCAAAAATGAAGTCTTGAAGGACATCGACTTCAAGGTCGAAAAGGGCGACGTTACCTCCATTATCGGGGCGTCCGGTTCCGGGAAGTCAACCCTTTTGCGCTGCATCAATCTTCTGGAAACGCCGACGAGCGGTGAAATACTGTACCGTGGAGAGAATATCCAGGCGGGCGGAACGTCGGAGGCGGCCTACCGCGCAAAGGTCGGCATGGTGTTTCAGTCCTTCAACCTTTTTGCGAATATGAGCGTGCTTGAAAACTGTACGATCGGCCAGTGCAAGGTGCTCAAAAAGTCCAAAGCGGACGCGGCGAAAAGCGCGCTCCAGTATCTCGATAAGGTCGGCATGACGCCCTATCAGAATGCCAAGCCCCGTCAGCTCTCCGGCGGCCAGAAGCAGCGCGTTGCCATCGCCCGCGCGCTCGCGATGGACCCGGAAATTCTCCTTTTTGACGAGCCGACGAGCGCGCTCGACCCGGAAATGGTCGGCGAGGTTTTGGAGGTCATGCGCGCGCTAGCCGCCGAGGGTATGACGATGCTCGTCGTGACGCACGAAATGGCCTTCGCCCGCGACGTTTCCAGTCAGGTCGTTTTCATGAAAGACGGCGTTATCTGTGAGCAGGGCGGGCCGCAGCAGATTTTCGGCAGTCCCGAAAAAGAAGAGACCAAAGAATTCTTATCCCGCTTCTTTAATCGCTAATCTGTAAAATAAAGCCGTCGGGCTTTTAAGATTGTCCCGCCGCGGCGGGACAGGGATTTGCAGCCACGGGACGGGGACCGGGACTTAGCGCTTCGCGGACAAAGGCAATCTTCAATCCTTTTCTTCCTGCGTACTGAAAAAAAGAAACCGAGATTTATTTTAAAATTAAAAAGAAAAAAGGCGCTGTCCTAACGTTTATCAGGGACAGCGCCGATTTTTACAGGTCAACAGGCGACGGGGCGGAGAGTGCCTATACAAAAAATTGCAGAAAAATGAAAAACCCCTTGTAAAATGCGGCTTCATTTGGTATAATACCAGCGCATCACGCACGGGGACGGATCGTTTTTCCTGTGGCAGAAGCTTCTTTTGCTGGAGAAACGGCGCGATGTTCCCGGAGGATAAAACAAATTTTAGGAGGAAACACAATCATGGCAGTTGTATCAATGAAACAGCTTCTGGAGGCCGGCGTACATTTCGGCCACCAGACCCGCAGATGGAACCCGAAGATGGCCGAATATATCTATATGGAGCGTAACGGCATCTATATCATCGATCTGCAAAAAACCGTCAAAAAGCTCGAGGACGCTTATGATTTCGTCCGCGACCTCTCTGCGCAGGGCGGCACCGTTCTTTTCGTCGGCACCAAGAAGCAGGCGCAGGACGCCGTTCGCGAGGAAGCCTCCCGCGTCGGCATGTACTATGTAAACGCCCGCTGGCTCGGCGGCATGCTCACAAACTTTAAGACCATGCGCACCCGCATTGACCGTCTTGCCCAGCTGCGCAAGATGCAGGAGGATGGTACCTTCGATATGCTTCCGAAGAAGGAAGTCATCAAGCTCACAAACGAGATCGATAAGCTCGAAAAATATCTCGGCGGCGTTAAGGACATGAAGAAGCTTCCGAGCGCCATGTTCGTTGTTGACCCCCGCAAGGAGCACAACGCCATTGCCGAAGCCCGCAAGCTGCACATTCCGATCATTGCCATCGTCGATACGAACTGCGACCCGGACGAGGTCGATTACGTTATCCCCGGCAACGACGACGCGATCCGCGCCATCCGCCTCATCTCCAACGCCATGGCAAACGCCGTTCAGGAAGGCCGTCAGGGCCAGGACGCCGAAGCTGCCACCGGCACCGAGGCCGCTGCCGCGCAGGAAGCGCCTGCCGCGGAATAAGCGTCACACAACTATAACAATTCGGAAGGAAGATAGATTATGGCATTCTCAGCTCAGGACGTCAAGAATTTGCGCGAGACCACCGGCTGCGGCATGATGGACTGCAAAAAGGCACTTACCGCGACCGATGGCAACATGGAAGAAGCCATTGCGTGGCTCCGTGAAAAGGGCCTTGCCGCCGCCGAAAAGAAGGCTGGCCGCATCGCAGCAGAAGGCGTAGCCTATGCAGAGGTTATCGATGGCGTCGGTGTTGCCGTCGAAGTGAACTCCGAGTCCGACTTTGTCGCGAAGAACGAACTGTTCGGCGAGTATGTTAAGAATGTTGCCGCTGTCATCGCCAAGGAGAACCCGGCCGACATTGACGCGCTCATGGTCTGCAAGTATCCCACGGGCGGCACCGTTGAGGAAGCACAGCACGAGAAGGTCCTCGTCATCGGTGAAAACATCAAGGTTCGCCGCTTTGCCCGCTATACCACCGGCCTTTCGGTTCCCTATGTTCACATGGGCGGCCGTATCGGCGTTATCGTCAATATGAAGGTCTCCGCGGGTCTTGAGCAGAAGCCTGAGGTCATTGAGCTTGGTAAGGATCTTGCGATGCAAATCGCTGCGATGACCCCGACTTACCGCGACAAGAGCGACGTTGACCAGTCCGTTCTTGACAAGGAAAAGGAGATCCTGATCATTCAGGCGAAGGAAGATCCCAAAAACGCCAACAAGCCCGAAAATATCCTCGAAAAGATGGTTTCCGGCCGTATTGGCAAGTATTATGAGGAAAACTGCCTGCTTCAGCAGCAGTATGTCAAGGGCGACAAAGAGAGCGTCGAAAAGCATGTCGCAGATGTCGCGAAGGCAGCCGGCGGTACGATTGAGATCGTTGGCTTCACCCGCTTTGAAAAGGGTGAAGGCATCGAAAAGCCCCAGGACGACCTCGCTGAAGAAGTCGCGAAGATGGTTAAATAAAACCACTTTCCGGTAGGCTTTCAGCCCGGCAATCAGCGGCCTGGCGATGTTCGATATTTTGTCTCGGTAAACCTGCAATCAACATTTTTAAGAGCCTGAGAGGTACCAAATCGGTGCATCTCAGGCTCTTTTTTCATTTTGAGCGAAATATGGACGATATGAAAAGGCGCAGAAGCGCGCACCCCCACTGTATGAGGTTATGACAAACTGGCCGCCGAAGGATGGACTAATAAGAACAGAGGGATTAAGCGGCGGCTTTCTGTTTGTGCGCTGTTTCCAATGGACCCGGTCTAAGCATGTTATTTCAGTGAGACATAAATATGGATTTCCGCGACACCGTTTTCGTTGCTTATATACTCCTCAAAATCAGCGGAAAAGGTCCGCTCAAGCGGCATGCTCCAAATTTCCTCCCATGCGAGCGTGACGTCTTTTACAACATCGCCCTTGATATGGAACCTTGCGTAGGTTCCGGCGGGAATGACTTTGGCGGACAGTTCCGGATTGTCATGCGCCAAAGCTTCTGCACCGACGGTCACATCGTACGTCATGTTTCCGAAGTCATAGTCAGAATATAATCCCACACAGTAGGGGTTCACCTTGTTTTTCACGGAATCCCAGATGCCCTTGCCCATAAAATCCTGCCACAGCCCGCTGATGATTTTCTGACAAGCGGGGTCATTATTGCCGGTTCTCGCGGTGAGCCCGACAATCGTTTTTGCTTCAAGGCGTACAATTTCATAATCCATGGTGATTACCTCTTTCTAAAATACTGTAACCACAGAATAACGCATGTAATATNNATATTACATGCGTTATTCTGTAGCGTTCTTTCAAGCCTGCGTTTCATTTCAACAACGGCGTCCTCTGGCGCAAGGATGGTGCAGTACTCGCCGTATGAAGCGGCATAACCGCATATGGCTTCAACATCCGGCAACACCAGTTCACAGATAAAATGGCCGTTTTCATCGATTTCGTATTGACTGATTTCATCATAAACCCGAAAGGCCATTTTTGCCGCTATTCTGTAAATCGCTTTAATAGATGTCCTTGTGTCAATTTTCTGCTGGTTTAAAATATGCTCGGGAATCTCCAGATGAAAATGCGCATCAGTAACATCAAGGCTGTGAATTCTTCGTAGTTTGAAAAAGCGATAATCCTCACGCATTCTGCAAAAGCCATAAAGATACCATGCCGCACCCTTGAAAACAAGCTTCAGCGGCAGAACCTCACGAAGAAGCGTTTCTGCTTTTCCGCTTGCGTACAGAAAGGTTATAATTCGCTTTTCGATAATGGCGGTTTTGATTTTTTCAAAATAACCGGCGTCATTCCCGAAATAGCCCCAAGAGGAAAAATCGACCTCAATCCAGTTGGAAGCATTTTGCCCGAGCATGCTGCTCAGCTTATTCAGCGCTGCATCGCTCTTTGAAAGACTGACTGCGCTGACAGCCTTCATCGCGTTCAAAATGTCGCTTTTTTCGTCCTCCGTCAACACCGCTTTGTTCAGGATGAAATCGGGCAGAAGCGAAATACCGCCGCCGTTTCCTCTGCTCATATAGATCGGAATTCCCGCCTGCGAAAGCGCTTCCACATCACGGTAAATGGTTCTTGGGGATACCTCGAACCGCTCTGCAAGCTCTGCGGCGGTTATGGTCTGCTTCTCAAGAAGAATATAAACGATCGCGAATAATCGGTTTATCTGCATAGGAGCGTTCCTCTCAAAATTCGAATATTACTTAATTTCTGTTGAGCTGGGGGAAAAATGTAAACAAGGCACCCTGCTTATCAGTAATGCAGGGTGCCTCATCCTATAACAGGGTTCATATACGATATGCCCCGGCAGTTTCTTGCCTTCGCCATTGTAAAACGAATCGGCATGCCGACGTATCCTTTGCGCTGATTTCCCGGCAGGAAACTGACCGGGCCAAATCACAATCGGAACGAGCCGCCCGTTCACATACTTATAGGATGTCAGCTTCGCAACAATGTTTGCCGCGCGATGAAAAGTCGTTTAAAGCAGAATGCTGACCGCAGAATGGAGATTTTGAAGCTCGACCTGCTGGTGTGCACCGCCAGATTCGCCGTCGCGAGTCCATTTGACGGGTTCTTCAAAGGCGAATTTTACACGGCTGCTGCGGGTGACGCGGATATAGGGGTTCGAGAAAGTGCCCTGCAAAATGGACGACGTGATTTTGTTCAGCTCAATCACATTGCCGGGGCCGGGGTCGCGGACGAGCATGACCTCGAAAATGCCGTCATCCAGATCCACCATGTCATTTTTGAGCCGAACCATGCCGCCGACCGTACGCGTATTCGAGACGCTCCCAAACAGGAGGTCGTCGATGATCGTCCTGCCGCCGTCCAGCTCTACGATTGTGCGGTAAGATGAAATTTTCGGAAGTTTTGAAAGCCCCTGCAACACATAGGCGAAGTGGCCGAGCGACTGTTTCTGCTCCCGCGGCGTTTCGTAGCTGACCTCTGTGAACGCGCCGAAGGCGGCGATATAGGTGAAGTAGTCGCTGTCGTTAAACCTTCCGGCGTCGATCGGTGTGGGTTTGCCGCGAACCAGAAATTTTGCCGCCGCGACCGGCGTTTTCGGAATGCCAAGGGAGCTTGCAACGTCGTTCGACGTTCCCTGTGGGAGGTAGCCGAGCGGGGGCGGGTCGCGAAGCTGCACAAGGCCGGAGACGACCTCGCTGAGCGTTCCGTCGCCGCCTGAGCAGGCGACGCAGTCATATTCCGCCGCATGCTTTAAAACGAGCTGCGTGGCCTCGCCGGCAGCGGTCGTGTAGTAAACGGTCGGCAGATAGCCGCCTTTATATAAAACCTCCATTACCGGGCCGATGGACGTGATGCCTTTGCCGCCACCCGCCGCAGGATTTAAAATGAGCATGAGCTTCTTGTTCATGACGGTTCCTCCAAGGTGTCGCGGCTCTGCCGCATTTCTCTGCGAAGAGCATACAATAAACGACCTTAAATATAACATAAATACGGAAATGAATCACGACTAATTTGTTAAGATTTAAGCGCTTTCTTAACAGACGGCGCGAATTGTATGAAGAAACGGAATATCACGCAAATAAAATCTTTTCTTTTCTAAGCTACGGTGTTATGTTATAATGACCAAAATTGAGAAAAGAGGAACTTGCGGATGGGCAATATTATAGAAATTGACCGGCTCTCAAAATCCTTTGGAGAGGTAAGGGCCGTGCGCGACCTTAGCTTTCGGGTCAAGGAAGGTGAGCTTTTCGCGTTTCTGGGTCTGAACGGCGCGGGGAAAAGCACAACCATCTCTATTATGTGCGGCCAGCTCAAAAGGGACGCGGGGACCGTCGTCATTGATGGGGCGGACCTCGACCG
>DEMY01000111.1:13495-13819 GCA_002359425.1 Clostridiales bacterium UBA2658
TCCGGCGGGCAGAAGCGCCGCATCGACATTGCCCGCGCGCTGCTGCACGAGCCAAAAATTCTGATTTTAGACGAACCGACCACCGGGCTTGACCCACAGACGCGCAAGGCCGTTTGGGACGTTGTGTCGCGGCTCCGAAAGGAGCGGCGCCTGACGGTTTTCCTCACGACGCACTATATGGAGGAGGCTGCCGACGCAGACTATGTCGTCATTCTCGACGCTGGGCAGATTGCCGCCGAGGGCACGCCGCTTTCGCTTAAAAATACTTACACCGGCGATTTCCTGACGCTCTACGGGCTGACAAAGCAGGAGGCGGACAGCCTC
>DEMY01000047.1:0-16166 GCA_002359425.1 Clostridiales bacterium UBA2658
AGTATCCTTGAACGGATCGCCGACGGTATCGCCAACCACAGCCGCCTTATAGGCTTCAGAACCCTTGCCGCCTTCGTTACCCATTTCGATATATTTCTTTGCGTTATCCCAAGCGCCGCCGCCGTTATTCAGGAACAGCGCAACGACAACGCCGACAATGGTGCAAACAAGCAGATAAGCGCCTGCGGCTTCTCTGCCGAGAATCACGCCGACAAGAATCGGAACGAAGACAACGATAAGTCCGGGGAGAACCATTTCATGCAGAGCACCCTGCGTAACAATATCGACGCACTTTGCATAATCGGGCTTTGCCTTGCCTTCCATGATACCCGGAATCTCTTTGAATTGACGTCTGANNAAGCAGCATGGCTGACAGCGCTGATCGCCGTAGAGCTAAAGAGGAAGACGACCATCGCTGCAATGAACGCGGCACAGAACACTGAGGGCTTGCTGATATCTATAGCAAACCACTGCTCCTGAGGAATGTTGAGCGTAGCCTTGATCTCGTCGATATATGCGGCGAAAAGAAGGAAGGTCGCAAGAGAAGCAGAGCCGACCGCGTAGCCTTTTGTCAATGCTTTTGTGGTGTTGCCACAGGCGTCAAGCTTGTCAGTTGTGTTGCGGATTTCTTCAGGAGCGCCGGACATTTCGATAATACCGCCGGCATTATCGGTGATGGGGCCAAAAGCGTCCATCGCAAGAACGTATGTGCAGGTGGAGAGCATGCCCATGGTAGCAACTGCGGTACCGTAAAGGCCGCCGTTTGCCATGCCGCCCATGGCCGCACTACCAAGTTCATAAGCGATATAAATTGCCGCGCAGATGAAGATTACGGGCAAAGCTGTGGATTTCATACCGACAGAAATGCCGGTAATGATGTTCGTTGCGGCGCCGGTGCGGCTGGCTTCCGCAATGCTCTGAACAGGACGCTTATTATAAGAGGTGTAGAGATTGGTGAGCCACACGAAAATATAGCTCAGGACAATGCCGGCAAGGCTGCATCCATAGAGCATCCATGTGTTTACCTTGACACCGTCCGGCGTTGTGCCGCTGAGCATGTCATTGACTAAAATGGCCAGAAGCACCGCCATGATGACGGAGGTAACCGCATAGCCGCGATTCAGCGGACCCATCGGGTCTTTGTTTTCATCCTTGACCTTGACGCACATTACGCCGACGAGGGACGCAAGGATACCAAGCGCACGGGCGACCAGCGGGAAAAGAATGCCCTTGATGCCGAATACCGGGAAAAGGGTAACGCCCAAAATCATCGCGCCAACGTTTTCAGCAGCGGTGGACTCAAAGAGGTCCGCGCCTCTGCCGGCGCAATCGCCCACGTTATCGCCGACAAGGTCGGCAACGACAGCGGGGTTGCGGGCGTCGTCCTCAGGAATACCGGCCTCAACCTTTCCGACAAGATCGGCGCCGACGTCGGCAGCTTTTGTGTAGATTCCGCCGCCAAGCTGCGCAAACAGAGCCACAAGAGAAGCGCCGAAGCCGAAACCGACGATGAGGTTCGGAGCTTCCTTAATGGCAGTTTCGTCTGGGGATGCACCGCCGAAAACAAGGAACAAAGTCGTCACGCCAAGAAGCGAAAGGGTCGTTACCGAAAGGCCGGTAACAGAACCGCCCTTGAAAGCAATTTGGAGCGCCTTATCAAGGCTTGTTCTTGCGCCCTCAGCAGAGCGGACATTGCTGTTCACCGACATATACATGCCGATGTAGCCGGAAAGCGCAGAGCAAAAAGCGCCGACGATGAATGCAATCGCAGTATGTATCGCTGCATCCCACGCCGCATCGCTTCCAGCCGTATGGCTTTTTCCAAAGTAGACCGCCGCCATAATAACGACAAGCGCAACAATCGCTATTATGCTAATGGTTTTGTATTGCCTTTTCAAAAACGCCATCGCACCGTCTCTGATTGCATCGGAAATGCTTTGCATTTCCAGGGTCCCTTTGCTCTGCTTGAACACATAGCGGAACAAAAGGACGGTCGCAATTATCGAAATAATAATCACGCCATAGATGATACCTAAGTACAGATTCATTTCTTCCGTTTTTCTCCCTTTTGTTAGATTTTTTGACCATTCCTATTGTACCGTTTCATATATAAAAATAGCATTAAGAACTATATGAAAAGTATAAAGATTATATACACCTGCGTCTAATCTGTATGATAACTTAATAGGCAGCGCATTCATTCGCGTTTTATTGCTCGGCCATACGGTAACCAATGCCGGTCTCTGTGAGGATGTACTGGGGCGTCGATGGGTCAGCTTCAAGCTTTCTACGAATATTTGCAATGTTTACACGCAGCGCCTGAAGCTCACTGGAATAAGCCTCATTTGTAAATGGTCCCCATATTTCCTTTATTATATATTCGTGAGAGAGCACTTTCCCAACGTTCTGCGAAAGCAAGATAACAATCTTATACTCGGTTGGAGTTAAATGGACTTCTTTTCCGGCAACGGCGACGCTGCGGCTGCCATAATCGATGCGAATAGCGCCAACCGTACAAACCGGTGTGGAAGTTTGTACGCCTTTACTGTGTCGGAAAGCAGCTCTAATCCGGGCAAGAAGCTCGGCTGTGCCAAATGGCTTAACGATATAGTCATCCGCACCGGCATCCAACGCCATAACCTTTTCCTCTTCGTGCACATGCGTTGAAAGGATGAGGATCGGCATATCCGACCATGAGCGGGTGGAGCGAAGCACCTCCATACCGTTCATATCCGGCAAGCCCAGATTCAGCAGCATGAGATCAGGGCAGTACGAAGCAGCCATTGAAATTGCCTCCTGCCCTTTGGATGCGAGAATAACATCATATTCGTTTGCAGCTAACACGCGGGAAATATAACTGCGGATTCCTTTTTCATCCTCGACAACAAGAATAATTGGTTTTTTTCTCACGTTCTATATTCCTTTTCTAAAGCAATGCCTAAAACGCCGCAGATGTTCGTAGGGATATGCTTCGGGCAAAGCAGTTGATTGCTTTTTTAATACGTCATGTCAAGGCATCACATAAAATTCCAGCGAAAAAAGCAGCATAATACGACTCAATAACAATTGTAAAGATGGTGCTTTTTGTAAGGAGCATATATCTCTGCCAATGTGTTTCTCTACATAATGGATTCTATGGCTTGAAGTTTTTTGCATCAAACTGTCGTAATTATTGATATAATCTATCATATTTTATCACATTCCACAATAGGATGCGAAAAAAAAGCAAGCTGGCCGGCATGCAGGATTTTTGTCCCGTAATAAGTAATAATCTATCTATATTTAAAATGATCCGCACACCGATAAGGCATCCAGCATATTGCCCTTTTCTCCGCTAAAGAAACCGCTGCCGATCACAATGGTGGAATTTGCCCTGAATTTAAGGCCGTCGGCGGCGTCTGTGAAAACAAGCGCAGAGATAAGCCGTCATTCCTCCTGCAATCATATACATTACCGAACGCGCAGTCCCGTCTAAATCTAAAATACCACCTTCTTATTTCTTATTTTTTTGTCTTAACTATTTAACTTTCGTTCTTCTTATTTCTTATTTTTTTGTCTTAACTATTTAACTTTCGTTTTTTATTAAATACACACAACATGTATAAGTTTAAAATAGATATGTTGGCAAACTTTATTGAGATTCGGGATTTACGATTGCAAAATCAATTATTTCATATATAATGTATTTAGCACTTGGAATACCGAGTAAAGGGGCACATTAATTATGACCAAAATCTTCAGCAAAATGCCGGTGGCAAAAAAGTTCAGAGTCCTTTTCATAACCATCGCCGTCGCGGTTTTGATTGCTGCGGGGACTTATTTTATCCTGCTGACATCTGCGAACACGGCGCTCACGGGCTTTTTTAACGGTCCATATACCGCTGTAAAAGCACAGACCACCGTCTTAGACCTCCTCAACGAGAACGACACGTGGGCTCTCGCAGTCCTCCACGACCCTTCTCTCGCAACGACGAACTCACAGAAAATCAGTGAATCCGACGCTACCATCAAGCAAGAACTTGATATCATTGCAACTTCCGGCGTTGACCCCAAAAAAGCGGCCTCGCTCGCAACGCTTTACGCAACCGTACAGTCGGACGTAAAGCAGGTGATAAATCTTTCTACCTCCGGTAAGGCCGAGGAAGCCAACACATTCAACAGTAATCAGTACACCAAGGACTATGACGCTTTCTATGAGGCAGTCAATGAAGTCGGCAAAAGTGCAATCGCCGGTTCCGATGCTGCTAGAGCGTCCTACAATACCAAATCCATGGTCGCAACGCTTACCTTCGTTATCCTAACGCTTATCGCCTTGATTATCACGATTCTCATCATGAAAGCAATGTCGAGAGGCGTCGTCGGGCCGCTTAATCAGCTCGTCGAAGCCTGCGACACGCTGAACGGCGGCCATCCGATTGAACCGCTCAATTTCAACACGCAGGACGAGTTTGCTACATTGGGCCGTACCTTCAGCGAAATGAGTTCGACCATTGAATTCATCATCACCGACATCAGTACTATGCTCACCAGAGGCGCGCACAAGGACTTCAGCGTTGACACCGCCGACGAAAGCCGATATGTAGGCGGCTACGCCATTCTTCTTAACGCGACGCACGGCATTTTTGACGGCATCAGCGACGACATGCACCGAACAAACGGCATTGCCGATCAGGTGGCTGCCGGTTCCGACCAGATCTCCGCCGTTTCTCAGACGCTGTCGCAGGGTACAACGGAGCAGGCCTCCGCTGTTGAGGAGCTTTCCTCCACGGTTGCCAGCATTGCCGAGATCAGCCGCACAAACGCCGAAGAGGCCGGCAAAGCCTGCGAAATGAGCCATGAAGCCGCTTCCGGCGTTACAGAAAGCAATACATATATGGGCCAGATGCTCGACGCTATGAACGAGATAACGGCAACCTCCAAGGAAATCAGCAAGATCGTCAAAGCCATTGACGACATCGCTTTCCAGACCAACATTCTCTCCCTCAACGCAGCCGTCGAAGCTGCGCGCGCCGGCGCTTCCGGAAAGGGCTTCGCAGTTGTCGCGGATGAGGTCAGAAATCTCTCCCAGCGCTCCGCGGAGGCTGCAAAGACCACCACCGCACTTGTTGAAAGCACCGTTTCCGCAATTGAACACGGCAGAATGATTGCCGATTCCACCGCGAAATCTCTGCAGCTGGTCGGTGAAAAGGCTTCCTTCGTTAACGAAGCCATTGGCAAAATCGCAAGCGCCTCTCAGGAGCAGGCGACCGCAACGCAGCAGGTTCTGATCGGTATTGATCAAGTCTCCACCGTCGTTCAGACGAACTCCGCTACGGCCGAAGAGAGCGCGGCCGCCGCCGAAGAACTCGCGGCGCAGGCGAGAGAGCTGTCCGGTATGACGCATCAGTACAAGCTCCGCAGCGCGCAGTAAAAATAGACCTGTCAAAGCTGCGCCGCAAACGATTTTGACCAGTCGTTTGCGGCGCAGCTTTTATACAGTTTTTAGAACACCGGCCCCGCCAGATAAAGCAGAGCCGGTGTGTACTATTTTGTTTTTATGGAACTTGCTTTGCGTTATTTACTTTTCCCTGTCAACTCATCGATGACCTGCACAAGCTTATATATTTCCGGCTTTGTGATCTGGACGTCCGCGCCAAGCTCCTCGCCTTTGATCCGCATCTCTTCGCTGATGAGCGAGGAGAAGATAACAAGTGGGATGTGCTTGAGCTGGTTGTCCGATTTCACAAGCTTCGTAAGACGGTGGCCGTCCATCAGCGGCATCTCAATGTCGGTGATAATGCAGTTGACGTGGTCGTCAATATACTCCTGCGGGTCGTCGCGGACCTCGCTGAGATAGTCCCAAGCCTCCTGTCCGTTGTCAAACTTTACGGTGTTTTCATAGCCGGATTTGTGGAGCGCATCGATAATCATCTTTGAGAGGAGACGTGAGTCCTCCGCAATGAGGATGTGGCTGTTGCTGCGTGCGGTTGCCCTCATTTCCGAGTCCTTCATCTCATACTGGATGCTAGATTCCGGGCAAATTTCCGCAATGATGGCTTCAAAATCGAGAATGGTGATGAGCTTATCCTCCATCTCAACGATGCCGGTAGCAACGCCCTCTTTGCCGCCGAAAATGACCGGATCCGGCTTTTTGAGCTGGGTGCCGTAGATACGGTCGATACCAACAACGGTGTGGACATGGAAAGCATATTCGCTGTTGTTAAAGCCTGTGATAATGAAAATGTCGCGCTCCGGCTTATCGGACATGCCCAAGCCAAGATAGGATGAGAGGTCGATAACGGTCAGAACCTTATCTCTGGGCTTAAAAACGCCCTCGACATACTGATTGGATTTCTGCATGACCTGAACCGGTTCGATCTTCATAATTTCGCGGACCTTTGCTACATTGATGCCAAAAAGCTCGCCGCTGATGGTAAATTCCATAATCTCAAGTTCATTGATCCCCGACTCAAGCAGGATTTCCGGCTGTTTCTGATTTGTCATAGCTGATCGACCCCTTTACATTTAAAATGACACAAAATAACGCTGTTTGCACGGTTTCTGCCGGGCGGCTGTCAATACTGCCACTCGCCCTTATTGACTGATTTAATCCTCATAACGCCGTCCGCAGAAGTGAGATAAAGCGTCCGGCCATAGTTCTTGCCGGTGTCCTCCGCAACGATAGGGATGCTGAGACGCGCGAGTTCTTTTTTAACGGCCAGAACATTTCGTTCGCCTATGCCCGCGAGACTTGTGTTGTTGACGGGTGCAAACATCTGCGCGCCGCCGGCGATTTTCGCCCGCAGCCGGATTTTGCCCGCGCCCATGCTGAGCATTTTTTTCATCAGAAGCTCGATCGCCGTGTCGGCATACTTCGCGGTTTGTGCCGCAGCCTTTGGATCCGTAAACTCCTTCACGCTCGGGAGCATGATATGGGACAGCCCGGCAAGCTTCAAAACAGGATCGTACAGACAAATGCCGACGCAAGAACCGAGCGCGTAGGTGACCAGTATATCCGCATCCTTGGCGACATTGAAATCTGCGATCCCGATCGTGATCGTGTTGCTCATGAATCCAGCCCCAAACTCTCCATAATTTTTTTGAGGCCATCAACCTCGGGAATGAGCAGGATGTGGCTTGAGGCGCCCGCCTCGTCATGTCCGAACTCGTCTTCGATCATGATAATCTCTTCGCTGATGTTTGCATAGTAGATTGCGGGTACGCTCAAAAGCGCCCCTGCCATATCGACATTCATCGTCGGAACGGAGATGTCGATTGTGAGTCCCGTCATAGCGGCCATGGCGTTGATGTAGGAAGCGGCCATAATGTTTCCGACCTATTGAATGGTACTCTTGTCCATTTCGTCAAGCTCGGAGTAACCGTCGAATTCGGAGCCGACCAGCGAATTGAGCACCATGTGCGCAAATTCTTTGTGCAGAAGGAACATCATCATGCCGGTGATATCTCCGTTCAGACTGAAAAGGATGCCGACAAGGAGCTGCTCCGGCCCGCCCAGCGCGTTGCATGCGGCGGTGTAGTCGAGGACGTTTATTTTGGGAACGGCAATATTCACCGCCTTTTCAAGCATAGAAGACAGCGCCGTCGCCGCGTTACCGGAACCGATGTTCCCGATCTCGCGCAGAGCGTCAAGCTGCATCTCGCTCAAATCACTGTAATCATTTAAAGCCATAATGTCCTCCTGTAAGGTTAGTAGACGCGCGGAGATGCGCGCCGGAAATAGCAGGCTCAGGTACGCAGATTATTGACGGTCTGCTCGTCTTCATCCGCCGTCTGGACGACCTTGGCGCTGAGTTGGTAGGCGCGCTGGGCAGTGATGAGATCCACCATGCCGTCCACCATCTGTGCGCCGGACTGCTCAAGATAGCCGGAAATAATTTGCGTGTCCGCACCAGCCGGAGCCGCCTGACCGGACTGCGCGTTTGCGGCGTAGAGGTTCGACGACAGGGGCAGAAGCGCCTCAGGGTTTGCAAAGTCGAACACGCCGACTTACGCCGTTAGGGCCGCGGTGTCAACGCCGTATTTTTGGGCGTCCTTCGTCGTTCCGGTTGCGGTACCGGCATTCTGGGCATTGATAGGCTGGGAGATGCGCTTGCCGTCCTTGTTAAGGACATAGTTACCCGTCTCGTTCACAAGGTAGGCGGTAGTACCTTCCACGCTGACGGAAAAAGCGCCGTCCCGCGTGTAGCGCACGCCCGCGCCGGTTTCAATGGCAAACCAGCCGCTGCCGCTTATGGCAAGATCCATGTTGTTCCCCGTCGGGACGAGAGAGCTTTGCGTCGGGTCAATACCGCCGTAGCTTGCCTTTGCGCCCTGACCAGAGAGAACGTCCGCCGACTTGACGTACATTTTTGTAAAGAGAAGGTCGCTGAACGTCGTGACAACCGGCTTATAGCCCATGGTGTTAACGTTCGCAATGTTGCTGCCGATGTTGTTGATATAGTACTGACTCGCCGAGAGTCCGGCGGCGCCGGTGAAAAGCGTTCTGGACATATGGTTTCCTCCAAAATCAGACGGAAGCGATCTGCGCTGACTTGCGGTCGAGCGCGTCCACAATCTTCAGGGCCGACGCGCAGCTCTGCAAATCGCGTTGTGCGGCGATAAGGTTTGTAATCTCGTAGTTCATATCGACATTCGAGCCTTCCAGACTGCCCTGAATGATTTCAAAGCCTGCAGAGGGGGTATTGCCGCCGCCGGTGAACATACCGTTGGAGGCTCTTTGGAGCGTGTTCATATCCGCCGGCTGGACGATGGATAGAGTGCCGAGCTGGTTTCCCTGCTCATCGCGGATCACGCCGTCCTGCGTTACATCGATGGCGGAGGTGCCTACTTTGATATCCCCCGTCGCTCCCTGCACGCGGCCATAGCCCGTAAGCTCCAGATAGCCCTGATCGTCCACATCGAAGGCGCCGTTGCGGGTGAGATAACTCTGCCCGTCCTTGCCCTTAACGACAAAGAAGCCGTCGCCGTTGATGGCGATATCGAGCTCGCGGCCGGTGGGCTTGATGGCTCCTGGCTCAAACTGGGTCACTGAGTCGCCGACAACGGCGAGGGGCGCGCCCTTGCCGCTCGCGGAGAGGATCGCCGTACCGTTGGAATCCAGACGGCTTTGCAGCTCCTTTTGGAAAGCGGACTTGACGATGCGCTCCGAGCGAAAGCCGGGCGTGAGCGAATTGTCAACATTGTTGCCGATCGTTTCGATTGTACGCTGATTGGTAATCAGCCCTGATGCAATTGTATAGTAACCGCTAAACATATGCAAGCCTCCGTCTGGTTCAAACTCTCTTTTTTTCGCCGCAATCGTATCTTTTTATGGCCTCCGACAAATTTTCAATGGCTTTTGCACGGATTTGGGACACGCGCTGCTGGGAAACGCCCAGCACCTCGCCGATCTCGCGGAGGTTGAGGTTCTCATAGTAATAAAGGGAAATAACCTGTTTCTGCTTGGGCGGCAGAGCGTCGATTGCGGCGGCAAGCGCCTCCTGTAGCTCTTCGCGCAGCAAACGATCCGAAACGTCCCCGTCCATGACCGCGCCCGCAGCATCCGACGCGCCCATGTAGCTGGACTCCAAAAGCTCCTCGAAGGAGACAGTATCTACAACGCTCATTTCTGAAATAAGCCCATCAAGCTGCTTTTCCGAAAGGCCAAGATAGTCGGCAAGCTCACGGTCCGAAGGCTCGCGCATGAGCTTTTGCTCAAGCTCGGCCCGGCCCTGCGTGATGCGCTTGCGGGCCTCCCATACGCGGTTCGGCAGCCAGTTCTGCTTGCGGAGATATTTTAAAATCGCGCCGCGTATACCGAGATAGCTGTAGGTGTGCGAGCTCGCGCCGCGATCTGGGTCGTAGCGTTCAATGCATTCGNNGGGACGTTGGAAAGGAGGATCGAACGCATGCTGTAAATGGCGACGTTCACGAATTGCAAATAATGCATGACAAGCTGATTCCGGGTTTCGATGTCGCCGGTTGCCTTATATTGGCGCATGAGTTCTTCGGGGTCGATGACCTTGTCTTCGTCCGCTTTCTTTTTATTGTTGGAAACCATGGTCTGCCCCCCTTCCAGCAATTTCACTATCAGACCTTCACGATGCCAAGCGACTGAACCTGTACCGAGGGATCGAGGTCGTTGAAAGATAGAATTGTGACGTTCGGATAAAACTGATCTATCAGCTTNNAGGTGAGAATGATAGGCTCCTGAACGAGCTTTCTCACCTTGTCAATCTGTTCCTTGGTGCCCGCGACGATCCTTTGGATCATCTCCGGCTCAAGGGTAAGGTAGGCGCCGCCCTCCATTCGTTTGACGCTTTTCAGAATTGCGTCTTCGATCTCGCTGTCAAGCGTGATAACCTTGAGCTGCCCGGCGGCGGAAAATCTGCGGGTGATCGTGCGTTTCAGCGACTGGCGGACATATTCCGTCAGCATGTCGCTGTCCTTGACAGTGGGTGCATAGTCGGAGAGCGTTTCGAGGATAACTTCCATATCGATGATGGGAACGCCCTCGCGCAGAAGATTTTTAAGAACGTGCTGCAGTTCGCCGGTTGTCACGACATCCGGAACGACGTCGTCCGCGATGGTTTCCGGGTCGTTTTTCTTGAGGTTTTCAAGCATGTGCTTGACTTCCTGGCGGGTAAGCATCTCGTAGGCATGGCGGTTGATAAGTTCCGAAAGGTGCGTGATGATGACAGACGTGGGGTCGATCAGCGTATAGCCTGCCATTTCAGCGCGGAGCTTTTTGTCCTCGCCGATCCAAACCGCCGGCATACCGAAAGCCGGTTCAACGGTCTCGATGCCCTCGACGGCGTTTTCCGGGGCGAGGTTGTCCGGCGCAAGACCGAGGTAGTGATCCACCAGCACCTCCCCCACCGCGACGGACTCACCGCGCAGGAGGATTTCATACTGGTTTGGGTTGAGGTTGCCGCTGTCCTTGAGACGAATAGCAGGGATGACCATCCCCATCTCGTCCGCGAACTGTTTTCGCAACATGACGACACGATCCAGAAAGTTGCCGTTTTTCTCGTCCACCAATGGGAGAAGACTATATCCGAACGCGACGCCAATTGCATCGACATTGAGAAGGCTGTAAACATTGTCGAGGTTTCGGTAGAAGCTGACCTCGCTTGTGACCTCCTCCGTGACCTGCGGGACCTCCGCCGCTTCGGTCGCGGCCTGACGGCTGCGGGTCAGCAGCATGTAGCCAAGGCCAATGAACAGCGCCGAAATGAAGAGCACCTGTTCCCACGGAAAGCCGATTGCAATCAGAAGCGGCAGCACCGCGCCCGCAATGATCAGAACGCGCGGCTGGGCGGAAAACTGAGAAATGACCTCCGTATTGAGGTCTGCCTTTGAGGCGGAGCGGGTAACGATCATGCCGGTCGCGATAGAAATAAGCAGCGCTGGAATCTGGCTCATAAGACCGTCGCCAACGGTAGAAATTGAGTAAACATGAACGACGTCCTTGAAGGCGCCGCCGTTGATCATGCCGACGATAAGTCCGCCGAGGAGGTTTATGAGGGTGGTGATGATGGACATGATCGCATCACCCTTGACAAACTTGGAGGCACCGTCCATCGAACCGAAGAAATCCGCTTCGCGCTGAATCTTCTCGCGGCGCTCCTTGGCCTGATTTTCATCGATGATGCCGGAGCTGAGATCCGCGTCGATGGCCATCTGTTTGCCGGGCATAGCGTCGAGCGTAAACCGAGCGGAAACCTCCGCGACACGCTCAGCGCCCTTGGTGATAACAATGAACTGCACCAAAACGATGATGAGAAAGATAACGAGACCGACGACAACATTGCCTTGGATAACGTAGGTACCGAAGGTCTTGATGACCTCTCCTGCGTAGCCGTCCCGTGTGAGAATGGAGCGGGTGGACGAGACGTTCAGACCCTNNATCAGCGTTGTTAAAAGGAGCAGAGAGGGGTATATCGAAAATTCCAGCGGTTCCGAAATGGACATGGAGATGAGCAGAATGACGAGGGAAAGCGCGAGGTTCATGATAAAAAGGAAATCCAAAACAGGCGTCGGCAACGGGACAATGAGCAGCGCGACAATCAGTATGATTAATACGGCGACGCCGTTGTTGAAAACTTTTAACATCCTATTCCGTATCCTTTTTCCTGAGGCTGTAAACATAAGCCAAAACTTCCGCGAGCGCACGATAGAACTTTTCGGGGACCTCCGCGTCGAGCGGGACGGCGTCGTACAAGGCTCTCGCAAGCGGCTTGTTCTCCGTCACGTAAATATCATTTTCCTCCGCGACCGCAACAATGCGCAGCGCGAGACTGTCCACGCCTTTAGCGACAACGACCGGCGCGCGGTCGGTCTCATTGTTGTACTTAATGGCAACGGCGATGTGCGTCGGGTTACGAATGACGACATCCGCCGTTGGTACCGCCTGCATCATGCGCTGTTTGGCGCGTTCCTGCTGGATCTGGCGGATGCGGCCCTTGACCTCCGGGTCACCTTCGGTCTGTTTGTACTCGTCCTTGACCTCCTGCTTGGTCATGCGGAGGTTCTTTTCATACTCTTTCCACTGATATAGATAGTCCGCCGCGGCAACGGCCACGAAGATGGCCCCCGCTTTTGTGATGATCTGCATGATGATCGTGCCTGTTTTGGACAGTGCCCCGTTAAAGCTCATGTCCATCATCTGCGGCAGGACGAAAATTTCATTTTTAAGGATCGTATAGATTACATAGAGGAGAATTGCAATTTTTAAAATGGATTTCAGTAGCTCAACAAACGCGCGCATGGAAAACATTCGCTTGAAGCCCTTGAGCATACTAATTCGCTCCGCCTTGAAAGCAAAGCCCTTTGAGGAGAACAGCCCCCTCGTCTGGAACATCGTCGCAATCGAGGCAACGGCGCAGCATACTAAAAGCGGAATAAGCGCCGATTTTGCGAAAGCAATAAGGGAATACATGAGATAGCTCTGAAGCTGCGTGTGGCCGATCTCGTCGGTCGTTGCAGCCAGAGACACGTAGTGACTGATAAGCTCTTTCATGGTCCGAATGATGGAGGGCATCATGGACTTGAGGACATAAAAAGTGGCGAGCATCGTGAAGATGATGACAACTTCTTCACTTTTAAAGACGTTACCGCGCTTTCGTTCGTCTTGTCGCCGTTTTGGTGTTGCTTTTTCTGTCTTTTCGCCCGGCACTTTATCCTCCCGCTTCGAGCACGAAAGCGCAGACGGCTACAAAAGCTGTAAAAGATTCTGCTTCTGCACAAATATCTGATTGATGTATTTCTGAATGAACTCTGTCGCGGGGACGGCGAATACAAAAAGAAGCGTCATACCGAGGATGATGTTGAGCTGAAACTGAACCGCAAAAACGTTGATCTGCGGGATAAGCTTCATGAGAACGCCCATCGAGATCTCCAGAATGAAGGATGCGGCTATATAGGGAATGGCGAGGTGCATGATGAGTCCGAACGAATAGACGAACTGGGTACACATGAATTCGCCGATGTTCTGCCCAAACGACATACCGCCAAGGCTCACGATGTCGAAGGTCGAATAAATGAGTTTTATGAAAATGAGGTGGCAGTCCGTCACAAAAAAGTAGACGATGAACATGATCTGAAACAGATTGCCTGTTAAGGACACCTGAATGTTTGTGCCCGGGTCGAAAGCCTTCGACATCGAAAGGCCGAAGCCCATGTCGATCACGTCGCCCGCGACAAACAGCATGTAATAGTACATCTGAAAAAGGATGCCGAAGCAGAAGCCCGCGAAAAGTTCCTTCACCATCGAAGCAAAAAGGGCAAAACCAGAGAGCGCTTCGATGGAAGCGATGGTCGAAGACGGTGCTATCAAGACGGTTAAAAGCAGCACCAAGCCCGCGCGGACGGAGGCAGGAACGTTTTTTCTGCCCAGAAGCGGATTGAAAAGGATCATACCGCCAATCCGGCAAAAAACCAGCGCAAAAGCATTCACGGCAGCGATGGAAAGCGTCAGGTTCATGCTACAACCCCGCCGCGTAGCTCATGAGGGACTGGAAAAAGTCCGTCATGCCGGTGAGCATCCACGAGCCGAGGATGATAAGCAGCAACGCGATTGCGACGATCTTCGGAACGAAGGTCAGCGTCTGCTCATGAATTTGTGTTGCAGCCTGAAAGATTGAGATAATAAGGCCGATCACGATACTGACGATCAGGAGCGGCGCGGAGAGCTTGAGAATGAGCCAGATAGCTTCTTTTAAGATGGAAAGCGCTTCGCTCTGCGTCATTTTTTTCACTCCTGACTGACGAGACTACTATGTATAAAAGCTCTTGATAAGCATCTCCATGACGAGGGACCAGCCGTCCACCACGACAAAAAGCATGAGCTTGAACGGCAGCGATATCATGGACGGCGGCAACATGACCATGCCCATGGACATCAGCGTACTCGCGACAATCATGTCGATGACCATGAAGGGCAAAAACAGCAGAAAACCAATTAAAAACGCACGCTTCAGCTCGCTCGTCACAAAGGCCGGAACAATAACTTGCAGTCCGAGACTTAGAAGCTTATCGGTGTTAATTTCCTTGATTTCTTCCTGTTTCGACAAAGAAAGAAAAAGGTTCAGATCCTCCGTTTTCGTTTGCTTGAGCATGAAGGTTTTAATCGGGACCTGAATTTTGGAGATTGCCTCCGTTTGGGTAATCTGGCCGCTTTCATAGGGCTGGATCACATCCGTATTCATCTGCTGAAACGTGGGATACATGATGAAAAAGGACAAAAACAGCGAAAGACCGATGATAACCTGGTTCGGCGGTGTCTGCTGCAGACCGATTNNATCGATGGAGCGATCGCGATAAACGCGAAGGTCGCGAGGAGCTTTAAGCTGTCCATCCCGCCAGAAGCGCCGGTCGTGTCTATTGAAAAGGTCACGGGGGCAGCGAGCGCGTGGATGGTGAGCAGAGCGGAAAAGTTCACAAGCGCAAGGGAAACGGCGAGCACTTTGAGCCACTTTTTATCCTGTTGCGACGGCCTGTGCGGTTTTTCGCGCGGCGTGTCTTTGCGTGGCTCCATCACCAGTGTTCTCCTTCATCCTGTTTTTTTCCAAGACCTTTTATCGCCGTTTTGAAGGCGGCGGAAAAGTCCCTTTTTGCGATCTCCGGCGGGTCCGGAGCCTCTAGCGTGTCCGGGTCGAGTTCACTCAAAAAGGTAAACTCATGCGGCGTTGCTCCGACAAGAAATGCCCGCTTCCCTGCTTTTACAATGAGAAGCGCGCCGTCCTTCCCGACGCTCTGGCATTCGAGGATGGACAGATTTTTGGCCGGGCCGCTACGGGTGCCGTACCGTTTTCCAAAATACTTGGAAAAATAGTGCGCGCCCACGAAAACTGCGATCATCAGAGCAAGCGTTCCAATGATCGACAAAACCTCTTTCCAGCCCAAATCCGTTCACCTCCTCTGGGACACGCGGATACGCGGACAGTTTGCCGCGTAAAGCCAGGTTTTAGAGCGGAAGAACCTTGTTGACGGTCTGCACAATGCGGTCCGCCTTAAAGGGTTTGACAATGAAGTCGAGCGCGCCGAGCTTGATGGCGTCCATAACCATGGCTTCCTGACCCATGGCGGAGCACATAACGATCTTTGCGTCCGGATCATAGGTTTTGATTTCGCGCAAGGCGTCAATACCGTTCATGTTCGGCATGGTGATATCCATGATGACAAGGTCGGGCTTGGTCTCTTTGTAGAGCTCAACAGCGCGCGCGCCGTCCTCGCCCTCGACGAAATCGGTATAGCCGACCTTAGTCAGATGGGCCCGAACCATCTTTCTCATAAATCCGGCATCGTCAACTACCAGAATTTTGTACATATCGTGTTTCCCCCTATTTGTTTACTTCTTTGTATCTAATGAGTCAAGCAAGTCTTTCGTACCGACGATCTCGGTTATGCGAACGCCGAAGTTATCGCCGACGACGACAACGTCGCCATAAGCAAGGAGTTGGCCGTTCACCATGATCTCCGCCGGTGAGCCAGTCTGCTTATCGAGTTCAATGATNNTTCACGCCCATCAGCATTCCCATATTGTTGGGATATGCCGGTGCGCCAGAGCTACCCGCGCCCGCAAATTCGGGAAAATCCGCCTGCTTCACGTTCACGACGGGAGAAGCGTAACGGAGGTTCGGATGCGGCTCTTGATATGCGCCGTATTGCGGGGGATAGAACTCGTT
>DEMY01000047.1:16233-16364 GCA_002359425.1 Clostridiales bacterium UBA2658
TTGCTGCGGCGGGCTGCTGTCCCTGCAACGGCATATTGTATGGATATGGTTCCTGCATGGGCGGCTGCGGATAGGGCTGCTGGTACTGGGGAGCCGCCGGTTGCGGAATCGGTGCAGGCCGCGGTTGCGGC
>DEMY01000058.1 GCA_002359425.1 Clostridiales bacterium UBA2658
CCCCGACCGTCATCAAAGGGTTTAAAGCGTCGGCGGCGTTTTGAAAGATCATTCCGACATTTTTGCCCCGGAATTTGCAGAGTTCTCCGGGCGTCATGCCGAGAACATCCTTTCCGTCTACCATGATTTTTCCCGCGGTGATCGTTCCGTTTGCATCTAAAAGATTTGTAATGCAGGAGGCGGTCACGGACTTACCGCAGCCGCTTTCGCCCAAAAGCACGGTGATTTTTCCTCTCTCGGCTGAAAGCGACACATCGCTGACGACCTGCTCGGATATCCCGTTCGTTTCAAAAGAAACAGAGAGCTGTTCAATATTCAATGCAAGACTTTTCTCCATCAGCTTTTCAAACTTTCTCCGAGTATGTTGAAGGACATGACCGCATAGGCGACGGCAAGACCGGGGTAGAGCAAAAGCTGCGGCTGTGTCTGGATATACCGCTTGGCGTCGTTGAGCATAACGCCCCATTCCGGTGTTGGCGGCTGCGCGCCCAGACCGATAAAGGAATATCCGGCGATGGCGATGATAGCGCCGCCGATGTCAAGCGTAGCGAGCACGATGATCGGCTGAACAATGTTTTTTAGAATGTGGCGGAACAAAATCTGAGCGTGCGTGCAGCCGGTCGCATGTGCGACCATAATGAAATCCTGTTCCTTTGTTTCCATGACCATACCGCGTACAACTCTCGCATAGGTCGTCCACCAGATCGCCGACATGGCAATGATGAGATTGCGGATGCTTGGGCCGAGTATGCCGGCAATTGCCAGCGCAAGAACGGCCGACGGAAAAGACATGAACACATTCGTTACCGCCATAATGGCCCGGTCGGTTCTTCCGCCGATGTAACCGGAGATCAGTCCTATCACGGTGCCGACACCGACAGTAATCGCAAGCACGCTTCGCGAATGGCCGATGGAAGCGCGCGTACCCCAGATGATCCGTGAAAAAATACAGCGCCCGAGCTGGTCGGTGCCGAACGGATAGGAGAGACTCGGCGGCAGAAGCTTTTGGGCAGGGGCTGCTGCGATTGGGTCGTGAGGCGCGATAGCCGGCGCAAAAATCGCCGCCGCCAGAATAATGGAGACCAGTATGCAGCCAATGACCTTCTGCCTGTTGCGAGGAAGACTCGCCGCCGGGCTTCGCAGTTTTATTTCCGTCATGATTACGCCTCCCGGTTATGCAAGCTTGATTCTTGGGTCGGTTGCAACATAGACGATATCGACCAAAAAATTGAGGACTGCAAGAATGGCCGCCATAAAGATGACATATGCCACAATGACCGGATAGTCCTGCGAGGAAATCGCGCCCATGATGTATGTGCCGAGTCCGCGATAGGAAAAAACAATCTCAACAATCGTCGAGCCGCCAATAAAACCGCCGATCGTTATCCCGAATTTCGTAACGAGAGGCAGCATGGCGTTTTTAAATGCGTGCTTAAAAAGAACGCGCCCGGATGTGAGTCCTTTGGCTCGGGCCGCTTTTATGTAGTCCTTTTCGAGGATTTCATCCATACTCGTGTGTACAAGACGAATGTAGCTCCCGGCATGGGAAAATGCGATCGTGATCGCTGGCAGAAGGATGCCAAGCCCGTGTTCGGTTTCAATAACGGAGACGATTCCGAGTTTTACGCCGAAGATATAGATCAGAAGCAATCCTACGCAGAACGCCGGACACGCTGCGCTGACGAAGGCCACTGCCTGACTGACCCGGTCTATGCCTTTGCCTTTATGCACAGCGGAAGCCACGCCAAGCGGAACCGTCATCAAAATCAGCAATACTATGCTAAGAAGCGCGAGCCGAAGGCTTCCGAGAAATCGAAAAACGAGATCATCAGCCACGGGAAGACCGCTTATGTAATCTGTTCCAAGGTCAAAATGCAAAATGCCGTTGAGCCAACTTAAATACTGTNNGATCCAAACCTAGCTCTGCCCGCTTGAGCGCAAGCGCCTCATCGGTGACCTTCACGCCGCTGGCGCTGAGTATGATCTGCGCCGGGTCGCCGCTCGCCATGGAGGTGAAGCAGAAGGTTGCAATTGACACAATTAGCATAATCGGAATGATCTCAAGTATTTTTCTGGCGATATATTTTTCCATTCCGTCCTCCGGAAAGCTGTTTTATTTTTCGCCGCCGACAAGGAACTGCGGCGAAAGCGCATAGGCTTCCCGCGCAAAATCGTCCCACACGCGGTCTGTGATATCAGCCTCTGCAAACACCTTTTTGAAGCCAATGGACAGCATTTGCTCCATATCCCAGACGGGACGCTTTTTGTCGCTCATGAAAAGCAGCTTACTGAGCGCGTTTTCTTCTGCCTGATCAACGTGATTGTGCGTTGGACGGCCGTACTTTTGCTTTACCCGTTCGTCGTTTTTAAGGTATTGTTCGTGAAGCTCTTCGTTAAAAAGATGCAGATACCAACATGCGTCAAAGACAAGGACTCTCCCGCCCGGTTTTAACACGCGATACCATTCGGCATAGGCCTTCCGGGGATCGTTCAGCGTCCAGGTAATATTGCGCGAGACAACCAGATCAAAGCTGTTATCCCGAAAGGACAGGCTTTGGCAGTCCATCGTTGCAAAAGAGGCGTTTACGCCGTATGCCTCGGCATTTTCTCTGGCGCAGGAAATCATGTTCTCGGTGATGTCAATACCCGTCACATGGTATCCGCGTTCGCCGAGGATGATCGGGAAAAAACCGGGGCCGCAGCCTGTGTCCAGAACTTCATGCGCGCCGCCGGAGGCTGCGTTGTCCTCTATCAGTTTGAGCCATGCGCTTTTTTGAGAACCTTTTAGCTCGTCCTGAATGCTGGTGCTGTAAACCTGCGCTTCGCCCTCCCAAAAGGACTTAATGCGGTCATTTAATTCCATTTTGCGTCATTTTCCTTTCTGTTTTGAATTCAGACACGCCTAAAATCTTAAAGCTTTTTATGGAAAGCGCAAGCCGGGAGGGGGGTAATAATTACTCAAAAAATAGATTTTTTATAATAAATTAAGGGAAACGGAATGCGTAAATATAATATAGAGGACTAATATCTGTCATGTATTTATTGGCAGGGGAGCGTTGCGCTGTCCTTGCTATAAAAATAACGATGCGTTTGAAGCATGTGGTTTGCATAATCACATGCNNATGCAGAAACCGATTGGCTTTGTGAAATTTATCGTTTCTGCGCTGAAAGCCACCTCCGGTGCGCATCTGAACGCGCAGTACGTTGAGGCGATCCAGACTGTCTCCGATGTCGGTATGCTCGCAATTAAATTGCTGCCGCGGAGCTTTTATGTAATGGGAAAGCGCGCGAAACAGGTCTGTTTCCGCATAAAAATACCCCCTGATGCAAGTTTGTTTTCTTGCGTCAGGGGGCGTTTTTGTCTGTTGTTTGTTACAGATCTTTGTTGTTGNNGCTGTTGTTGGGCTTGTCCAGCGCAGAGAGATCTTCGAGCGCGGCGGTATAGTCGTCCGCATTGGCCTTCAGATGATAGGGATAGGTAGCAACCACCACATTTTCGTTCTTTAGCAGGGCCTCGTGCAGCAGAAAGCCCGTGTGATTGTGCAGGATTCCTTCAAAGGCCCCGTGGGTGATGAACTGCGGCACGATTACCGTTACCCGCTCGTGCCATTCGGCTGCGTCCGCCAGCATGGAGATATACTTGACAAGCGGATTCATTACCTCGCGGTAGGGGGAGTATTCGGCTAGCAGGATGATATCGGTGTCCAGATTCTCCCACTGGCATTTGAGCTTTTCCATCGCCTCCTTGTCTGTGGAGACGTTGAGGGCAAAGACCAGTCCTCCGATGCTCTGGGCATAGCGCAGCGCGCCGATGACCGCCTTGTTGAGACTGGCGATGGGTACGACCACGATATGATCCTCGGTATGCTTATTCAAATCCAGCGTGGACAGGTCGAGTCCGCTGACGCTCAGGCCAGCGGCGACGCGGTTGTAGTGGTGCTTGATGGCAAGGCTGATGGCTACGAGGATAGGGATGGCGATCACCACGACGAAAGCGCCCGCGGTAAATTTCTCCACCAGAATAATCAGAGTGGTCACGGTTGTGACCACCGCACCGAGACCGTTGATGGCCATGCTGCGCCGCCAGCCCTTTTCCTTCGATTTACGCCAGTGATTAACCATGCCGAACTGGCCGATGGTGAAGGAGGTAAACACGCCGAGGGCATAGAGCGGAATCAGCCCGTGGGTATTCGCATGGAATATAATGACCAGAATGCCAGCGCAGACTATAAGGGACACGATGCCGTAGGAGAAGTCCAGCCGCTTGCCGCGTTGGGTAAACTGCCGCGGGACGTAGCTGTCCCGGCCCATCACATACATCAGCATCGGATAGCCGGAAAAGGAGGTGTTGCAAGCCATGAGCAGGATCAGCGCCGTGCAGAACTGCAGTACGTAATACATAAAGGTCTTGCCAAAGACGCCAGTGGCGATCTGAGAGATGACCGTGGGGCCGTTCTCAATCGGCACGGCCTTNNATTGTAATAGATCGAGAGGATAGCGGTGCCGCCGAAGATGAGGGTAATAAGCCCCGCCAGCAGAAGCATGACGATCTTGGCATTCCTTTGGCTGTCCGGCTTAAAGTTTGGTACGGAGTTACTCACCGACTCCAGCCCCGTCAGGGCCGAGCAGCCGGAGGAGAAAGCCCGGAGAATCAGGAACAGGGACAAGTCCTTAGTCGCCTGCGTGGGAATGTCAAACTCCGCCTGCGGCTCGATGTGCAGCACGAAATACTTAAAGAGACCGTAGAAGATCATAACGAGCATGCTGACGACGAACATGTAAGTGGGAATGGCAAAAATCCGCGATGATTCGCTGATGCCGCGCAGGTTCAGCAGCGTCAGAATAATAATCACGCCGATGACAATTTCTACTTTATAAGGCGCAAGCTCCTGAAAAGCGGAAATAATCGCATCCGCCCCGGCGCTGGCGCTGACCGCCACGGTGAGCGTATAGTCGAT
>DEMY01000059.1:0-3479 GCA_002359425.1 Clostridiales bacterium UBA2658
CGAAGAAGCTGAACAGCCGGAAGCAGGTTCGGAGGAGACACCGGCGGAACCGCCCGCCCCGGAAATCCAGATCCAAATACCGCCGGTCTCCAAGGAGCTTATCGGCGAGTTCTATTTAAAAGAGCTACAGAAGCTTGCGGAGGACACTGTAAAGCAGGCCTATTACGACGCTCTGAACAAGAAAAAGGCCGAGCTTCGCGACTGTATCTCCGGCGTCCAGACCATGATGGACGAGCTTGTCTTGGCCCAGCAGAAATTTATCGAGGACTATACGAGCGAGCTCAAGTATATGGCAGTCGATATCGCCGAAAAAATGATTCTCGAAAAGATTAGCAAGGATGACAAAATTCTTCAGCGTCTCGTTATGCAGACGGTCGCGAACATCAAGAACGCGGATTGGCTGAATGTGGAGGTGTCAGAGCGGCTTGTCGGCCTTGTGGACTCCATCAACGAGGAGCTTGCAAAGCCGGAATATAACGGCAAGGCCCATGTTTTTCCCGTTGCGGGAACGGACGGGGTCTGCCGCGTCGTCACGAACGAGGGCGCGGTCGTCTCCTCCATTGAAGTGCAGGCGGATAATCTCCGCCGGACCTTTCGGGACCTCGACCAACAGAACCAGAACCGACGGAGCTAAGGAAGTGAGCGTGTGCAGACCATTCATGAATCGCTGGAAAGCGCCTACAGAGTCATTCAGCTTTCGGATCTTCACTCGCACGAAGGAAGGATCAGCAAGATCATCGGTATGACGGTCGAGGCGACCGGACTTGCATGCAGTATCGGCGATATCTGCACCATCCATCTTGACCGCGACGGAACGGAGGTTCTCTCCGAGGTCGTTGGCATCGCCGAAAACAAGGTTTATCTCATGCCTTTCCAAAATGTTGACGGCATTGGCTACGGTTGCAGCGTCACGACCAAGGGCGAAAAGCTCGAGATTAACGTCTGCAACGAAATGGTTGGCCGCGCTATTGACTCGCTTGGCCGCCCGATAGACGGTGGCCCGGAGCTTCCGAGAGGCGAAAAAATATCCATCAATGGAAACCCGGAAAACCCCATGGAGCGGCCCCCGATTGAGGAGGTCATTGAGCTTGGCGTCCGCGCGATAGACGGGCTCATGACCATCGGCAAGGGACAGCGTATGGGTATCTTCGCTGGCAGCGGCGTCGGCAAAAGCACGCTTATGGGCATGATTGCCCGGAATGTCCGCGCGGATGTGAACGTCATCGCTCTCGTCGGCGAGCGCGGCCGCGAGGTCGTCGAGTTCATCCAGCGCGACCTTGGACCGGAGGGCAGCAAGCGCTCCGTCGTCGTCGTCGCAACCTCCGACCAGCCAGCGCTGATGCGTCTCAAATGCGCGCAGACGGCAACGGCCGTGGCGGAATATTTCCAGAGACAGGGGAAGGATGTCCTTTTAATGATGGACTCACTGACCCGCTTTTGCATGGCACAGCGCGAGATCGGGCTTGCGACAGGGGAGGCTCCCGTCGCGCGCGGATATACCCCTTCGATCTACTCCGCGCTCCCAAAGCTTTTGGAACGCAGCGGCAACCTCAAGACTGGCTCCATCACCGGCATCTACACTGTTCTGGTGGAGGGCGACGACACCAACGAGCCGATCGCAGATACGGTCCGAAGCATCATCGACGGCCACATCATTCTCTCCAGAAAGATCGCGGCGAAAAACCACTATCCGGCCATCGACGTTTCAAACAGCGTTTCGAGACTCATGTCCGGTATTGCGGAAAAGGAGCATAAAGACGCGGCAAACGCTCTGCGAAACATGCTCGCTGTCGACAAGGACAATGAAGATCTTATTTCCATCGGCGCATACAAGAGCGGGAGCAATCCCGAGCTTGATAATGCAATTTCCCATATGAAACGCATAGACGAATTTCTCATTCAAAAGGTGGACGAGCCTTGTCACTTTGACCAGACCGTCGAAATGCTTGAGGAGACCGTCGAATAAAAAACACCGTAGTTCAATAAGGGGGGGTCGCTTTGCAGGCGTTCAAATTCTCATTGAACAGAATCCGAGACTACAAAAGCCAGGTACTCGACAAGGAAAAAAAGGTTCTGGGCGCGCTTCAGCACTGGCGCGACGAAATTCAGGATCAGATCGACGCGCTGGAGGCGTACCGCGCCGCAAAGGCCGCNNAGTGCCCGCAATCAGCTTGAAACGGCGCGGGAGGAGCTTCAAAAGGCGGAAGCTGCAGTTGAAGAACAGCGGCAATTGGTCATCTCCATCTATCAGGAAAAAACCGGCATGGACAAGCTGGAGGAAAAGCAGGCGGAGGAATACCGCATGCTTTTGGCAAAGGCAAATGAAAACGAGCTCATGCAGGTGATTTCAAATAAACTCGCGGGCAGCAGCGGCGAAGTCGAGACCAAAGCTGGTATCGCTTGAGACTGCCCATCCCACAGAAAGGAGGTGAAAAAATGCAAGAAACAGTACAGCTCCAGACAAACCGCAATACCAAGGCTATTAACCGCTCCCCCGGCAGGGCCTCGTCCGCAAAAAAGGACACGGCCGACGCCAACATGGCAGACCCGTTTTTGCAGGTTATCATGAATGTGCTTAGCCAGATGCAAAATGGCAGTTCGGTTCAGGATGGCACATCGAATGCAAACGTTTCAGATCTTTCCGCTGTTCTTGGACTTATGCAGGGCCTTCCGGCCACAAGTCTGCTTTCGGAAGACAATTCTTCGGATGGTTCGACGGACCTGTTCGCCTCGCTCCTCTCAAGCGGCGCGGGCATGAGTGCAAACACACGTGCGGCGCTGCAAAACCTCGGCATGAACGGAACGGATGCATCGAATCCGCAGCTTTTGAACGAACTTCTGAAGCTTATGGGCGCGCAGACAGACACGGCGGCGCAAAACGCCCTTTCTCAGACGGATGCATCGCAGACCCTTCTTCAGCAGCTTTCCCAGCTCACGCAGAGCGGCGATACCTCCGCGCTGACCGCTGCCCAGTTTGCGGCGCTCCTAAACGCGCAGAAGGCGGGCACACAGAATCAGACCACAGCGGCTGTTGATCCAAACGCCCTTTCCCAGCTCGCAGCGCTCAAGTCGGTGGAAGCCGCCACGGCAACGGACGACAACGCAGGCGGCGACCTTCTCTCCCAGCAGCAGAGCTATTCACAGTCCATCGCAAAGGCGAAAGAGCTGCTTACAAAATCGGCGAAGGACCCAGACGAAACCGAAAGCGCCGACAAGCTCCAGAGCAGCCTTTCCGCATCCAAAACCGCAACCCCGTTTGAGCTGCGCATGCAGGCGGCGGCCAAGACCGAAAGCATCCCCGTTGCCCAGCAGATTGAAACGGGCCTTGAGAAAAATCTGGCGCTCGGCAAAAAAGAGTTTACGATCAAGCTCAAGCCGGAGTCTCTCGGCGAGATCACTGTGAAGCTCACAGAGGAAGCCGGAAAGGCGACCCTCACGATCACAACGGCGAGCGCTGCCACGGCAAAGCTCCTCAACAG
>DEMY01000059.1:3554-7344 GCA_002359425.1 Clostridiales bacterium UBA2658
CGGCGGCGTCGGCCGCAAGCGCGGGTATGGCGGCAAAGGTCGCTTCGAGCAGCGCGCTGGACGCTTATGTCTGACCGAAAGGAAGTGAAAACTTGAGTGTTACAAATTACAATTACACCAGCACTGCCAGCTATGCAGATTCGGCCTCGAGCACATCGTCCACTTCCAACACGGCGGCGGCAAGGACAAGCTCAACAACGAAAAAAAAGTCCGGCGCTCTGGATGCGGACGATTTCCTCAAGCTCTTCATTAAGCAGCTCCAAAATCAGGATGCAACAAGCCCCATGGACAGCAGCGAGATGATGAACCAGATTACCCAGCTTTCCAACATGCAGATGATGCAAAACATGGCGAACTACTCCAAATCCAACTATGCCGTTTCCCTTGTCGGCAAATACGTTAAGTCGATTGTGGCAAGCAGCAACGGAAGCGTCGAGATCATCTCCGGCACCATCGACCGCGTTGTGCAGAAGAATGGCGAATACACCTTCTACATCGGCGAAAAACAGTTCACGGCGGACGATATCGTGGAGGTCTCGACGGAACCTGCAAAGACGACAACGTGACGCGGAATTTCTAAGGAAGGAGAACTTATCATGGATGATATAAAGCTCAGCTTCTATACGCCCGTTGTGACGGGCAATCCGCAGACTACGCAGACCAGACGAACGGACGCGTCCGGGACTGAAACGCAAAAAAGCTTTGCGGACGTTTTGAGCGACACCCTCCGCCAGAGCAGCGATGTGAATTTTTCAAAGCACGCCGTCAAGCGCGCAGTGGAGCATAACATCGAGCTGACGGACGAGAGTCTAAGCCGCCTGAACGAAGGCGTGCGGATTGCGGGGGAGAAAAACCTCGAAGAACCGCTCATTCTCGTCGGAAGCACCGCTTTTCTCGTAAATATCCCGAACAATACCGTAATAACTGCGGTTGACAGCGGAAATATGAAAGGAAATGTATTCACAAATATTGATGGAACCGTTATAATATAAGCCGGACCTTTTGAGGAGGCTTTTGGCGTCCCGACCGATTGAAGGACGTTACCCGGTTCCAAGAAGGAGTCATTTATGAATAGAGCAATGTTCTCAGGCGTGGCGGGCCTCAAAGCCCACCAGACAAAAATGGAGGTTATCGGAAATAACATCGCAAACGTCAACACCTATGGCTACAAAGCACAGCATGCAATCTTCAGCGACGTTTTCTATCAGACCCTCCAGGGTGCGACTAACAGCACGGCGCCGTCCACTGTGGGCTACGGCTCGAAGCTTTCCTCCATCCGAACTGACATGGGTTCCTCCAGCTTACAGTCCACCGGTAACGGCATGGATGTTGCAATCAGCGGTGAGGGCTTTTTTCAGGTGAAAAACGGAAGCACGACCTATTATACCAAGGCCGGCATCTTTGGCTTTGATACTACGACCGGCAATATCGTTGACGTAAATGGCAGTATCGTGCAGGGGTTTAAAGATTCTGCGGCTGCCACAGCTGGAACTTTGAGTGATTTAAACCTGCTGAAGGATCCTAAGCCCACGGCAACTGCAGACATACAGAAGGCTCTGAGCCAGCTCAAGGGCATTTCGATTGGATCTGACGGTGCAGTTAACGTGACGGACCCTGATGGGACAAACCGTGTGGCCGGTTATGTGGCGTTGGCTAATTTTGCGAACCCGAATGGTCTTCAAGCGGAGGGCTCCGGTTATTACGGCGTATCCGCAAACTCCGGTCCGGCCCAATCGAACAAGCCCGGTACCGGCGGCACCGGCGCGCTCCAGAGCAGCTCTCTGGAGATGTCGAATGTTGACCTTGCCTCCGAATTCGCGGATATGATTACGACGCAGCGCGGCTTCCAGGCTAACTCCCGCATCTGNNCCCGCGGCGGCGGGGAAGCCCCGCCGCCGCGCTCTCTATTTTATTATTATGGTCGCCGGGCAGACTTCCGTGCGGCCCGGCGGAAGCAAAGGCGCACTGGCCGCACATGCTCCGCAGAAGGAAGGCTCTCCATGATTGTTCTTACGAAATTGCACGACACGCCCTTTGTTCTCAATTCCGACCTGATTGAGACGATTGAACAAAACCCGGACACCACGATCAAGCTTACGAACAAAAACATCGTTATCGTAAAAGAAACGATGCAGGAAGTCGTTGACAAGGTGATCGAGTTCCGCCGTTCGACCAACGGTCTCATCACGGTTAATACGCTGAAATGACGGAAGCAAAAAGCCCGCTTGTTTCGGACAGGGCCCATAGCCCGCAGATACTACTTGAGCGAAGGAGATGGATGCGCATATGGCGGAGGCGCTGACGCAAGGCCAGATTGACGAGCTGCTTAGCCGTATGCGGTCAGGCGAATCTCAGACACTNNGTTACGACTTTTCGTCCCCAAAAAAGTTTACAAAGGATCAGCTCAAATCGCTCAATAGTCTTTATGAAAACTACGCGAGAATGCTGTCCTCCTATTTTACGAGCATTCTCCGCAGCGCCTGTGAAGTGACGATCAGCCAGATCGAAGAGCAGCGATATTACGAATTCAATAATGCACTTCCCGATAATGCCTTGATCGGGATGATTGGGTTTTCTCCGGAAAATAATCCGGTAGACGAAAACACGATGATGCTTGAACTGCCGACCTCGTTTGGCTACCTTCTCATCGACCGTCTGATGGGCGGCACAGGCGAACTCTTTTCGCCGGACAGGGACTACACTGAAATCGAGCTTGCCATTTTAAAGACCGTGGTGGAAAACATTACGAAATATGTGCAGGACGCGTGGAGCAGCTTTAAGCAGATCAAAACTGAGCTACGCAACGTCGAAACAAACGGTCGCTTCATTCAGGCGTTTTCGCCGCAGGATATCGTCGTTATCATCACCTTTGATATAGACGACGAATCATACAAGGGTTCTGCCAACCTTTGTATGCCGACGGACAACCTCGAAGACCTCATTTCCTGCTTCACCGTCCAGTATAACCACAGCGTCAAGCAGCAGGACGAGGAAAAGGAACGGCAGAAACGCGGGCAAATTCTTGCCAGCGTCAAGGAATCAGAGGTTATGATGGAGGTTCATTTGGACGACTGCGTCATGCCCCTTGGCGAGATTGCAAACTTGCAGGTGAATGACGTTATCTCCCTCAACAAAAGAATCAACGAGGATTTGGTTGTGAAGATCGAAACGATCCCGTTTTTCAAGGCGAAGCTCGGCGAACTCGGCGAACAAAAGGCGATCAAGCTCATCGGTGTCAAGACCGGCGGCGACGAATGATATAAGGAAGAACGAAGTATGGATGAGAAAAATCTAACAGCGGAAGAAATTGATACTATTGGCGAGATTATGAACATCAGCATGGGAGCGGCTGCAACGGCTGTTTCGACCATGCTGGAGCGTCAGGTCAGCATCACGACCCCCAGCATCGAGCAGATTAAGCTCCACAATATCGACTGCTCCGCTCTTGAGCCTGCGATTATCGTTGTCATCAGCTATGTGGAGGGAGTTTCCGGGACGAGCGTCATCATTCTCCGCAGAAACGATATGCGCATCATTCTAGACCTTCTGATGGGCAACGATTTTACGGAAACTGACGATAGCTTTGAATTCGACGATATGAGCATGAGCGCCGCGTGCGAGGTCATGAACCAGATGATGGGCGCTTCTGCAACGGCTCTCTCAGAAGTTCTGGGACGAACAGTTAATATTTCAACTCCGACTGCTACGCTGGTTGAGGACGATTCGCAGGTTGCCGAAGCGCTCCGCCAAAACGGCAAGACAGACGACGATATTCTCAATATCTCCTTTA
>DEMY01000059.1:7379-7516 GCA_002359425.1 Clostridiales bacterium UBA2658
AGCGCAGATATGGAGAAAACCGTGGAACCGGAAGCTATAGCGGCTCCTGCACCGCAGCCCGCCCCGCAACCGGCACCGGCGCCCAGCGCGCCCTATGCCGAAATGGCCCGGCCGTCCGAACCCGTTCCGGCTCCGGC
>DEMY01000114.1 GCA_002359425.1 Clostridiales bacterium UBA2658
AAGCCGCCCCCTCCCCTCGACCCCACCCCTCCGAAACCGGAAGCCGGGGCGCCGTTTTGAGGGGCGTGTCTGATGGACGCAGCCTCAAGTTCCGCTACCGCTGGCGGGTGCGAAACCGAAATGGCAGAGGAAAAGCGATCGCGCCCGTGCAGTAAGACGTTTATTTGCTTAAACCTTGGGCGAATACGGAAACGGTTTGTTTTTTTGCTGCCATCTCAACTTTAGCAGCCGGAGCGGCAGCGCACCTGTGATGCTGAGACTGTTCCACTTTTAGTCTTTCCTTACTTCTCTACCCGCACAATTTAGGAATCGGCGCACCCCTTTTGTACGGCTTTTGAGTCAGCGCCCTTTTTCTCTTTCACAATCAATCCCCATTTCTCTTTTTCCGCCGCAACGGAAAAAGAGAAATGGGGATTGACCCCCCGTTGCCGCTGGCGGCGGGTAAGAAATGCCTCCGCACCCTTCGGGCGCAAAATGATTGACACTTCCCGCCCTAACGAGTAAAATAGACTTTATATTAAATTAAGGAGGCCGCGACATGGACAGGATGCTCGGCGTCTATATTCACATCCCCTTCTGTGCGAGCAAGTGCTCCTACTGCGACTTCTACTCGCTCGCGCACAAGGAAGACCTGATGAACAAATACCAGAAGGCTCTTTTGCGGCACATCGAGGAGTCCGCGCCGCAGATGGCGCCGTACTACATCGATACGATTTATTTCGGCGGCGGTACCCCGAGCTTTTACGGGGCAAAGCGCTTGTGCGAGCTTTTTGACGCGCTCAAAAATAATGCCAGAGTTCTAAAATCCGCCGAGGTCACGGTGGAGATGAACCCGGACAGCATCACGAAAGAGGATCTGCGGCTTTTGCACGCGGCGGGTGTCAACCGCGTCTCCCTCGGCGTGCAGTCCGCGAACGACGATATTTTGCGGTTCATTGGCCGCCGGCACAACTGGCGGCAGGTGACGGAAGCGGTCCGGCTCATTCGCGCGGAAAGTTTCGACAATTTAAACGTGGACCTCATCTACGGGCTGCCGACCCAGTCCCGCAGCGATTGGGCGGACACGCTTTCAAAGGCGCTCGCTCTCATGCCGGAGCACTTTTCCTGCTACGGTTTGAAAATTGAGGAGGGCACGGCCATTTGCAAATACCTCGACTCCCCCGTTCTTCCGACGGACGACGATCAGGCGGATATGTACCTCTATATGACGGACGTCATGGAACGCTATGGCTACCCGCAGTATGAAATTTCAAACTTCTCCCGTCCGGGGCGCGAATCGAAGCACAACCTCAAATACTGGCAGCTCGACGAGTACATGGGCTTCGGTCCGGGAGCGCACTCCTACATGGGCGGCGTGCGGTACAGCTATGTCCGCGACCTTGAAAAATACATTGGCGGCGTCCTCGGCGTGGGCGATATCGTGGACGAATATGAAAAGATCGACAAGCCCGAAAGCGCGGCGGAATACATTATGCTCGGCATGCGCACAACGCACGGCATCTCGAAGGACGAATATTTCTCGATCTACCGCAGCGGCTTTGACAAGATTGAATACCTTTTAGGCGAATATGAAAAGAAGGGCTGGGCAAAGCGGGCTGGCGAGCGCTGGCGTTTCACCTCCTCCGGCTTCCTTCTGTCGAATATCCTCATCGGAACGCTGCTTGAGGCGCAGTCGCAGGCGAAGATGAATGCGAACCCGTGGATTTCCGAGCGACTGGATCGCCGGGAGCCCCTGCTCACAATGCCGGAAAATGAGGTCATTTTCAACTGAACTTTTTTACCCGTCCCGCGTCTATTTAAGGGACGGGCGTGTAAAATAGAAAGATAGCATATACAAGCCTGCGCAGCCTTTGGCGGACGCTTCAAGACGCGAACTTTTGTCTGCCGCCAATGGAGTGCGCGAAAAACCGCTCGTTAATAAATCGATTGGAGACGTGAGCGTCATTAAGCTGTTTAGTGGAAAATCAAAGCACACGGAAAAGCCCTATGCGCAGAAGCGTACGGGGGAACCACGCGCGCCAAAAAAACCGAAAACAAAGGCTGTGCGTGAGGATGATTATGATGACGGCCCGGCTTCGCCGGCCAGAAAAATGGCGGGCAAAAAGGCCCTTCTCATAACGCTTATCTCCGCGGCGGCCGTCTGCGCCCTTTTTGCGGGCGTCGGGGCCTACGCGCAGCGGACAAACGTCATTTTCCCGAAGGTGACGCTCGACGGCGTCGCTGTCGGCAATCTCACCTCCGCGCAGGCGGCGGATGCGCTGACGGCTGCAAAGGTTGACACGGAGGCCGATAAGGAGCTTAAAGTGACGCTTCCCGCTGGCTGCGAAATGACGCTCAGCGCAAAGCAGGCCGGCTGCTATCTCGCCGCGCCGGACGCGGCAGAGTACGCCTACAACTGGTGCCACGGCGGAAGCTTTTTTGAAAACACGCGCAAGTACATAAAGTGCGCTGTCGCGGGCAAAACGCTTGCCTCCGCAAGTGGGGCAAAGCTCGACGAGGACTACCTCAAAAAGCAGACGCAGGAGGCCGCCGGAAAGGTTGAGCTTGCGCTCATGGACGGCAACGTCAAGGTCGGTGAAACGGAGATTACCGTTGTAAAAGGCGCGTCCGCCGTCCAGCTCGACGAAAAAGACCTCTACGACACGCTCAAAAAAGCGCTTTTGAGNNTACGAGCCTATCAAATACACCGCCACGAAAAGCGGCGGCAAAACAGAAGAGATCAACCTACAGGAGCTTTTTAATTCTATCTACGCCGAGCCGAAGAATGCGGAATACGACCCGTCAACAAAGGCGGCATCCGAGTCTGTCACGGGCCGAAGCTTTGACCTTGCAAACGCGAAAAAGCTCTGGGATGAGGCGCAGGATGGCGAGCAGGTCAAGATTCCGCTCATTTTGACACAACCGGAGGTTACGACCGAAAAGCTCAATTCCATGCTGTTTGCGACCCTCCTGTCCCAAAAGAGCACCTCGCTTTCCGGCAGCAGCGCCGCGCGCATCAATAACATCACGAAGGCTGCCGCATCCCTGAACGGCGTGATCCTGAACCCCGGCGAGGAGTTTTCCTACAATCAGGCCCTTGGCCAGCGCACCAAGGCCGCCGGTTATCAGTCGGCGGGCGCTTACTCCGGCGGGCAGGTCGTGCAGGAGGTCGGCGGCGGCATCTGCCAGGTATCCTCGACGCTCTACTATTGCACGCTGATTGCGAACATGACCATCACTTCGCGCACGAACCACTATTTCGGCGTGAATTATCTCCCGGCAGGGCTTGACGCGACCGTGAGCTGGCCGTCGCCGGACTTCAAATTTAAAAACAGCAGCGCTTACCCCATAAAGCTCGCGGCGGGCGTTGCAAACGGCAGCGTCACCGTTCAAATCTACGGCTCGAATCCGGACGGCATATCCGTCAAGATGACGACCGAAAGCTTCAAAACATCGGACGGCTTCGGCGCGACCTCTTACCGCTGGGTCTATGACGCTTCCGGCAACCTTATCAGCAAGACGAAGGAAGCCAGCAGCACCTATCACGACCATACCACAAACTCTGCGGCAACCCCGAAGCCGACGCAGAAGCCCACCGCCGACCCGAAACCCTCGCCGGCGCCCCCCACGCCAACCGCGACGCCCGCTCCGGCAACGGAAACGCCAGCCGCTTCCACTGACGCGCCCGTGTCCACGGCAGCATAAAAGCCCATAAGGTCCGGCACGCAGGGTGCCAAACGACGCGCCGGACGAACCATACAGAAGGAGAAAAAACCAATGAGCAAAGGAACATTCTACATCACTACCCCGATCTACTATCCATCGGACAAGCTACACATCGGCCACGCTTACTGCACCGTCGCGACGGACACCATCGCCCGCTATAAGCGAATGTGCGGCTATGATGTTCTGTTCCTCACAGGTACCGACGAGCACGGCCAGAAGATCGAGGACAAGGCCCGCGCCAAGGGCGTGACCCCGAAGCAGTTCGTCGATGAGATCGTCGCCGGAAAGGGCGGCGTCCTCGACCTGTGGAAGCTCATGAACATCTCCTACGACCGATTCATCCGCACCACCGACGATTACCACGTCGAGTCCATTCAGAAAATCTTCAAGCAGATGTACGACAAGGGCGACATCTACAAGGGCGCTTACAAGGGCAAATACTGCACCCCCTGCGAGAGCTTCTGGACCGAATCGCAGCTCGTGGACGGCAAGTGCCCGGACTGCGGCCGCGAGGTTCACGACGCGGAGGAGGAAGCCTATTTCTTTCGCCTTTCCAAGTATCAGGACCGCATCGAGCAGCTTTTGGAGACGCCGGGCTTTCTGGAACCGGCTTCCCGCGTGAACGAAATGCTCAATAACTTCGTAAAGCCCGGTCTCGAGGATCTCTGCGTTTCGCGCACGAGCTTCACCTGGGGCATTCCGGTTTCGTTCGACTCGAAGCACGTCGTCTACGTTTGGGTGGACGCGCTTTCAAACTATATCACGGCCCTCGGCTACGGCAACGAAAAGTATGACGACTATGACAAGTTCTGGCCTGCCGATGTGCACATGGTCGGCAAAGAGATCGTCCGTTTCCATTCCATCATTTGGCCCGCGATGCTCATGAGTATGGAACTGCCGCTGCCGAAGAAAGTTTACGGCCACGGCTGGCTTCTTATTGACGGCGGAAAAATGAGCAAGAGCAAGGGAAACGTCGTTGATCCCGTCGTTCTTGTTGACCACTATGGAACGGATAGCCTGCGCTTTTTCCTGATGCGCGAATTCCCGCTTGGCTCGGACGGCGCTTTCACCAACGAAGCGCTCATCACCCGCATCAACGCGGACCTTGCCAACGACTTCGGAAACCTCGTTTCCCGCACGGTCGCGATGGTTGAAAAATACTTCGGCTTAACGCTTCCGGCGGACCGTCAGCCGGATGCCATGGACGATGCGCTTTTGAACATGGCGAAGGATCTGCGCGACAGCTACGAAAAGGACATGGACGCTTTTCAGACGCAGCAGGCCGCCATCGAGGTGTTTAAGGTCGTCTCCCGCGCGAATAAATATATCGATGAGACCGCCCCGTGGGTGCTTGCGAAGGACGAGACAAACCGTGCCCGGCTCGCAACGGTTATGTACAACCTTTTGGAGACCATCCGCATCACGGTGACGCTTCTCCAGCCCTTCATGCCTGAAACCTGTGAAAAGGCGTTTGCGCAAATCGGCGCGACGGCTGCGGACAGAACGTGGGACAACGCCTGCAAATTCGGCGTTCTCTCCCAGACTGTTACGGTCCAAAAGGGCGAAACGCTCTTTCCGCGTATCGACATGGAAAAGGAGCTGAAGGCATTGGACGAACTGAACCCGAAGGCGGCAGAAAAGGAAGCGGCGCCGGAATCCGCCCCCATCACAATCGACGATTTTGCAAAGGTCACCATGACTGTCTGCAAGGTGCTCGGCTGCGAAAACGTCAAAAAGTCCGACAAGCTCTTGCGGTTCAAGCTGGATGACGGTTCCGGTAAGGAGCGCACGATTCTCTCCGGCATTGCGAAATACTACAAGCCGGAGGAGCTGGTGGGCAAGACCATTGTTGCCTGCACGAACCTTGCCCCCCGCAAAATGATGGGCGAAATGTCCGAGGGTATGATCCTTTCGGCTGAGAAAGACGGCAGCCTGAACCTCGTCATCCTGAACGACGCCATTCCGGCGGGCGCGACCTTCTGCTAAAAGTAAAAAAACCGGGGTCACAGCGCTGTGGCCCCGGTTTTAGCTTGTAAAAAATTCATTTTGTAGAGGCAAACTGTGTTCGTACCTGTGAGATGCAGGACGAGGGGCACAGCGTATAAAAAAGCACGCGCACGGAGCATAATCCAGCGCGTGCTTTTTTCTTATTTTTATATTTCAGACCTCTTTGAAATAGTTATAGGTCGGGTAATACTCAAACGCAATACGCCCGCCGGAGGCGCCGCCGCGGTTTTTGAGAACGATCAGCTCCATTTCTCGCGGAAAGGCGCGGTTCGCGGCGTCCGCGTCAAAGCCCGGCTCGCCTGCGCCACGCAGACGCAGGCCCAGAAGCACGTCGCCCGAATACTCGGCGGTGCCGCTTTCGCTGTAGGCCTCCTTCGTCGTGAAGACGTGGGCGTCGTCGCGGTCAAAGTCCGAAACGCCGATCACCGTCAGCCCGCAGCGGCGGCTGATGCGCTTTAGCTCCAGGACGGTGCGGTCCATGGCCTGCTTTTCGGTCGCGCTGCTACTGTACGGCGTCAGGATTTGGATATAGTCGATGATGACGACTGGCTTTCGGCCCGTAAAGCTCATATGCTTTTCAACGGTTTCGCGAATTTGTTCGGGACCGACGTTGCCGGTATCCTCGCTGATGTAAAGACGCTCGGCGCGGTTGTCGCGGTATTCGGCAACGGCGGCGTTTATGAGCTCACGCTCGAGACTGCTATAGCCGTCGTAGCGCGAGCGGGTCGTGATATCGCGCGTTGATTTGGCAAGGCCGACGCTCTGGCTGTCCTTGATCTCCGCTTCGGCAGTGAGGCGGCTGATGCTCTTTGCCATCAGCTCGTTCCGGGAAGCTTCGAGCGAGAAAATGAGAACGTCCGTGCCTCTGGCGGCAATCTGGTCGGCAATCTGGCAGACGAAGGTTGTCTTTCCCGCGCCCGCACCCGCGCCGACGATATAGAGGCCCTCGTAAAGCCCCCCGTCCAGCACGGCATCGAGTTTTTGAAAGGAAGTGGAGATGAAGGGCGTCAGCGGACTTTGTGAAATGCTGTCCAGAAAGGCCTGAAAGGAACTCGCGGCGCAGGTTTGCATATAGGTTTCGATCTCCGCCTCGCGGGCCTCGTCCTCGATGCGCTCTACCCCGGCGATGCTCGCGGCAAAATTTTCGCGGTCCGCCGTCAGCGCTTCGTTTGCGTCCTTGTGCTCGCCGTAGGGGTTGAGCTTGTAGAACGCGAGCTTGAGCTTTTCAAGCCCCTCCGTCAGCTTTTCTGCGGCCTTTTCGCCTTCCTCGTCGTTGTCGAGCGCAACAATGAGCGGCTGAACCGGCATTTCAGTTTCAAGAAGCTTTAAAAGATGCCCGAAGTTTTCGACATTCCCGAGCGCGACGGCCTCGCCCCCGACGGTGACAACGCTCAGCGCGTCTATCTCGCCCTCGACGATGAAAATGGGTTTTTGCGCGGTACGCAGCGCGGCCTTGTTAAAAATCTGCGTCGCGCCCTGCTTGCGGTAGCGGTCGCGCGAAGGGCCGATGTTGCGTGCGGTATAGCTTGTCCGTCCGGTTGGGATGATGAGCGCGTGCCAGGTCTCGCGGCCGGTGTCGCGGCTGTAGTCCGGGTCGTAGCCCAGATTGAAGCGGTCGATGATTTCGCGGGAGAGACCGCGCTTCTGGGGATAGTTCGTTTCACCGATATGGCGGTGGGCCTCTTCCATGTAGGCGGCAACATCGCGCGAGGTGTCCCGCTGGCCAAAGGGGATGTTGCGCAAAATGGTCACGGCGTCCTCGACTGTTGAGGCGTCCGTCTGGACATGGAAAAGCTCGCAGGCCTTTAAAAATTCGTCCTCATACTCCGAAAGGCCGTAGTCGATGCCGATGAGGTCGAAAATGTCATAGTCCGCACCGCAGACGGGGCAACGGACGCGCATCCGCGCCCGGTCAAGCTTCATGCTGTAGTCCGGGTCCGCGTGATCGGGATTGAGACAGGTGAAGTGTCTCCTTGTGTTGATGCCCTTGGATGAAAGGTAGCTTTCTATCTGTCCGCGGATATAGATCTTCGCATGGTCTGTATTCATCGCGCGCTCTCCCTTGCGGAGCGCTGTGCGCTCCGCCTCAATTCTTTAGCTCAAAAATAGCATAAACAGCCGGATTATTCAAGAGCTGCCTTCGTTTTTGCCGAAATATTTGCAGCAATTGCAACATTTTGAACGCTTTGTATAGAAAAGCGCCCGGACCGTAAAACGGGTCCCGGGCGCGGACAGTTTTTTATCTGATGAAGCCGAAGGTGATCAGGCTCTGCGCGAGCAGATAGGTGACCATGATGGCAACACGCGAAAACGGCGTGGGGCGGAATTTGAAGTTCTGAAAGGCAAGCATTGTGTCCGACGCGACAAACAGCAGCGATCCCACAAACGGGAACCAGCTGTGGCCGGAAACGGCGAACAGCAGAGCGGCGTAGCTCATAACGAGAATGACGGCCATGTAAACCGAAACGCCCGGTTTGTCCTTCGCCTCAAGGCTCGGAAAGAGCTTTTTTGCAATCCAGACAAGCAGTAGGATATATAAAACAATGGGCAAAATGAACCAGAGCGGCGCGATTGCCGTTATGTCCATACGGCTGATAAACAGCAGGATATAGAAGATGTGTCCCACAAGGAAAGCGAGAAGCCCGCAGGTAAAAAGCTTATCGGAGGTCCCGAGCAGGAACGTGTCCCCCAGAAAGCCGCAGGCAAGCCCAATGATCAGGTATAGTGCAAAGCTGTCGCTTCCGCGCATGGCGAGCCAGTAAGAGAGCGCCAGCAGCGGCATGAGAAGCGGCTTCGTGAAGCGGTTAATCTTTACGCTATCCTTGTGCAGGCCGACGATGTTGATAACGCCCAGCACCACAAAGACGATGAAGGCAATACCCGCCCAGCTAAACATATGATAATCCCCTTTTCAAGCATTTTCTCCGCGCGGACGGTATGCCGTCCGGCACAGAGCATTATACATGACAAAGTCCGAAACGGCAATCGCTTTTGTAAGGAATTTCAGTTTTACAGATAAAAAGCTGCCGGACAAAAGCGCTGTCCGGCAGCTTGCGGGTGTGGTTTATTTGTTTGCCGACGGCCTTTGGAGCATATTTTTGCTGCCAAAATAGGTGGCGAGGAAATAGCCGCCGTAAATGAGGACGAAGATGAGCGCGGCGGTAAAGGTGCTTTTAGCGAAGTCGCC
>DEMY01000097.1 GCA_002359425.1 Clostridiales bacterium UBA2658
CTCAATTGGCTTCCGGCCCCTCGCGTCCGCTAAAAATTCCTTTAGCATGGCGGCGTATTCGTCCATGGTCATGTCGCAGCCCGCGATCATGACGGAGAGTGCCTCGGTGCCGGAGACTTTCGCCTCGTTGCGAAGCTGGTTGAGCTCCGCGATGCGCGCGCGGACCTCGTTGGTCTTCGCAACGGCTTCCTTGAGTCCCTCGTCCGTAACGGGATGGCCCGACCAGTTGCCGACAGCTTCGGCCATTTCCTGCATCTCGGTCTTGAAATAGGCGATCGTGGCGTCGTTGCAGATACGCGGCGCGCCAACCTGATGGGTGAACTGGACTTTGCCCTCTTTTTTCGAAACGTGCTGCCAGTTGTCAAGAATGCGGGTGGCCATCATGCAGCCGTCGGACTGAATGAGGCCGTCAAGGTCATAGGTGCCGTTCATGAGATATTGCAAAATGCTGCGGGCGTAGGAGCAGCTGAAGCTGGACATCCACGCCTCCGCCTCGCTGCTATCGACGCAGTTCGTCGCGCGCAGGCGCACCGGCATGACATCCGCGGCAAGGATGATTTCAACGGGCACATGGCAGCAGACGTAGCCGACCGCCTTTCTGCCGGATTTTCTCCATGCTTCGGACGATGTCGTGGAAATGTTGTTCTCTAACAGTTTCTGGTAGCTCATAAATCTCCTCCAAATTGATTTTTTTAGGCTTCTGCGCGTTGTCCTTCCGTATCGAACAGCGAAAAGCCCGCAAAGTCTGCTTCAGAAATCAGCGACGTCGTGCAAATCTTTGCTTTCAGCTCCTCCCTGTATTTCGGGTGCGCGATCTTAATCAGCGCGCGAATGCGGTCCGGTATCGTTTTGAGATAGATATCCGCAAGTCCGTATTCAGAGACGATGTACATCTGATAGTTTTTCGGCGTTGTGACGATACTTCCTTCGGGCAGCCACGGCACAATATTGCTATGCATTTTTCCCGCTTCATCCCGATAGGTGGAGCGCAGGCAAAGAAAGCTTCTGCCACCCTTGGAACGCATTGCGCCGTAGATATAGGCAAAGGAGCCGCCGACGCCGCTGTAGGGCGTGAGTCCCTGCGCCTCGGAGCACGCCTGACCCAGAAGGTCCACCATGAAAGTCGCATTGATGGCAACGATGTTGTCCTGCTTTGAAATTTCGTCGAGATTAATCATCCTGCTGCTTGGCAAAAGCCGGACCCGGGGATCGGTGGAGAGAAATTTAAAAAAACGTTTGGTGCAGGCACCGGGACTTGAGGCCAGCACTTTTGTCAAAACGCCCTCCTCGACCAAATCAACCATGTTGTCGCAGCAGACCTCCGTATAGACCTCAAGCGGCCGGACAGAACGGAGGTTTGCAAGTATTTCTTCGCCCAGCCCGCCAAAGCCGATCTGAATTTTATCTCCGGGATGGATATAGGGCACGATATTGGCCGCAATCTGCTTGTCAACCACGGTGGGCGGGGCGGCGGGAATATCCATTGACTCCGTGTCGCACGCGACGATGTAGTCAAAGTCTGTGATATGGACGGCGACATCTTTATGCTCGCCGGGAATGGGATACTGCCCTGTTGCGTCTATAAAACCGATGCGTTTTTTGACCTGCGGATTGTTGATGATGAGGGATGTTGTAGAAACGCCATAATGGCCCACATTGCACCAGCCGTTTTCATCGGGCGGACAAACGTGCAGCGCCACAGTGTTGCCGCCGTATTCAAAAAAGCTGTCCATAAAATGGTCGTAACCACAGCTATGGTACTCCATCACGTCCATTTCACCGGACATGCGCTCCAGCGGCAAGTTGAAAAAGCTCGTCAGCCGGAAGTGCGTCTTCACGCTGGGATCGAAGAGCATGTCAAAGGGCTGCGTTGCGCAGTTCCACATCAGGAATACATTGTGATAATCCTCTTTATGCCGGTACATCTCATCCAGCATTGTATAAGGAATTTCGGGACCCTGTCCCATCCAGATGACGTCTCCGTCTTTAATTGACTTCGCCGCATCCTCGACGGTAACCATATGTTCGTGATAATGCTTTTTCCAGTCTTCCATCTTCCATATTCTCCTTGCAACATTTTTGTAAAACCGTCCCATTTCGTCGAAAAGTCGCAGCTTCAGGCTTGATTGAAGACGACAAAGAAGGTATAATTATTGTGCACAAGTGTCAGTGTAAGTGACATTTGTGCCTTCCTCATCGTTTGAGGCGTTTCCGGGTATCGCTGGCGAGAGAATTTCCGTCGATACCCGGGAACGGACCTTGCGCTGGACTGGGGAAGGGGGTATTGAAAACCGTTTCCAATCCCGGCCGGTTGGCAAAGGCTGGACAGCGGCTGTCAAACAAGTTTGCTCAGCACATCTCGAAGACGCCGGCAGCACCCATGCCTCCGCCGATGCACATGCTGACAACACCGTACTTTTCGCCCCGGCGCTTGAGTTCGCCCAAAAGCTTGCAGGTCAAAAACGCGCCGGTGCAGCCGAGCGGATGGCCGAGCGCAATGCCGCCGCCGAGCGGATTGATATTCGCCATCGCGTCCTCAATGCCGAGTCCGCGCACGCAGGCGACAGCCTGCGAGGCGAACGCCTCGTTGAGTTCCCAGACATTCACATCCTTTTTGTCGAGCGCTGCAATCTTGAGCGCTTTCGGAACGGCATAGATCGGGCCTAATCCCATATAGTCCGGCTCGCAGCCCGCGACGGTGTAGCTTCTAAAAACGGCGATCGGCTCAATGCCGAGCGCTTTTGCCTTTTCACGGCTCATGAGGACAACTGCGGCGGCCGCGTCGTTCATTTGAGAGGCATTTCCGGCCGTGACGGTGCCGACCTTAGGAATGAAGGCGGGCTTGAGCTTTGTCATGTCCTCCATCGTGAGGCCATAGCGGATGCCCTCGTCGGCATCAAACTTTTCCGTATATTTGACGACCTTTCCGTCCCGCTCCGTCCGGTATTTGACGGCATTGACGGGGATGATCTCGTCCTTGAATTTTCCGGCGGTCTGTGCGGCTTCAGCACGGTTGTGGCTCAAAAGGCCAAACTTGTCCTGATCCTCGCGCGTGACGTTATATTTTTTTGCGATATTTTCAGCGGTGATGCCCATTTGGGTGTACGCCTCGGGGTAGCTCTCCGCAAGCGACACATCGCAGGTCGGGATATTGCCGCCCATGCGGATCATGGACATGGACTCGACACCGCCCGCGAGAACGACCTCCGCCTGCCCTGCCATAATGGCGTTTGCGCCCATCGCGATGGCCTGCAGGCCGGACGAGCAGAAGCGGTTGACGGTCTGCGCCGGAACCTCCTTGGGAATACCGGCCTTGAGTGCGATGTAGCGGGCAACGTTGTTGCCTTGCTCCGCCTCCTGGAACGCACAGCCGAGGATAACGTCGTCGATCCCGGCGGGGTCAAGCTTTGGAACGCGCTCCAAAACACCCTTTAAAACCTGCGCGCCGTAGCTTTCAGGCCGCGTGTCCTTCAATGCGCCGCGCTTTGCCTTGCCTACGGCGCTGCGGCCGTACGCGACGATGACAGCTTCTCTGATTTCGCTCATTTTTTATCCTCCTTTAGTTGCGCAGCGGCTTGCCGTTAGACAGCATATACATGATGCGATCCTGCGTCTTTTCCGTGCCCGCAAGAGCTAGGAACGCTTCGCATTCGAGGTCGTGCAGCTGGTCGACTGTGACCTCCGCACCGAAAGGCAGGTCGCCACCGGTCACAATGCGGCCGATTTTTTTGCTGATGAGCACGTCATGCTCAGACATGAGTCCCGCGCCGCGCGCATACTCGATCTGGGCGAGGATCATGCCGTAGGTGTAGTCGCCCATGACCTTGACCTTGCGCTTGACCGGCGGCATGTAGCCGCGGTTGGCCATCATGAGCACTTCGCGTTTTGCAGAGCTGATGAGCTTATCCTTCGTCATTTCAACAAAGGTTCCTTTGGAGAGATAGCCGTTGTCAATCGCCTCGAAAGCGGACATATTCATCTTCGCCTGCGCAACATACTGGAACGCCGCGACAGCCGCGTCGTAACGGTCGATTTTTTCCTCGCCGAAGGAGTGGTCCATAAGCCGGAGCAACAGCTCTGTGCAGCCGCCGCCTGCCGGAACGAGGCCAACGCCGACTTCGACGAGTCCGGCATAGGTCTCAACGAACGGGACCGCCGCCGCGCAGTGCATCATGACCTCGCACCCGCCGCCGAGCGTCTGGCCGAAGGGCGCTGCCACGATCGGCTTTTTTGAATACTTTATGGCCTCCGTCGCGCCCTGCAAGCGGCGAATCAGGGTTTCAAGCTGGTTGAATTCCTTATCTACGCCGAGGCTGTAGATTGTCAAAAGGTCCGCGCCGGCAGAGAACATTTTGCCTTCGTTTCCGATGACCATGCCGCGCCAGTCCTCTTTGTCCATGCGCGAGATGCCCTCAAGAACGATGTCGCCGACCTTTTCGCCGATGGCGTTGCCGGTGCAGTGGAATTCAAGATCCAGAACGCCGTCGCCGAGGTCGCGGAGGGAAGCGTCTTCGTTTTCGGAAACGACGTTCTTGTCTCCGAGCCTTATGTAGGGACTCTTCGCGTCGGCCTGTGTATAGAAGCTCTCCTGTCCCCTTGCGAGCATGTCGAGCACCCACGGCGCGACTGTTTCGCCCTCCGCCTGCATCCGCTCGACCGCCTTGCAGACGCCGAGTTTNNGAACGGGCCGATCTCCCAATTGTAGCCGGTGCGGATGGCCTTGTCGATCTCACGGAAATCATCCGCAATCTCAGGCACGAGCTTTGCGCTGTAGAGAAGGATTCCCTTGAAGCAGTCCCACGAGAATTTCTGCTCCTTCTCCTCGCCGTAGGCCATAGCAGCATATTTGTTGCCCGAGGCAA
>DEMY01000025.1:0-15596 GCA_002359425.1 Clostridiales bacterium UBA2658
TACGCCGTCATGGTGGTTTATACAGACCGTTTTTCCGTGCGTGACGTGGTCGGACGGACAGTCATCATTCATTCAAACCCCGATGATTTTACAACGCAGCCATCCGGAAACTCCGGACAGAAAATAGCCTGCGGGCAGATAACAGGCGTTTGCGGTTTCTGATCAATGCACCCGGTTTTCGGTTTTCAGCGCACCGCGCAAGTCTTTCAAGCCGTAAAGTCATTCCGTTTTAAGCACTTCCATATTAGTCAAGGTTCATATTAAATCATTGCGTTTTTATGTACCTAATCGCATTATTTTAATGGCAAACCTGATGGCAGCTTTTAAGCAAAAATCGGGGAGCGGAAATAAATCCGCTCCCCTTTCTCATGCATTATGTGATTCGTCTGATTGTCTGTTTGTAAAAGCAAAATATGGTTTCTTTGCTCCTTCATAAGCTTCTGCGCCGTTTGCATGTCCGCGCTTTATGCGGCATACGAAAGCTTGTTACTTGCCGCTGCATTCAGGCGGCAACATTCTTGCTCCAACGCACTTAACTTTGTTTCATCTCTATACGGACCGCTCGCCCTTCAAAAATGAGCCGTTGGCGGGGCCTGGCAGCTTGAAATCGTAGCCCAAACGATTCATCTCCTGCATTTTTATAAGCAGGAGATTCATTCTGGTGTTCATAATCTGTGATATCTGCTGGATATCCTTCCCCTCACGGGCAAGCTCGCAAACCTCGTCGCTGTCTAAAAGAAGATGCGCGGCGAAGGCGTTGGCCTCGTATTCCGTGATCGTGCGAATATCGAAAAGAGAAAACTCCTGCAAACCGCTTGAACCGGCAGCGAGCTTTTGGTGAAAAGCGTCGTGCCCCAGCTCGTGCGCGAGGACGATGCGGCGCAGATACTCGTCCAGATTTTCGCTGAGAAACACGAAGCGGTGCCGCCAGCGGCAGATGTACATACCGAGAAGGTCCGCAAACGGCTGTCCGTCGTAGACCGTAACGCCGAGCGCTTCGGCAATCTCGTCAATGTTCCGCGTGTCGCAGCTTCGGAGCGTGTCCTGCGCGCGGTTAAAAATAATTTCAGATTTCAGCAAGACCTTCGTCGCCCCCATTCGCAAGAGCAGTCCGCGCCCGCTTCGTTGCTCTTGCACTTCCGCAAAATCTTTAATTGTGCGGAGGCCCCGTTTTCGGGGCGCGTTTTTATTTTCTAAAAAGCGTCGCTTTCATATATGCGGAATTCTCACTTCTGCGGGCGAAACTTTTTGGGCGTATATTTCACATTGTCCGCCTTCGCGTCCCAGTACGCTTTTTGCAGCGCCTGCATAACGGCGTCCTTGTCCTTGTCGCTCAGCTCGCCGCCAGCAAACAGCGCGCCGACCTCTGAAACAATCGCCTGCGCCTGCCGTCTGCCGTTGCGGCCGTAGCGCTCGGCTGCGTCCGCTACGAATTCCTCGTCCTCGTTGCGCAGATAAGTTTCATTCGTTCCGAGCACATCCGCAAGTACCTTATAGGTCTCCCGTCTCTTTGGATAGCAGGTCCCTTTTTCATAGCTCACCATAGTCCGCAACGACAGCCCCGCTTTTTCGGCAAGCTGCGCCTGCGTCATATCTTTTTCTTTTCTCAGTTCGCGGAGCTTTTCGCCGAATTTCATAATGGCCTCCCAAAACACTTGTGAATACTTTTATGTAAGCTGCGCTTGTTATGCGAAAACAGAACGCACGCAGCGGAATTACGGGCTAAACATGCACATATCGTAATGCAATCTGCATATTTTGTCAAGCGTCCTGCAAATAAAAATGACCGCGACTTCACGACGGTCTGGTACGGATTTTCAGGAATCAATATGCTGTCTTACGTGATTTCCAACGACTGCATTATCAAATAATTAGAAAAAAAGTATTAAAAACTGTTAAAATGGGACATTGACTTTTTGGCTAGGGCATGATTAACTAAGAAAAGAAAATGTTTCGGAAAATGTTTCTCAAGCCACACGCGAACAATCAGGTACAAAAAGAGAAAAACAAGGGGGAGCCTGCGCGTATGACTGTCAAGGAAATTGCGGAGCTTGCAAACGTTTCGGTCTCAACCGTTTCCAAGGTCATCAACAAAAAGGATGACAGCATCAGTGCGGATACGCGCGAGCGCGTGCTCGAAATCGTAAAGCAATACCACTTCACACCTTATCGGCCCTCAGAGGAGCAAAGGCCCTCGCTGGTACTGGGCATTCTGATCGGTCAGTCCGCTGATTACGGGCTGCTCACAGGCGTAGTGAAACAGGCGCGGGCGCGGGGATACAGCACGATCGTCTGTCCGTCCTCCACGGCGGAGGAGGAAACGCAGAATTTTGAAACGCTCGCTTCCCACCATGTGGACGGCATTATCTGGGCAAAAGAGCCATATTCCATCCCCGCTCCGCCAGACGGCATTGCGTCTGCAACCGTGGTCCATACGCTGGACAGCAGGGAGAAGCCTTCCGATGTAAACGCCTGGTTTTCTTACGCAGAGCTTGGCTATGCCGCCGCACGGGCGCTGACAGACAAGGGCCACACGCGCATCGGCTGCATCTGTTCGGACGACGGGGCCGCCGGGCAAAGCTTTACCGAGGGCATTCGCCGCTTTCTTTTTGACCGCAGCATTCCCTTCGACGAACCGTCCGACAGGCGGAGTGCCGCGGACAGCGACTTTCTCTGGGTTCAGACGCATACGGGCGTCATCTGCTTTGATACGGCTTCTGTCAGCCGTCTGGCCGCGCTCGCGGACAGCATGAATCTGCACGTTCCGGACGAGCTTTCAGTCATCGGGGTTGACACGGGCGAAATGCGCATTGCGGGCGTTCGGGTATCCTCCCTCTCAAGTCCTTTTGAGGAACTCGGCAGATTTGCTGCCGACAGGCTCATTGACCGGGTCGAAACGGGCCGGTCTGTCTATGCGGAATTCAGCCGCCGCTGCGCGGTCACCTGCGAGGATAGCATTGTTCCGCCGAAAAAGGCGGATCAGGGCCGCTTTGTCGTCGTCGGCACCATCAACGTTGACACACTCATGACCGTCGATAAGCAGCCGGAGCCGGGAGAAACGGTCACTGTTCGCAACCGGCTCCTCATGCCGGGCGGCAAGGGGCTTAATCAGGCAGTCGGCATTTCCAAGCTCGGCGGCGCTGCCAGCCTTATTTCCTTTCTTGGCAGCGACTATGACGGGCGGCGGGTCTTTGAATGTCTGCGCGGCAGTACGGTGTGTACGGACGGCGTCATGACGCACGACAGCATTCCAACCGGTCACGCATACATCTTTATACAAAGCAACGCCGAAAGCAACATCTCCGTCTTTGACGGGGCAAACGACGCGCTCACGGCGGCCGATATTGACCGTTTTGAGTATCTTTTTGAAAATACGGACTACTGTCTCATTCAGACAGAGCTTGACCAGCAAGTCGTGCTTCGCGCAGCGGAGCTTGCGCACCGGCATGGCGCGAAGGTCATTTTGAAACCCTGCACGGTCACATCCCTGCTGCCGGAGCTTCTGCGCAGCGCGGATATTCTCGTGCCGAATGAAAAGGAGGCGGAAACACTTGTCCCCGCAGCCGCAACCGTAGAAGATCGGGCGGCGTATTTCCTGCAAAATGGCGCAGGCTCAGTCATCATCACACTCGCCGAAAGAGGTTGTCTGTTCGCCGACGGCAATCAGACAAAGCGCTTTCCAGCCGCGCGCGTCACGCCTGTCGATACGACTGGCGCGGCGGACGCTTTCATCGCGGCGTTTGCCTATTACCTTGCGCAGGGCAAAAGCGCCGAAGAGGCCATATCCTATGCAAACTGCGCCGCGGGGCTCTCCACCATGCGGCACGGCGTTCCCCCCGCACTGATAGAAAGAGAAACGCTCGAGCTATATTACTCCGAGCATCAGGCTGAATTTGGAGAAATAAAAAATGAAAATTCTTGTACTGGGGGCCCTGAATATTGACAGGACCTACACTGTAGAAAAAATTGCCGTGCCAAAAGAGACGGTCGCGGCAAAAGGCTTTGCATCCTTCTGCGGCGGCAAGGGCTTCAATCAGGCCGTGGCGCTCGCGCGCGCGGGAAGCGAGGTCTCATTTGCAGGTGTTATCGGCAGCGACGGGGACATATTTTTAGACGCCCTGCGCGCCGACGGGGTAAACCCCTCCCGCATCCGCCGTTCCCCCGGCCCGAACGGGCACGCGGTCATTCAGGTAGACCGGGCCGGACAAAACTGCATCATCATCGTCGCCGGCTCGAACGGCGAGGTGGACAAGCCCTATATCGACGAAGTGCTCGCGGACTTTTCCGCAGGCGACCTTCTTGTTTTGCAAAATGAAGTCTCAAATGTTGACTACGCCATCACGGCGGCGCACGCGCGCGGGTTAAAGGTCGCCTTCAACCCCTCTCCCTTCAATGAAAAGGTTCTTGCCTGCGACCTGTCGCAGGTGGATTTTCTGCTCGTAAACGAAGTGGAAGGCGCGGCGCTCTGTGCGCCCGAGGGCAGCAGCGACATTCCCGCCGCGCTGCACAGCCGTTATCCCAATACGGCGGTTTTACTCACGAAGGGCGAGGACGGCTCTGAATTCATAAGCCGCGACGGGCGGCGCAGCGCCGCTGCCGCCATCAAGTGCAAGGCCGTTGATACGACCGCCGCCGGCGACACCCACACGGGCTACTTTTTGCATACGTTTCTTGCGCATGGCAATCCAGAACAAGCGCTGAAAACGGCCTCCATCGCAAGCGGCATTTCGGTCACAAGAAAAGGCGCGTCGCCCTCTATCCCCTTTGCGGAGGAGGTGCGCGCCTACGAAAAAGCGCGCTGCCGTTCCGGCTCCGCCGCCCCGAGGCAGGCGCAAAGCCACGCAGAATTTACGAGGTAAACGGATGAACGATTCTCTCTGCAAAACCGAAAAACTCTGCAAATCGTTCGGCTCGACGAAGGCGCTCTCGGACGTTGACGTCACAATCCGCAAGGGCGAAATTCATGGCCTTGTCGGTGAAAACGGCTCCGGCAAATCGACGCTTTCGTCCATTTTCGCCGGCATCCAGAAGGCGGACAGCGGGACTATGACGCTCTGCGGCGAGCCGTATCGCCCCGCGAGCACCCTCGGCGCGATGGACAGCGGCGTGAGTATGGTCGTGCAGGAGCAGGGCACCATCAGCGGCATCACGGTGGCCGCAAACATCTTTTTCGGCAAAGAGTCGCAGTTCGTCAAAAATGGCGTTTTAAACGTTAAGAAGCTGGAGCGCGAGGCGCAAAAAACGCTCGAATCCATTGGCGTCACACACATTCGTCCCGACATCTTGATCGACAAGCTCAGCTTTTAGGATCGCAAGCTCGTCGAGCTTGCGCGTTCCCTATATGCTTTGCCGATGGGCTGGATTATCGATGAGACAACGACGGCTCTGACAATCAGCGGACGCGATATCCTCTACAAGCTCATGAAACGGCAGCGCGAAAGCGGCGGCTCCGTTCTTTTCATCTCGCACGACATCGAGGAAATCATGGCGCTGTGCGACTGCGTCACCATTCTGCGCGACGGCGTCGTAACGGCAAACCTTGATAAAAAGGATTTTAGCGAGGACGCAATCAAGCAGCTCATGATCGGCAGAGATATCTCCGGCCACTACTACCGTGACGATACGAAATCTGTCTGCAACGACGAGGTCGTTTTGGAGGCAGCGCACGTCTCGCAGGGTATTTTGAAGGACGTTTCTCTCAGTCTGCATCGAGGGGAGATTCTCGGCGTCGGCGGACTGAGCGACTGTGGCATTNNGGATACCGGCAGCGTCCGAAAAGAACAAAAGACCATAAAAAGCGCCGCATGGGCCGTTGCGCACGGCGTCGCCTATGTCTCCAAAAACCGCGACCGTGAATCGCTGATGCCCATTTGCAGCATTCGGGATAATATCTGCCTGCCGTCGCTCAAAAACCTCTCCAAGGGCGTTTTCGTCTCCCGAAAAAGCGAAAACGCGCTCGCGGACAAATGGTCGCAGGCGCTTGGCGTCAAGGCCGGGTCCGCCGCCGACTACTGCTCGACGCTCAGCGGCGGCAACAAGCAGAAGGTCGTTTTGGCCAAATGGCTTGCCAAAGGCTCCGACGTCATGATTCTTGATTGCCCGACGCGCGGCATCGATGTCGGCGCAAAGGCCGCGATTTATGAGCTTATTGAAAAGCTTAAAAAAGAGGGCCGCTCTATTGTGCTCATTTCCGAGGAGCTGCCGGAGCTGATCGGCATGAGCGACCGCATCGTGACCTTGAAGGACGGCGCGGTGTCGGGCGAATTTTTCCGTACAGACGGGCTGACGGAAGCAAAGCTCATCCAGAAGATGATATGAGGAGGCGCGCCATGGAAGAAAACGCTCTGAAGCTTGGCAGTACCGGGCAAAGGCTCAAAAGCGCCGCCACGAAATATTTTTCGTTCATAGGGCTTGCGCTCGTCGTCCTCATTTTTGAAATCCTGACGCGCGGCGACCTTCTGTCCTCGCGCAACCTCATGAACATCTTTAATAACTTTTTCAGCATCGGTCTCGGCGCGATGGGCGTTGTATTCCTGATGTCGCTCGGCGAGCTGGACCTCTCGGTCGGCGCAATCGTCGGACTTGCGGCGGCGCTTGCCGCGTGCGCCTCTAAAACGAGCCTTGCGCTCATTTTTCCGGTCGCGCTGGCGACGGGGCTTGGCGTTGGACTCTTGAACGGATTTGTCATCTCAAAGCTTCGGGTCGAGTCCTTCATCGGGACGCTCGCAATGTCCTTCGTCGTGCGCGGCGTGACGGTCTGGCTTTTAAACGGCTCCGCCGGCATCCCCGTTTCACAGCGCGTTTTCGATCAGGACGGGGTCAAGATCGCCGTGTTCGTTCTGGCGCTTGCCATCCTTTATACCCTCTTCGAGTTCACACCCTTCGGCAAGCGCTGCCGGTCGATCGGCGCTTCGGCAGACGCAGCGCGGCAGGCAGGCGTTCGGGTCGAGCGGACAAAGCTCATAGCCTTTGCAATCTCCGGCCTCATGTGCGGTCTCGCCGGCTTTTTCAGTCTCGTTCGGACCTGTACGGCTTCATCCAAAACGGGCAGCGCCTTTGAATTTGACGTACTGCTTGCGGTCTTATTCGGCGGCATATCGCTGACAGGCGGCTGGCCCGTCAAGTTCCGCTCCGCCGTCATCGGCAGCGTCGCAATGGCCGTCATGAAAAATGGCATGTCTATTATGGGCATAAACGGCCTCACGCAGCAGGTTGTAGAGGGCGTCATTCTCATTGTGATCGTCGTCATCTCTTTTGATCGAAAGAGCGTTGGCGTCGTGAAATAATTCTGATATCACCAAAAATGAGCGAAACGTGATATTTCAAGGAGGAAAAACATGAAAAAAGCACTTGCACTGATTCTCGCAGTCTCGATGGCCGTCGGTCTGCTCGCCGGCTGCTCCGGCTCCAAGGGTACCGAAAGCGCGCAGCCGTCCGCTTCCAGCGCCACGAGCGGCACGAACCCCGAGCCCTTTAAGATCGGCTTCCCGTGGGTAACATCCTCGACCGACCCGACCTTCGTTTCCATCGTCACAAACGTCAAGGCCGCCGTCGAAGCCGCGGGCGGCGAGCTTGTCACCGTTGAGAGCGGCCTCACGGCGGACAACCTCATCAACAACATCTCCGACCTCATCAGCCGCGGCTGCAAGGGCATCATCTTCATGCCCGCGTCTGACTCCATGCTACCGACCGTCAATCAGATGTGCACGAAAGCGGGCGTTTACTACGCCACGATGTTCCGCACCATCTCCGACGAGAGCATCCGCAAGGAAATTTACGCCTCGAAATATTTCGCAGGCGGCTGCAACGAGGACGACGAGAAGTGCGCCTATGACATCACAAAGGCCCTGTCCGGTCAGGGCGTCAAGAACCTTTGCGTCATTAACATTGCCAAGGGCGACACCTCCTCCGATCTGCGCGACAAGGGCATTGCAAAGGGCGTTGAGGAAACCGGCATCAAGCTCCTGAACACGACCTACAGCATCACCGAGCAGACCGACATGACCAAGACCATCGAAAGCTACATAGCCGCCTATCCGGAGATGGATGGTATCCTGCTCGCAGGAACCTACTGCCCCGCTGCGCTGCCTACCATTGAAAAGGCCCTTTCGGACCACAACCTCGCTGGAAAAATCAAGGTCGGCCGCATCGACTTCGACTTCACGATGGGCGACTATCTCGCAAACGGCAGCTTCAACGTGGCCTATGGCGGTCAGCAGCAAATCGACCCGCAGCTCTCGACTGTTATCCTTGTGAACGCAGTCATCGGCACCCCCATCAAGACCGACGGCCCGTTCATCCTCATCACAAACTACCTTGAGCTGACCTCCAAAGAGGAAGCCGACAATTTCCTGACCTACTTCCTCGGTAAGATCCCGGTGTTCACCTCCGACGAGATCAAGGCAAACCTCGTCAAGTTCTACAAGTCCGACGTTACCGAAGAAACCTTCAAAAAGACCGTTTCCGATTTCTCAGTCGCGGACGTTGCCGAGCGCCACAAGGGCCTCGAAAAATAATCCAAGCCCCCTCGGACAGGACGCCCCCGCGCGTCCTGTCTGAGGAACGATAAGCGCGGCTTTGTCCGCTTCGCTTTCAATTCGGACAAGAGGAAAACGAAAATGAAGGAAACGCTTTTGAAAGCCTTGAAGGCTCTGCTGCTGCCGGTCGTTGTGTACTGCATTTTTCTCGTAATCTGCTACGACCGCTTCAGCAACTTAAACTGCATCTATACGATCTTTTTGCAGTCCATCATCCCGACAATCACCGCCTACGCCGTCGCGTTCGGCTACATGTGCGGCATCTTTGACTTCACGGTCGGCTCGCGGCTCATCATCAGCGGCCTTGTGGGCGGCATTCTCTCCGCAAAGCTCGGAATGCCGGGTCTGATCTTCGGTTGCCTTGCCACAAGCTTTCTCATTTCCGCCGTCACCGGCCTTCTCAACTGGGACTGCCAAATTCCGTCTCTCGTTCTCACCATGGCACTGACCATGATCTACGAGATCGTCGGCAAAAATATCGCGGGCAAGTTCAGCTTTGTCAGCATCGACAACAAGTACGCCGTTTTAGGCGCTTCGCCATATATTATCTACGTTCTTATTTTCTCCGCGCTGCTGGTTTACTTCCTTTTTAACAACACGAAGTACAGTTACCACATGCGCGCCGTCGGCAGCAACGAGGCAGTCGCAAAAAATGCGGGCATCCCGACGCAGCTTGTGAAGCATCGTTCGTTCACCATCGGCAGCGTTTTCATCGCAATTGCCGCCATTTTGACCATCAGCCAGTCCGGCTCCATGGGCGCACAAACGAGTCTCGGCAGCGCAACGCTCCTTTTCAAACCCCTTATGGGTGTTCTTATCGCCATCGTTTTGCAGCCCGTTTGCAACATGGCCTTCGGTATCCTCATCAGCCAGCTCACGCTCAACACCATCTTCATCGGCCTCATCGCGGCGGGGCTTCCGGACACGTTCCAGAACGTCGCGCTCGGCTTCTTCCTGCTGGTGGTCATGATTCTTTCCAACAACATCGACAGTCTGCGCCACGCTTTTACAAAGCGCCGCATCCCGGTATGTTCTGCCGCTACGCCGCAGGCGAAAGGAGAATAAAAATGCCGTTTCCCGTATTGTCCAGAGACGAGATGGTCCGCCGTCTCATGCCCCCGTCCGGCCCCGTTCATATGGTGCTTGACACGGACACCTACAACGAGGTGGACGACCAGTTCGCCCTTTCCTACGCCCTTATGTCCCCCGAAAAGCTCACGGTGGACGCCGTTTATGCCGCTCCGTTTTCCGGCGCGTTCTTTGAAAAACTCCTCAAAACGGACGACGTAACGGTTCCGATGACCTCCGACCTCTCTGAGGGGCTGGAGCTGAGCTATCAGGAGATCCTCAAAATTTTCGGTCTTTTGGATAAAGACCCGGCGGGCAAAATCTTTCGCGGCTCCAAACGCTATCTCACGGACGCGAAAACGCCGGTCGAGAGCGACGCCGCGCGCGACCTTGTAAAGCGTGCCATGGCAGCCGAGGACATTCTCTATGTCGTAGCCATCGGTGAAATCACGAACATCGCCTCGGCCATTTTGATGGAGCCGGAGATCATCAAAAAGATCGTCGTCGTCTGGCTCGGCGGCCACCCGCTCTATTGGCCTCACGCGGTCGAATTCAATATGGGGCAGGACCCCATCGCCTCGCAGATCATTTTCGACTGCGGCGTGCCGCTGGTGCTCATGCCCTGCATGACGGTTGCCTCGAACCTCACGACGACCGCGCCGGAGCTGGAGGCAAACCTCAAGGGCAAAAGCCGCATCGGCACCTATCTTTCCGACATTGTCACAAGCCAGCTCTCTCCGAAGGAAGCGGACAATATGCTTTCCCTTTTCCGCCTAACCTATCTCAAAGGTGCGGACGATTACGCCGGGACCGCCGCCGAAACCATCCCCTTCACGGGTTCGGCTCCCTCCCGCATCGTCTGGGACATTTCCACCGTCGGCTACATGATTAATCCCAACTGGTGTCCCTCCACACTCGCACCCGCGCCGCATTTGACGGACGACCTCAAATGGCGTCTCGATTCCGAACGGCACCTCATGCGCGTGTGCAATTTTGTCTACCGCGACGGTATTTTTGGCGATATGTTCGCAAAGCTGGGCCGCGCCCCCAAGTGACGCGCCGGGAGCGTCTGAAAGAAAGAGAATGCCGCTCCCCTGCCCCGCAGCGTTCATATAGAGCCGGCGCATCGCCTCAAAGCGGTGCGCCGGTTTTTTGATCGTTTTATTTGATGACCGTGAGTTCCTTCGAGAATTGATTCAGCACTTCTCCCCCGTTTTCGGTGACCAGAACAAGGTCCTCAATGCGCACGCCAAATTCGCCGGGGAGATAGATGCCCGGCTCGATGGAAAAAACCATGCCCGGCTCCAGCGGAATGTCCATTGCGCCGCTCACGTCGGGCGGCTCGTGGCACGCAAGGCCGCAGCCGTGACCGAGACGATGCGTAAAGTTCGGCCCGTAGCCCGCGTCTGCGATGATGCCGCGCGCGGTCGCGTCCAGCTCCGAAAGGAGAATGCCCGGCTTTACCTTTGCTTCCGCCGCCTCGTTTGCGCGGCGCACCAGCTCGTAGACCTCTCGCTGCTTTTCGCTGACCTCACCAAAAAACACCGTGCGCGTCATGTCGCACCAGTAGCGGCCGACGGGGGCAAAAATGTCGAAAATGACGCTGTCGCCACGTTTGATGACCGTTTTGTCGCCGCCGTGGTGAGGATCGGCCCCGTTCGGGCCGAAGCAGACGAGCTGCGGGCCTGCCGTGCCGCCGTTTTCGCGGTAAAGGCGGTTGACCTCGGCGGCAAGCTCGTTTTCTGCGACACCCGCGCGGACCTGCTTTTGAATTTCGCCCATAACCTTATCGTTCACCTGGGAGGCATGCCGCATGGCTTCCCGCTCGGCTTCGTCCTTGCACATGCGCGCGAGGTCAACCGGCGCAGAGCCTAGGGTCGGCTTTACATCCGTTCGCGCCTGCATGAGCGCGATAAGAAATTTGCTGTATAAAAACTTGTCAATACCTAGCGTGCCGGGACGAACGGCCCCAGCAAGGTCGCGGACAGCATCCTCGCCATCCCGATGCGTCACGACCGGAAGCCCCGGCGTACTTGCAAGGCCAAAAATCTCGTTTGCAAAGAGCGTCGCTTCGCCGTCGTCCGTGAGGTAGAGGGCCAGAAAACGCTCCATCGGTTGGACATAGACGCCGGTGAGATAATAGACGGATTCGGTGGATGAAACGACGATCTGTGTCAGCCCCGCCTTTTTCATATTTTTGCGCACGCGCGCGGCCCGGTCATTATTAAGCATTTTTATATCCTCCCAAGACTGCCGGAGCGGTCTTTTTATTTTGGCCTCATCGTACCACTACGCAACCAAAAACACAAATCTGAAAAAGGGCTTGCAATTTTTTGCAAAGCGTTGTATGCTGAACGCGACAACCGAATAGTGCGAGATGTCTTCAGGGCAGGGTGAAATTCCCGATCGGCGGTAAAGTCCGCGAGCGCGAAAGCGCAGGGTCCGGCAATGGTTCGGGCCGGGATTCGGTGCAACTCCGAAACCGACAGTATAGTCTGGATGGAAGAAGATGTGTTTTTTAACGTCAGGGAAGCTGGCGGCTTTTTGCCGTACCCGCGCTCCATGGCGTCTCAAAACGGAACCGTTATAGCACCCGAAAGGCATTTTCTGACTTTCGGGTGCTATTTTTCTTTTCCGGGAGGGATATGCATGACGGACGAAAACTATATGGCGCTCGCGCTTGCACTGGCGGAGCGCGGCGTCGGAAAGGTTGACCCGAACCCGCTCGTCGGGGCGGTCATTGTGAAGGACGGCAAGACCGTCGGCACCGGCTGGCATGCGCGCTTCGGCGGGCCGCACGCGGAGCGAAACGCGCTTTCAAGCTGCGCGGAAGACCCAAAGGGTGCAACGCTCTATGTAACGCTCGAGCCTTGCTGCCACTGGGGCAAGACGCCGCCGTGCACGGATGCGATCCTTGCCGCCGGCATCCGGCGCATCGTCATCGGCTCCAAGGACCCGAACCCGCTCGTTTCCGGCGGCGGCGTGACGCTTTTGAGAGAACACGGCGTCGAGGTGACGGAGGGTGTTTTGAAACCGGAATGCGACGCGCTCAACGCGGTGTTTTTCCACTACATCCAAACAAAAACGCCCTTTGTCATTCTCAAATACGCAATGACGGCGGACGGAAAAACAGCGACCGTCACAGGCGCTTCCAAGTGGATCACAGGCGAAACCGCGCGGCAGCGGGTGCAGCGGGACCGAAACCGCTATGCCGCCGTGATGGTCGGCGTTGGAACGGTTCTCGCGGACGATCCGCTTCTCACCTGTCGGGCGCCGGATGGACGAAGCCCCGTGCGCGTTGTCTGCGACACACATCTGAAAACGCCACTCGGCTCCCAAATCGTGCGAGCAGCAAAGGAGGTTCCGGCCATTCTTGCAACCTGTGAACCGGATAAGGAGCGCGCCCTCCCCTACCGCGCCGCCGGGTGCGACGTGTTGACGCTGCCAGAGGAAAACGGTCGCGTCAAGCTCCGCGCGCTCCTGTCGGTGCTCGGCGAAAAGGGACTTTCCAGCGTTCTTTTAGAGGGTGGCGGAACACTCAACGCTTCGGCGCTTGAAGTGGGAGTTGTAAACCGCGTACAAATCTACATCGCGCCCAAAATCTTCGGCGGGGCTTCCGCGAAAACGCCGGTCATGGGCACGGGTATCGAAGACCCGGCAAACGCGCTGCTTCTTTCTCCTCCGCGCGTGACGGTGCTGGGTGACGACCTGCTTTTGGAAAGCGAGGTGCTTTGATGTTCACGGGCATTGTGGAAGAGCTTGGCGTTGTAAAATCCATTGAAAAAGACGGTCATTGCGCGGTTTTAACCATCAGCGCGTCCCGCATTCTGGGCGATCTGTCGCTCGGCGACAGCGTCGCGGTGGACGGCGTTTGTCTCACGGTGACGCGCCTGACCGGAAACGGCTTTTGCGCCGACGTCATGCGCGAAACGGTCGAGCGCTCGAAGCTCTGGACACTGCGACCGGGAAGTCCCGTCAATTTAGAGCGCGCGATGCCGGCAAACGGGCGCTTCGGCGGGCACATCGTCGCAGGACACATCGACGGCACCGGCGTTATTCGCACCGTGCGGCGGGACGAAAACGCGGTGCGCTATGTCGTCCGCGCAGGGCCTGAAATCCTGCGCTATGTCGTTGAAAAAGGCTCCATCGCCATTGACGGCGTGAGTCTCACGGTGACGGCGGTCACACAGGATGCGTTTGAGGTCTCGGTCATCCCGCACACGGCGGAAAACACGGTGCTTGGTGCGGCGCGCACCGGGGACATGGTCAACCTGGAATGCGACTGCATCGGCAAATATGTGGAAAAGCTGCTCGGCAAAACGGGCGATATAACGGAAGAATTTTTGGCAAGATACGACTTCTAAGGAGGGTCAGATATGTATCGCTTCAACACGATAGACGAGGCGCTCACGGAGCTGCGGCAGGGCCGTCTCATTCTGGTGACGGACGACGAGGACCGCGAAAACGAGGGCGACCTCATCTGTGCGGCGGAATTCGCCACAACTGAGAACGTGAACTTCATGGCGGTTCATGGAAAGGGGCTTATCTGTATGCCGATGAGCGGGGCGCTTTGCAAAAAGCTCCGCTTTCCGCAAATGGTCGCAGACAACACCGACAACCACGAAACGGCGTTCACGGTTTCCGTCGATCACGTTTCGACGACGACGGGCATCTCCGCCGAGGAACGCGGCGTCACGGCGCGCGCCTGCGTTTCAGAGGATGCAAAGCCGGAGGACTTTCGCCGTCCGGGACACATGTTCCCGCTGCTCGCAAAACCGAAGGGCGTTCTGGAGCGCGGCGGGCACACGGAGGCGACTGTCGATCTTTTGCGTCTCGCGCGCATGAAAGAGTGCGGCCTTTGCTGCGAGGTCATGCGCGAGGACGGTACCATGATGCGCACGCCGGAGCTGATGGCGCTTGCAGAAAAATGGGACCTAAAAATCGTCACCATCAAGTCTTTGCAGGATTACCGCAAAAAGCACGACAAGCTCGTTGAGCGCGTCGCAGTCGCGGAGCTGCCGACACGGTACGGATTCTTCAAGGCCTATGGCTATGTGAACCGTCTCAACGGCGAGCACCACATCGCGCTCGTAAAGGGCGATATCGGCGACGGTCAGGGCCTTCTCTGCCGCGTCCACTCTGAGTGTTTGACGGGGGATGCCTTCGGCTCTCTGCGCTGCGACTGCGGGCAGCAGTTTGCCGCGGCCATGACGCAGATAAACGAAGAGGGGCGCGGCATTCTCCTCTATATGCGTCAGGAGGGGCGAGGCATCGGGCTGATAAACAAGCTCCGCGCCTATGAATTGCAGGACAAGGGTATGGATACGCTGGAGGCAAACGTCGCGCTCGGCTTTGCAGGCGACCTGCGCGAATACTACATCGGCGCACAGATCCTGCGCGATCTCGGTGCCAAAACGCTCCGGCTTTNNCTATCAGATGGACGCGAACCCCTACGACCTGTTTTATTTGCAGACGAAGCAGGAAAAAATGGGCCACATTATGAACTATTAAGGAGTGCTGACTATGAACGTCTATGAAGGAAAGCTTATTGCAGAGGGTCTGCGCATCGGTATCGTCGCAGCGCGGTTCAACGAATTTATCACGGCGAAGCTCCTGTCCGGCGCGCTCGACGGACTAAAAAGGCACGGAGTCGAGGAAGACGACGTTTCCGTCGCGTGGGTACCTGGCGCATTCGAGATTCCGCTCGCGGCGCAGACGATGGCGCAGAGCGAAAAATACGACGCGGTGATCTGTCTGGGCGCCGTCATCCGCGGCAGCACGAGCCACTACGACTATGTCTGCAATGAAGTCTCCAAGGGTGTGGCGCAAACGGCGCTTGCGACAGGCATTCCGGTCCTTTTCGGCGTTCTCACGACGGAGACCATTGAGCAGGCCATTGAGCGCGCCGGAACAAAGGCTGGCAACAAGGGCTTTTCCTGTGCGGAGAGCGCGATTGAAATGGCAAACCTTTTGCGCAAGATCGGATAAGCA
>DEMY01000025.1:15650-23829 GCA_002359425.1 Clostridiales bacterium UBA2658
CTCCTGCTCATGGTGGTGACCACAGCCGCAGCCGCCCTCGGCATGTTCCTGCTCATGGTGATGGCCACAGCCGCAGCTTCCCTCTCCATGCGCTTCCTCGCCATCGTGACCGACGCAGGTGACGTTCGGATTGAACGAGAGCCGATTTTCAAGATATGCCTTCACGGGCTCGTCCGCGTCTCCGGTGACGCCGCCGTAGACCAGAATGCTCTCCTGCATCAAAACTTCCTGCATCCCAACGCCAATGCCGCCGCAGATGACGGCGTCCACGCCCTGTCCAATAAGGAAGGAGCCGAGTGCACGGTGGCCGCTGCCGGCCGCATCAATGACGTTCGTCGAGAGAATTTTGCCGCCGTCCACGTCATAGAGCTTGAACTTTTCGGTGTGACCAAAGTGCTGATAGACCTGTCCGTTTCCATTTTCATAGGTAACTGCAATGCGCATAATTTTCCTCCAAGATCAAAAAATTTTATTCGTTCTGATTGCGGCAGCAGCCGCGGCGGCAATGGCCACAGCAGGGGGCGTTCCCGTCGCAGACAACGCAGTTGCCGCCCTCAATGCGCAGCTCGCGGCCCTGCACGAGACATTCGGCGAGCTTTTGGCGCGCGCTCGCGTAGACCGCCTGCGCCGTCGTGCGCGCAATGTCCATGCGCTCGGCACAGGCCTCCTGCGTGAGGCCGACAAGGTCAATCAGGCGCACGGCCTCGTACTCATCGAGCGTCATCGTGACGGTTTCACGCTCCGCGCACGGCTCCGCCGGTCCGAAGCGGCAACAGCCCGGCAGAGCGCAAATGCGCCGCGCTTTACAGGGTCTCGGCATTGGGTTCCCCTCCTTTTCTGGCATATGTCATTTATTCAACAACGCGTATTATACGCGCATTGTTGGCATATGTCAATAACCTGTGGTAAATTTTTTTGCTTTTTACTTGTATTCTCGAAATATTGTGGCGATTTTACGCGGTACTATGGTATACTGTGCGGGATACAGGCAATTTCCAAAACGGGAGTTTTTGAACTATGAAGATCATCATCACAGCCGGCGGCACGAACGAGCAGATCGATCAGGTCCGCAAAATTGCGAATGCAGCTTCTGGCAGACTCGCAAGCGCGGTGGCGCGGGAATTCGTCCGGCAGGCTGGCGAAAAACTTGAAACGATATTCTACGTCTGCGAGCGCGGCGCAATCATACCGGAGCTTTCATGTGTGGAGGTCGTGACCGTTCATGGGGCGGAGAGCGTCGGAGACGTGCTCACCTATATTCTCACGAACGAAACCATCGACGCAGTTGTCCATTCCATGGCCGTCAGCGACTAACCGGTCGAGAGTATGACGACGGCAGAGACTCTCGGCGCGTCCGTCGCGGAAAAGCTCTGGAAGAAGCGCGGGACAGATTTTGTGGACGAAGCGGCGCTCGCGGGCTTTGTGACAGGCTGCATCCGCGAAAACGAGCGGCTCATCGACCGGAGCAAAAAGGTCGGCTCCAACCTTGCGCATCCGATTTTGGCCCTCAAGCAGACACCGAAGCTCATCGGCATGATAAAGCCGCTTCAGTCGGAAACGATACTTGTAGGCTTCAAGCTTCTGGACGACGTGCCAAAGGAAGAGCTTTTGGACGTCGCGCACAGGCTTTTGCAGAAAAATTCCTGCGACTTTGTGCTCGCGAACGACCTTTCGCAAATTCGCGGCGAGCATCACGTCGGCTATCTGCTCTCCCCCGACAAAAGCTATATCCGCTGCGAAACGAAAAGCGAGATTGCGGAAGCCATCGTCCGCAGCGTTCTCGAACTTTATGAAAAGAGGTACGGCGTATGAAAAACATTGTTCTGGGTGTCACGGGCAGCATCGCCGCCTATAAGGCCGCCGACATCACAAATATTCTGACCAAAGAGGGCTTCAATATCGACGTCATCCTCACAAAGGGCGGCGCGGCCTTTATTACACCCCTGACCTTACAGGCTCTTTCTAAAAACCGCGTCTTGACCGATGTTTTTCAGGAGGACTGGCCGCAGGAGATAAAGCACATTTCGCTGGCGAAAAAGGCGGATTTGCTGCTCGTGGCCCCCGCCTCGGCGGACGTGATCGGAAAGCTTGCAAACGGCATTGCGGACGATATGCTTACAACGACTGCGCTCGCCATGCGTGGCATCCCAAAGCTCCTCGCCCCGGCGATGAATACGAATATGTATGAAAACCCGGTTGTGCAGGACAACCTTGAAAAGCTGCGGCACTACGGCTGGGAGATCGTCCATCCGAAAGAGGCGCGGCTCGCCTGCGGCGACCTCGGCAAAGGCGCGCTCGCGGATGTCAAGACGATCGTTCAAGCGGTCGAAGTGCACCTGACAGGAAAGGAACTGTGATGGACGAGATCGAATTTACGGAAATCGGCGGGCTGAAGGTCGGCCACGCGCAGGACTTCGACGCAGCGACGGGCTGCACGGTCGTCCTCTGCGAAAAGGGCGCGATGGCGGGCGTAGACGTCCGCGGCAGCTCGCCGAGCACAAGAGAGACGGACGGGCTCAATCCCGTAAACGTCCGCGAACACATTCACGCCGTTCTCCTGACCGGCGGCAGCGCCTACGGGCTGGACGCGGCGGCGGGCGTCATGCAGTATCTTGAAGAGCGCGACGTCGGGCGGGACGTGCTGGTCGCGAAGGTTCCCATTGTCTGCGGCGCGGTCATCTTCGACCTTAAATGCGGAAGCGCAAAAATAAGGCCCGACAAAGCCATGGGCTATGCCGCCTGTGAAAACGCAGGCATCGGCCCCGTTTTACAGGGCAGTGTCGGCGCTGGTACGGGCGCGACCGTCGGCAAGATCGAAGGCCCAGAGTTCGCCATGAAGGGCGGCGTCGGCTCCTGCTGCTATCAGCTCGGCGCGCTCAAGGTCGGGGCGCTCATCGTCGTGAACGCGCTGGGCGACGTCTACGATACCGAAACGGGCGAACTCGTCGCGGGCGCGTTGGACGAGGACAGACAATCGCTTGCCGACTCCGAGGCGCTGATGCTCGGCAAGTGCGGGGATATTACGGACCTCTACAGCGGCAACACGGTCATCGGCGTTGTCGCGACAAATGCGATGCTGACAAAAGACGAGGCCAACAAGCTTGCCTCTCTCGGCCATGACGGGCTTGCCCGCGCGGTCCGTCCCGCGCACACGACCTTTGATGGCGACACTATCTTCACAATGGCGACAGGCGAGACGCCAGCCAACTTTAACGTCGTCGCGCTCATGGCTGCCCGCGCGGTAGAAACCGCCATCGTCCGCGGCGTGAAGACCGCTGACTCCCTCGCCGGGATTCCGGCATATAAGAATCTGTTTGGAACCTAACATACATAAAAACGGGGCCGCTGCAAAAATAAAATGCAGCGGCCCTGTTTTTTTATTTCCCATACCCGTGTGGATGGCTTTTATGCCATTGCCAAGCGGTTTTTAAGATGTCGGTCACGTCGGCAAATTCCGGCTTCCAGTTCAAAACGCTTTTTGCCTTGTCACTGGACGCCACCAGAACAGCGGGGTCTCCGGCACGGCGGGCGGTGAGGACAGTCGGAATTTCGTGTCCGACGACCTTTTCAGCGGCATGGATGACCTCCAAAACCGTGAAGCCGACGCCGTTTCCGAGGTTAAAAACGTCGCTGCCTCCGCCGTCCAGCAGATAGCGGACCGCGAGGACATGGGCCTGCGCGAGATCGCAGACGTGGACATAGTCGCGCACGCAGGTGCCGTCGCGCGTCGGGTAGTCGGCGCCATAAACGGAAATGTTCGGGCGGGTGCCGTTCGCGGCCTGCAAAACGATGGGGATGAGGTGCGTTTCGGGCCGGTGGTCCTCCCCGATTGCGCCGCCGGGGAGCGCGCCGCAGGCGTTAAAGTAGCGCAGAGAGACATAGCGCAGGCCGTGCGCAAGCGCCGTCCACTTGAACATTTGCTCCATGGCAACCTTCGTCGCACCGTAGGTGTTCGTGGGGTCGGACGGGTCCGTTTCCAAAATCGGCGTGTGGACAGGTTCGCCGTAGGTTGCGGCACTGGAGGAAAAGACGATCTTGTCAATATGGTGGGCGACCATGCTGGTGAGGAGCACCTGCGTCCCGCTGACGTTGTTGCCGTAATACTTGAGTGGGTCGGTCATGCTCTCGCCGACGAGCGAATAGGCCGCAAAATGGATAACTGCGTCGATCCTCTCCGCTTCAAAAACGGAGTCAATGAAAGCCCGGTCGCGGATATCGCCGACATAAAGCTTCGCCTCCGGCGGAACGGATTCGCGGTGGCCGGTCTCAAGGCTGTCCGCAATGACGACCTCGAACCCGCATTTCAAAAGCTCGCGAACGGTGTGGGACCCGATATAGCCCGCGCCGCCGAGCACCAGAATTTTAGACATAGACGCCTCCGAAATATCGTTAAGAATGCGTTTTGATTATATCACAGTGTTAGGAAAAGTAAAGCGAGGGGCCGAAAACGGCGACACCGTCCCGGTTTGTACAAAGTAATACATACACAGGGCCGACGAATAATGATTGTTATATTTTAACATTTTCCCTTCATGCTATGTACGTGCACGGCTTAAAACGTACAAAATGCAGTCTATTTATGGAAGTGCCTGTAAATCAGGCGTGTATAAATGAAAGGGGAAATAAATTTTGTCAAGTGGAAAAACAGAAACGCTCGGGCTGAATCAATGGCAGCTCTCGGACGCGTTTCTCATGGAGGAAATGAATGCGGATAACCGGAAGGTGGACGCAGTGGTGGCGGGCTTAAGGAGCAAGGCGGAGTTCGTAAAGCTGAAAAGGATAGCGCCCATGAACGGCGGTATTCCTCAGATTGATTTGATGGTATCCGACGTTGACTTTTCGCAATGGCAGATGGTTCTGCTGGATGTCAACCTTACGGTGGAGAGCTATGTACGCGTCAATCAATCCACGCAGGGGTATTATTCACTGGCGGGCAGTACCGGCGGCAATAGCGGCGGGTCTGCCTATGCGTACAAAAGGGCAAGACTGGTCTTTATGCCAATGCTGGGCCTTGGGGATATTGTAAACATATTCTCATTTGGAAGGAACTTTTCGGTAGGGTCCAACGAGTATGTCAAATATTCAGAGCTCACCAGTATTAACATGCTCACAACCAACGGCGCAAATTACCTTGCCGGCTGTGAGCTCACGCTTTGGGGGTAAGATGAGATGACGATCAAGGTTTTGGTCTGCCATAAGGACGGCGCACAGAGCATTGAAGAGCGCGAAGTGGTGGACGACTGGCTGGCGGGGCCTGAGCGAAGCGCTTCTGCGGCATCTGAGAATCAATAAGTTTACAAAACACCCCGGAGCAGTTGCCCCGGGGTGTTCCGCTATCCTAAGCGAATGCTTTCAGATACTTGATGTGTTCCAAGAATCAGGCGTTAGAACCTGTGAAGACAGGCAGCGCGCCGTTTGCGGGAACAACATAGGTGAAGGTAAAGGTTCCGGATGCCGCTACGCCATTTGCAACATTGATCTGGGTGTTGCCCGTAAATGTTGCATTGGTGGGAGTGCCCGCCAGCGTACCGGTTACGCCGGAGATGACGATCTTGGTAGCAGCAGAAGCCGCCGATCCGCCAAGTGTGCCGGTAACGACGACTGTGTCGCCAGCGTTAGCAGAAGCAGGAGCAGCGCTGAACGAAAGCGTCACGTTGTTCGTTGTAGTAAACGCAGCGGGAGCCGTTGCATACGGTGCGCCGGTGATGTAGATAACGGTCGCATTGTTGGTCGTACCATTGTAGATCATTGCGACATTTACAGCGTTACCATATCCGACGTGCGCCTGAACAGCGGTAAGTAGGCCGTAGAGAGAAGCGTCGATCGGATCGGCAGCCTTCTGCGCTGCGGTACGAGCATCAACAACCGTTGCGGTGGAAGCGTCAACAACTGCTCCGCCAACAGTGATGTATCTGTTCGCTGCAACAGCCGTAATGGCATTGGAGGTGACAACAGAGGACGTGACACCTGCGCCAGCTGCCGCATAGGGAGTAGAGCCGAGCGTGTAGGAGCTATTTGCATTCTTTGTAAATGCATAGAACTTATCAGCAGTAGGTGCACCTGTGAGCGGCATGGTGACCTTTTCGCCGTTGACATAGCCGGTGTAAGTGCTGAGCGTTACATCGGTGGTGCCGTCCGTGCCCTTAACGGTCGTGGAACCGGTGGCGGCAATGGACTTGAAGTATACGATGGAGTTGCTGTCAACAGAAGCGGCAACACCGTTGAGGATATAAACTGCGGTGACAACAGGCGTTGTGCCGGTTGCTGTGGTCGTGCCGATAACTGCGACGCTGTAAGCTTGAGCGCCAGAGGAAGTGATGGAAGCGACATCCTGAACACCGGTCTTGACAGTTGCGGTACTAGCGCTGGTATTGACAAAGATGAACTTCACATCAGATGCATAGTAGTTGCCGTAATAATTGGTAGTATTCAGCGCAGAGGAAGTGTTGTCGAGCGCCTTGTCGGAAGCTTGGATGGAACCGCCGTTTTGAAGCTGAACATATGTGCCAGTTGTTGCCATTGCGCCATTGGAACCCGCAGAAGCAACCGGTGTCTGAGCTGACAGCGTGTACGTGCTGTTTGCAACGCTGAAGGTAACGAAGTCACCTGCAGTTGCAGGTGCAGCTACATGAACATCCGCAGTCGTACCGTCGTTGAAAGCGAGCTTCGCCATATCAACAACCTGATTGTTTACAAGCCCTTTGTAGGAAGCGACAACCATAGCGCAGGTAGCAGCGCCGGCAGTCGTGCCCTTGAAATAAACAACATAGCCATAGGGGTCGAGAACAAGGGTAGCATCGCCAGAGGTGTTGACTGCGGCTGCAGCAACAGTTGCGTTGGCAGCAGCAGCGGCTTCATAAGCCTTGCTGTTAACTGTGATGCTATCGGTTGCGCCGATTGCGCCGGTGGTGGAAGTAACCTTGCCGACAACTGTGGTCGGAAGATCAACAGAAGCTGCGACATACTTAGCAGCGGTTGCGCTGTAGACAGGGGTCACGATGACGGGCGTATCTACCGAGATGGCTGCGAGCTTCGCATAGAGCGTAGCGTTATCGGCAGCGGCGACAGTGTAGCTGCCCTGAACAGGTGTTGCGCTACCAGTGATCATGTAGATGGTCTTGGATGTGGTGTTGATGGACTTGATTTGAGCAAAATCGCTCTTGATGACAGTGACACCCGTGATGATCTTGGTATCCTTGGCGACATAGACCTGAACGAGCGTGCCGTTGCCGGTAGCATTGGCAATCGTCGTTGCGAAGGATGCGTTGAGAAGTGCCGTGCGAGTACCATTGTAAACGATATTCGCATCAACAACATTGTTGGTGGTATGGAGCGTGTAGCCGGTCAGCGCTTTGGCGATCGTAGCGATGCCAGCCGTGTCGGTCATATCTGCAGTGTAGGTGAAAGCCGCAACGGAAGCATAGGTGCCAACATCATTGCCCTTGTATGTCCAGTTATTTGCGGGACGGCCAAAGCTGTCAGCGCTGGTGTTGTCGAGCTTCAAGGAAGTGTAGTAGCTGGCCATGAAGGAGCCAGTATTCTGCTTGGGAGCGGAAGCGCCGGTGTTGACGGTGGTGCCGTCGGGCAGCTTGATGTTGGTGCCCTTGGTGTCATAGGTGACGAGGCCGGCAAGAAGCGTATTCTTCACATAGAGAGCGGCTTCTTCGCGGTTCGCGGCGTTAGTGCCCGCGAAAGCATCGTTTCCATCGGAGAGCTTGTTGGCGAATGCGCGCTTGGCAACGTTGACCTGCCAGTCAGCGCCATTGAAGCCTTCAATTGTTGCGTCGTAGCCGATTGCAACAAGAAGCATCTTAGCAAACTGATAGCCAGTGACTGTGTCGGTCGGGCCGAACTTGCCGTCGCCGTAGCCAGCGATGATGCCCTGCTGCTTGCAGTATGCAATGGAGCCTGCGGACCAACGAGCGGCCGGAACATCCGTGAATGGATCAGCGGAAGCGCTGAGCTTGTCAGCGGCAGCCTTACCCATGGTGAGGTAGGTGATGACCTTTGCGGCCTGCTCACGGGTCAGGTTGTCCTTGGGAGCAAACGCCTTGCTGTCGTTGCCCTGGAATACGCCGATCGCCGTTGCGACATCGACGGCCTCTTTATAGGTGATGGACGCTGCGTCGGTGTAGCCGGTGGTCGTGGTCGTGGTGTCTGCCGCGAACGCGAAGCTCAT
>DEMY01000078.1:0-1203 GCA_002359425.1 Clostridiales bacterium UBA2658
CAATGAAAGAGAAGGGAGGCGATATAATGTATAGAAAGTTTTATAGCACAGACGTGGACGACATGATCTACGGCAGCACCGTTACTGTTCCGAGTGACCGCTAACGGAAGCGAAGAAAGACCCGCGGGCGCGAAACTGAAAAGTTTAAAAAGGTGATGCGTTCTGGAGCCGAAAGGTTAGACAGAGCGTTTTTTAATACCTTAACAGGCTTTCAGCTCGTGCCGCCGACGTGGGGAAAGAGCTTTTTCCATTGAATTGACCGATTTATAACTTGCGATAAACTGTGTTAAGGAAGGTGTTTTCCGTTGGATATGGAAGAACAAAATAACGACTGACCGCCGCAAACCGATAGTTTGCGGCGGTCGATTTTTTATTCTTCTTTTTTCTCGGAGCGGTCCGAGCGGGCGTGTTTTTCGCGGTGCTCGTCCTCATGCCGTACATCCGCGCGTTCGCCAATCTGGTCGATTAAATATTCACAGGCGCTCTTACAGAGGTAGCTCTGCACGGCGAGGCGCATCGCGGCGTCCGCTAGTTCTTCCTCCGCGGCTGGTTCGAGAACNNGTCGATCATGTGGCGGAAGCCCTCGTAAAACTGCTCGTCGGTCTTGTCTTCCTTTGCCGCCTTTATGAGCGAGCCGGTGTCGCGGACGGAAAGCACCTGCTTGAGCCGCAAAATGACGGCTAGATGCACAAGGTGCTCGCGCGAATATTTCTTCCCGTGTGCGCGGGGCAGAATGTCCGCCTTGATGTAGTTGTTGACCATTGCAGAGCTAAGCCTGTCGTCGTCCCGCAGACTTGTCCGGCTGCGGAGCAGAAAGTCCAGAACCTGATCCATATAGAGTTCGATATCCGGGAATGAATTGTATTCGGGACATTTCAGTTCATCGGCCAGCGCGCGTAGCATTTCCGTATCGCTCATGTTTCAGTACACCTCTGTTGATAATTAAAACGATTATATAACGAATTCTGCAACATTTCAAGTATTTTATACACGCAGTTGACATATTGGAAATAACGTAATATAATATCAATAACCACAATTGTGTCGGAAGGGGACATTGACATGTGTAACCTTTGCCTTTTTGGGGACTCCATTTCCAAAGGCGTTGTCATAGATGAGGCGCTCGATCATTACACGACGACCGAACGCTCCTTTGCCAGTCAACTCACGGTCGAGCATCCGGAGTGGGATGTCACGAGCTAC
>DEMY01000078.1:1247-3309 GCA_002359425.1 Clostridiales bacterium UBA2658
CCCCGGAAGCGCCGCACGAGCCAAAGACGAATATTGCGGACTTCGCCGCGACCTATGCGGAGATCGTTCAGGACCTCAAGTCGCGCGGCAAAAAGATTGTCATGCTCAATCTTCCGCCCATTGACTCGCGCAAGTATTTCGATTGGATCGCTCGGGAGCTAAACGGTGAAAAAATTCTGGCGTGGCTCGGTGGGGCGGACAGCTATATCTATCGCTTTCACGAGTCGTATAGCGTTGCGGCCTCCAACATCGCCGTGCGCGAGCATGTGCCGCTCATCGACATTCGTTCCCCATTCCTCCAGCGCCAGGACTATAGCGCGCTTCTGTGCAAGGACGGCATCCACCCGAACGAAAAAGGCCACGAACTTATTGCCTCTGTCGTCCGTGCGGCGCTGCCGGAGCTAAAAAGTGAACTTGCTCTCGTCTGAAACAGCCGAATGGAGGTTGACAAGAGTAACAAAATGATGTATTCTAAAGTGCGGCTGTTTTCTGGCCGCACTTTTTCGCGCAACTAAATACGGAGGGTTATCGAAGTGGTCATAACGGCNNGCCCTGACTCGAAATCAGGTACGCCCGTAAGGGCGCCGTGGGTTCGAATCCCACACCCTCCGCCAACGGGCCTTTGCCCACAAAAAATGAGCTGTCTTATGATGGCTCATTTTTTTGCCAAACAGCTGAGCGTGGATTTAGAATCATTCCTCATCCTCACTTTTTTCTGACGGTAATGGAACAACCTTTAATTCTGGTTCAGGTTGGCCGATGTACAATTCTTCGCACTCCTGCTGTGTTGCGATCAAAACATTGATAGCCTCTTCCGTGGCCCTAAACATCTTGAGATACATTTCTTTATAGTCTGGCATAAACAGTCCCTCCGATGGATATAATTTAGATACGTTTTATATCTCTTTTTGCATAGTAACACAAAAAGAGCCTAATATGAATACATATTAAATTTATTTTGGGGTGACTATATGGCTACAAAGAGCCTTTCTATTCGGATTGATGATGAATTGTTAAACAAGCTGCACGTTGTAGCAGACTATGAGGGAAGGTCTGCAAACAGCCAGATCCTCATCCTTATCCGAAATTGTGTCGAAGAATATGAAAAGGCACATGGACCAATAGATAAGAGTAGCAAATAAAAAATGAGCATTACTAAAATTTTTACAGCGATATGGGGACGGAAAGATTCCCTGTCTCAGTGGCTCTTTTGAGCATTATCTCTCAATCATGTTTAAACCCCCGCTTTGGCTTAACGCTAAAGTAGAGGCTTCTTTAACAGGCTGGTAAAAAAGCAGCGCTTCGGCGCTGCTTTTTTCGTTTCGCTTTCCCTTTAAACCGTGCAGGGTTCTGTGCTATAATATTCCTATCCAAAAAGGGGAGCGATGAAGATGACGGAAGTGGTGGCGGCGCTGATTTGGGAGGAAAATAGATTTCTTATCTGCAAAAGACCGCCGGAAAAGGCGCGGGGGCTTTTGTGGGAGTTCGTTGGCGGCAAGGTCGAGGCGGGGGAGACGAAACGGGAGGCGCTTATCCGCGAGTGCCGCGAGGAACTGGACGTCACGGTTGCACCGGGCAACGTGTTCATGGAAGTGACGCACGAATACTCGGACCTNNGTCACCGAGGGCACGCCGAAGCTGCTTGAGCACGTCGATTTACGCTGGATCGCCGTTTCGGAGATTGGTGACTACGATTTCTGCCCGGCGGACGAGGTCATCCTCGCAAAGCTCCGGGAGAAAAAACATTGCAAATGACAGGAGAACAGGGAGAAAAACATGTACGACGAACTGACCGAAGTTGACATTAAAAAAATGCGGGAGGAGCTTGACCACCGCATAAACGAGCTTCGTCCGCAGATACTTGAGGACGTAAAAACCGCGCGCGAGTTTGGCGACCTCAGTGAAAACTTTGAATACAAAGCCGCCAAGCGTGAAAAGTCCCGCAACGAGAGCCGCATCCGCTATTTGCAGCGCATGATCGACACGGCAAAGCTTATCACCGTCAAGACGACCGCCGATACCGTTGGTCTGTTCGACAAGGTCGAACTCTATTTTGAGGACG
>DEMY01000078.1:3317-4970 GCA_002359425.1 Clostridiales bacterium UBA2658
CAGGAGGTAAACCCGGATTACAGCTATTGCGTGGTCATTCGTTCCATCGAAAAGGGAAAGGACGACGAGTCGCTCGATATTCTGGTCTATTAAAATACATTACATATGATAACAAACACATGCGATCCGGGATCAGAGGGGTCCACCTTACAAAACAGGGGGAGACTTTTTGGGAGGCGGGATAGCTTTTTTCCCGTTTTCAAAATAATATGACAAAGTTTGGACTAAATATACAACTGGATGACACAAAATGTATGATTTCTAGAAATAATGCTGGTAAATCAGAAGATGCGTGGTAAAATATATTATAACGAACAAAAATCATAGTGCGCATTATACATACAAAAAGGGCGTTTCAACACGCCGCGTGCTGTGCCGCTCAAACGGGGACGGCACCCGCCAGTGAAAGCGAGGTTGGATCCTGTGACGAAGATCGACAGAGAAGACTTACTGCGTACAGTGAGCAGGATACCCGGCTATGCCGCGGCTTATCTTGTGCGCGCCGAGGGACTAGAGCCGCTCTGCTATTCGGAGAATATTCCAGCTGCTCTGGGATATACGAAAGAGCAATACGCGGCACTGGCTGATAAGGATGCCTGTGAGACGATTTTCACCGGCGATATCCCCGAGGTGCGCAAGCATGTCGAACGCTGCATTTGCGAGGGAGGAGATGTCTATTGCTGCTTCTCCATCCCCTGTGCAAAGGGCGGCTTTTTACATACAAAATGTGTCTCGCGTGTCGTTGGCGAGTTGGATGGGGTGCCTGTGCTGTTGAGCTGCTTTACGGAGCTGTCTCTTGAGGCGGACCCGCGCGCTGTTCCCGCGCCGACGGATGCCGATTTCAAGCGCATGGTGGACAATATTCCTTCTGGAATTGCCGTGATGCGCCTGCGGGATGAAAAGCTGGAGCTAGTTGCTGCGAATCCCTACCTTAGCTCCATCATTGGCGTTTCCGATCGTGGTATTGTAGGGCCGACGCCGGAGGACTATTACCGCCGCGTCCATCCGGAAGATCTGCAGGTTGCNNACGGCACGGGGCCGTTTGCATCTACCGCTGCAAAAACGAGAAGACCAATAAATACATTTGGCTGCACGCCGTTTCAAGGTCCGTTCCACAGCCGGACGGTTCGCAGCTTGCTTATATCAGCTATACGGACATCACTGCTCAGAAGGAGGCGGAAAGCGCCCTGCGTCGCAGCCGCCGGCTCTATCAGCTCGCGGTCGATGGCGCGCACCTCACCGTCTGGGAGTACGATATGGTCTCGCACCGCGCCACCTGCCCGGACGGCGGTTTTCAGCGCGCCGGTTTTCCGAATGTCATCGAGGATGTGCCTGACGCGCTGCTCGATTATATTGACGAAAGGGACCGCGCCCAGTATCTGCTGATGTACGCCGACCTCAATGCGGGAAAGCCTTCGGCAGGCTGCGAGCTTTGGTACAGGCGATCGCCGCCCGGCAAGCCGCGCTGTGTCCGCGTGACCTACTCCACCGTCTTCGACAACCGCGGAAAGCCCGTCAAGGCCTATGGGCTTATTCAGGACATTACGCTGCGCAAGCTCGAGGAGGAAAAGTATCAGGAGACAATGCGAAACATGCTCAAGGCTGCCTCCAGCTCGTTGAGCACCGTCAGCCTCGATCTCACGCTTAACAGCC
>DEMY01000024.1:0-8183 GCA_002359425.1 Clostridiales bacterium UBA2658
CGTATGCGGGGATGAACCGTAGCCCACAACATTTTAAATCACCTCATAGATAGTGTCTACTTCCGCAGCAAATATGTATATTTCGCCGCAATAGCCCCGCTTGCACGGAGAAATAGCCCCACCATCGCGGCGTTTTAGCCCAACCGTCACGGCGGGGAGCCCCAGACCTATGGAATTCCTCTATAATGGAAGCAGCACGCACAGCGTGACTACATTCGTGGAGGAATACCATGTGGTAGACTACCGAAAAATCCTCCGGCTCAGTAGTGACCCGGAGAACAGTCAAAGGCGCATAGAATTGACATTGCACAGCTCACGGCACTCAATTCGTGAAGTACAGGCGGCGGCAAAGAAGGCCGGCATCAAGTGGCCGCTGGATGAATCCGTCAGCAATGAAATGCTTAGGGACATCCTTTTCCCCGAGAAAACTGCAAAGGCTGTCACCTATGTGATGCCGGACTTCGCTGACATTCACAGCGAGCTGGCCCGGCCGGGCGTGAACCTGATGCTGCTCTGGACGGAATACTGCGGCAGGTGTGAGCGCGAGGGAGCTACGCCGTACATGTACACGCAGTTCTGCGAGAAATATTGGCAATGGGCACGAATCACCAAGGCGACCATGCGCATCCAGCACAAGCCCGGCAACGCCATGGAAGTCGATTGGGCCGGAAACACGCTCGATATTCAGGACCCGGTCACCGGAGAAATCTCGAAAGCGTATCTGTTCATTGCCGTGCTGCCCTGCAGCGGCTTTGCCTATGCGGAGGCGCGTGAGGACATGAGGCTCGAGAGCTGGCTGCAGTGTCACGCCCACGCCTACAGCTACTTTGGCGGCGTGACCCGACTCTTGATTCCAGACAACCTGAAAACCGGCGTGAGCGCCAACACGCGCTACGAAATCGTTCTCAACCGCAGTTATCAGGAACTGGCCGAGCACTATGACACAGCGATTGTTCCGGCCAGAGTTGAGCATCCAAAGGACAAGCCGCATGCGGAAGGAACGTCTTGAGTTTACTATTCCTAAATAAATAATTATGTTGGAATTCCAACAAAAGCGGATTTTATGAAAAATTATTTGGATGTGCTGAAAACAGTACGTTTATTCAAGGGTATTGAAGCGGCTGATTTGCAGCCGCTTTTGCATTCCATTCGACCGGCAGGAACTGGCGGATTACCTTTCTGTAGAGCGCAGCGCCATGTCGGCCGAGCTTTCGAAACTCAGGGACGACGGAGTTCTAAGGCTTCATAAGAATCAGGTTGAGCTGTTATAGCTGAATCGTGCGGTTACTAATTTCAATGATTCCCTCGTCCTTCATTTTTTTCAGTTCCCTGAACAGCGACGGTCGTTGAACGCCAAGGTAATCTGCCAGTTCTTTTTTGCTGAAAGGGAGGACGATTTTAGAAGAGCCTTGAATAATGGATTGTTGCTTAAGATAGTCCATTAAATTCTCATGCAGTGTTTTTTGGGTCAGCATCGTAATCTTTCGATTCATGCCTTGGGAATTCAGAGACAAAGATTTTATATACTGCATGACAAAGTGATAATCATGCAGAAATTCCATAACCGCTTCTCTCGTTATATGAAGCACTTCCCCATCTGTTACGCCATAAATATTCAACGGATAGTTGGCGTTTTCTCCAAACAGCAAATTGGCTCCGATGATACTGTCTTTTTGAAACTCAAACATAGTAATAGCGGAACCATTTTCGGATAAGGAATATGCAACCAGCTTTCCCGATAAAACAACGTCGAGCACAGAACAGGCTTCATGCTGATGGTGCACCGTTGCCCCCTTTGCGTAATGTCTGACAAACAGCTGATTTTTCGCAATGCATCTATCCAAAACGGCGGCATCCACTTCCGAAAGCAAGGGTATGCGCCGTATTTCCTTAATTATCATATATACCCCTCCTTTTTTTATATTATAGCAAAAAGAAACATGTGTGTCTATTCCGATTGAATAATACCCCCTATAATCTACTCAAACAGATTATTGGAGGTATCATATGGATGTATTGACTTTGGCAATGTGGATCGGAACCGCCATATTCCTAATATTTTCTTTTGCCAAGGATAAGGGGAAAACAAAGCAGGCCCTCAAAATGGCGTTTGGCATGGGCAAAGGAATGCTGGGCAGTATTTTGTCCATTATTTTTTTGATTGGTCTGATCTTGACTGTATTCCCGCCTGAGAACATTGCCGAATTTGTCGGCAAGCAGTCGGTACTTTTGTCCACTGTAATTGCTGCCGCGTTCGGAGCAATTACCCTGATTCCGGCATTTATCGCTTTTCCGCTTGTCGGTACGCTTGTGCACGCGGGTGTAGGGATCGTTCCCTCCGTCGCTTTTCTGACAACGCTTACGATGGTCGGTATCGTCACATTTCCGCTTGNNTGAATTTGGCTTAAAATTTACCGCCGTGCGAAACGGGCTGAGTTTTCTATTTGCAATTATTATTGCGCTTGCTATGGGGGTGATTGTATGAAGGTTCTGCGTAAAGCAAAAGAAAACCTGTTTATCCTGTTCATTGCGGCAGCTTACATTGCTATGTTTATTATAAACCAGAACATGGGGATTGCTTCTGTCAAGAACAGCTTCTATTACATAAAAGAAATGATTATGATCATGCCGGTCATATTTGTTTTGACCGCTCTTCTGGATTTGTGGGTTCCCAAAGAAAAAATCATGAAATATCTTGGAAAGGACGCAAAAGCAAAAGGCGTTGTTCTTTCTCTTGCGCTTGGAAGTATATCGGCGGGCCCAATCTACGCGGCGTTTCCGCTGTGTGTGATGCTGCACAAAAAAGGCGCTTCGGTCAGAAATCTTGTGGTAATATTAAGCGCTTGGGCAGTGATAAAAGTCCCGATGCTGCTAAATGAGCTAAAATTCCTTGGATTTAAGTTTATGGCAGTTCGCTGGTTTTTGACTGTCATCGCCATCGTTGTTTTTTCATGGATCACAGCGAAAATTGTAAAGGATGATGACCTGCNNCCTGCCCCAGTTCAAGGAAAATCAGCGCGGTCCTTCTATCAACAGATCCGCCTGTATGGGGTGCTCTTTATGTACAAAAAACTACCCGGAATTATTCGAGATTCAGAACAAAAAGGCTTCTCTTAAAGAAATCAGTGAAGAGGTCGATCAGGAGAAGCTTATGAAGGCAGTCCACTCATGCCCGGTCAAAGCAATCTCTTTTTCTGCGGATGAATGTTAGTGACCACTGCACAAGGAGCCTAAAACCATCACTTCAGCATTTCCACCGGTTCTGCATGTGACAGCAAAAACACCGAGATTTCTCATGTACTGCAGGCAATCAAGCTTGAGGAAACGCTCGCAAAGGGAACGGTGCAGATCTCGCTTGGAAAAAATAATGCTGAAGAAGATATTGACCGAATCGCTCTTGCCGTAGAAAAAATTCTCAAATAGAACCTTTTAATTTTGCCACACTTTTTAATTATTCCTCGGCTGCCAATTTTGCAGGGTAAGTAAATCCTAAATTGTCAGCCAGCACTACGAACTGAATAAAAAGAAAAAGGGCTCCCGAAGCTCGCATCGAAAAGGTGCGGAACCTCGGAAGCCCTTGCTTTGTGGCCTTTTTCGGCATTCATCTGCCGAGAAAGGCTTTTTTAGATTGTATCAAAGACGGTAAGAACATAGACCCGGCCTGTAAGACAGGAGTATTTCTGCGTGAGATCGCCAAGCGCCTGATTGTGGGCCTTGAGCCGCAGATTCCAGACCTGCAGGAGCGCATCGACCACATCTTTCATAAGCAGCTTTACGCCATTGCCATCACGGAACTGACGAGCCTGCTCTCCCGGCGCAGCGTGTACTGCTCCAAATATCCAAACAGCGAGTTTTCCGTCACGCAGTTTGACGACGCGGAGGGAAACATACGGTATCGGAATATAAAGCATAGCTGGGTAAACGGAAAATGTAAATATTGTGGCATATCCCAAAAGACAGAGCTCGGTAAAGACGAGCGCGGAGAAACGATGGAAGCCCATGCTTATGAGTGGATACACACCATAAAGCCAGAGGAGATATTCAGAATGAAATTTGATGTGATCATTTCTAATCCGCCTTATCAGCTTAGTGATGGAGGATACGGAATTAGCGCTACTCCTATATACGACAAATTTATTACGCAGGCTAAGAAATTACGCCCTCGATTTATTTCAATGATTGTTCCTGCACGATGGTTTGCTGGTGGTAAAGGGCTGGACAATTTTCGTGATGAGATGCTTCATGACAATTCTTTGCGCGAAATTCATGACTATCCTGAAGCTAACGACTGCTTTTCCGGTGTGCAAATAAAGGGCGGTGTATGCTATTTCCTTTGGGAAAGAGACAATAAGGGAAAATGCAAAGTAATTACACATCGTGGTGCTAATGTTGGAAAACCTATGGAACGTGCTTTATTAGAACAAGGATGTGATACGTTCATTCGATATAATGAAGCCATTGAAATATTGCATAAGGTCATGTCTTTTCATGAGAATTCAATGGAGGAAATTGTAAGTTCCAGACAACCATTTGGCTTATCAACGACATTCCATGGGCATAAAGAAAAAGCAACTGGAGATATTACGATATATGATAATTCGGGCATTTCGTATGATAAGCCGTCTTTAATTACCAAAAATCATGAAATGATCGATAAATGGAAAGTGTTTATTTCCAGAGCGGGTAGTGGTAGCGATGCTTTCCCACACCCTATTCTTGGAACTCCTTTCGTTGGCGCACCGCAAACTGCTTCCAGCGAAACTTATATTTTTATTGGGCCATTTGAGTCAGAAGAGATATGTAAAAATGTCATGTCATATATTTCTACAAGGTTTTTCCGCTTCATGGCTATGTTAAAGAAGGTCACACAAAGCACAACTCGCTCTGTATACACGTTAGTACCACAACAGGATTTTTCAAAATCATGGACAGATGACGACCTTTATAAAAAATACGAGATAACAGAAGACGAAATCTCGTTCATCGATTCTATGATTAGGCCCATGGATTTGAGCAAGCCAGTGGATATAGGTGGCGGTGACGACGATGACGACTGATTTCTTTGTTCAGCGCCCATCCGTCACGCCGACAATCTATGCCTATGAGCTTCCCGGCGTGGCGTCGCACAAGGGCTACATAAAGGTCGGCTATACCGAACGGGATGCGGAAAAGCGCATTGCCGAGCAGATGCACACCAGTGGCGTGTCATATAAGATTCTGCTCAAAGAATCCGCCATGTGTCAGGACGGCACCTGCTTTTTCGACCATGACGTTCACTCCATCCTGCGCCGCAAAGGATTCTCACAGTTAAAAGAGGGCTCTGACCGTAATGAGTGGTTTAACTGCTCTGCGGGCGACGTCCGCGCCGCTATCACCGAGCTGCGCACTGGCATCCGGCTGGACGGCAGCCGCACACAGGCTTTCAAAATGCGCCCGGAGCAGCAGCTTGCCGTCAAGCGCACAATGGAGTACTACGTCTCCGCCAAAAAGGACGAGCCCACCCGTGCTCCTAAATTTCTCTGGAACGCGAAGATGCGCTTCGGCAAGACTTTTGCGTCCTATGAGCTGGCGAAAAAGATGGGCCTGCAGCGCATTCTGGTGCTAACATTCAAGCCCGCCGTGGAATCCGCGTGGTACGAGGACCTTACCACGCACGTTGATTTTGAGGGCTGGCAGTTCATCTCCAACAAGGACGCTCACAACAACAGCCTCAATATCGACCAGCAGTTCGCACAGGCGGACAAGTCCCGTCCCATCGTCGTTTTCGGTTCCTTTCAAGACCTGCTCGGCACAAATGAAAACGGCGGTATCAAGGCCAAAAACGAGTTTATCCACTCCGGCAACTGGGATCTGGTCATTTTCGATGAATACCACTTCGGCGCATGGCGAGAGAATGCGAAAAAGCTGTTTGAAAATCCCGACGAAGAAGCGGANNAATGAAACATTCCTGCCGATCACGACCAGCTACTATCTGTTCCTGTCCGGTACACCTTTCCGGGCGCTCAACTCCGGCGAATTTATCGAGGATCAGATTTACAACTGGACCTATTCCGATGAACAGCGGGCAAAGGAAAACTGGATCGGCTCCGGCAATCCCTATTTGTCGTTGCCGCGCATGGTCATGCTGACCTACCGTATCCCGGACAGCATCCGCCAGATCGCCATGCAGGGCGAGTTTGACGAATTCGACCTCAATGTGTTTTTCTCCGCTAAGGGCAAAGGTGCGGAAGCGCAGTTCACCTATGAAAATGAGGTGCAGAAGTGGCTTGACCTCATTCGTGGTTCCTACCTTCCCGCCAGCGTGGACGATCTGAAGCTGGGACAGGACAAACGCCCACCCATGCCGTATTCCGATACGCGGCTTTTGAACGTGCTGTCGCACACAATGTGGTTTCTGCCGAACGTGGCGTCCTGTCAGGCGATGGCGAATCTTCTCGCGGAGAAACAGAACAATTTCTATCACGATTATAAAATCATCGTCTGCGCCGGTACCAAAGCCGGAATCGGCCTTGACGCGCTGACGCCAGTTCAGAACGCGATGGGCGACCCACTTGTCACAAAAACCATCACGCTCTCCTGCGGCAAGCTGACCACCGGCGTGACGATACGTCCGTGGACGGGCATCTTCATGCTGCGTAACCTCAAAAGCCCGGAGACATATTTTCAGGCCGCGTTCCGCGTACAGTCCCCGTGGGAGGTCAAAGACGACAGCGGCGAGCGCATCATCATGAAGCAGGAGTGCTATGTTTTCGACTTCGCGCTTGACCGCGCTCTTCGCCAAATTCAGGATTACAGCTGTCGTTTGGACATAAACGAAAGCAATCCTGAAAAAAAAGTGGCGGAATTTATTAACTTCCTGCCCGTTCTCGCCTACGACGGCAGTACCATGCGGCAGATCAATGCGCAGGATGTCCTCGATATCGCGATGGCTGGTACCTCCGCCACGCTGCTTGCCAAGCGCTGGGAGTCCGCACTGCTCGTCAATGTGGATAACGATACGCTCACACGCTTGATGAACAATAAGGACGCGCTGGATGCCCTGATGAATATTGAAGGCTTCCGCAGCCTGAATTCCGACATCGAGACGATCATTAATAAATCCGAGACCGTCAAAAAGGCAAAAAAAGAGGGCGACGAAAAGCTGACGCCTAAGGAGAAAAAAGAGCTTACCGACGAGGAAAAAAAATACAAATCCATGCGCAAGCAGATTCAGGAGAAGCTCATCAAGTTTGCCACGCGCATCCCGGTGTTCATGTATCTCACTGATTACCGTGAACGCTCCCTGAAGGACGTTATCACGCAATTGGAGCCGGGCCTTTTCAAAAAGGTCACCGNNCCTCGATGTCAAGGATTTTGAACTGCTCTGCTCCATCGGCGTGTTCAACGCCAGCCTGATGAACGACGCCATTTTCAAGTTCAAACGCTATGAGGATTCCAGCCTGTCCTATACCGGCATTGACAAGCATGAGGGCAAGGACATCGGCGGCTGGGATACCATCATCAAGCGCGAGGAATATGAAAGGCTGTTCTATAACCAGCAGTCCACGATGGGAAAAGCGGCTGTGCCTGAAGAGCCGAAGATTGAAGAAACGCCGGTTTCCGCGCCAGTGGATCAAAAGCCCGCATCACCTGCTGCCGCGAAACCGCCGCTCGTAACAGAAGCGTATGGCGTCAAGAAACCTGATGTGCCGAAAACACCTTTCGCCGCGCCAGTTCAGAAACTTCAAGAGGATGAACTCGACCTCTCCGCTGTGGAAATCGGTACCGCTTNNAAGAGCTTTGGCGCAGGCACTGTCACATGGATCGACAAAGCCCAGAAGCATATCCGCGTGACGTTCAGCGCCGGTGAAAAGACCTTTATCTTCCCGGATGCGTTCAAGCAGGGCTTCTTAAAGCTGTAACACAGGATGTAGCAGCGGACAGCTGCCGTTTTCCGCATCAAAGTACGCACACAGACCACACTGGGTTTTTCTCGGTGTGGTCTTTCTTTGTGCAACAACCGTGAAGGAGGGTGATGCTCATGTTTTTGAAAAATTCGAGGAAAGGAGGTCCTGCGCCATGAGATCGCAATATCACAGGAATACGGAGGATAGCTAAATGGCAAAAAAGTTAGATGCGGAGCGTATTGAAAAGGCCAGACAGAAGGACCAGACGATTGACCACCGCGAGGAGGAAAAGCGCCG
>DEMY01000024.1:8213-24189 GCA_002359425.1 Clostridiales bacterium UBA2658
GAGGAGGCTCCGAAGGTGCGCGTGGCGGCATACTGCCGAGTCAGCACCGCCGAAGAAGCTCAGGTCGGCAGTTTCGAGATGCAAGTGCAGCATTTTAAATCCGTTATAGAGAACAATCCAACCTACGAATTGGTTAAAATCTATACGGACGAAGGAATATCTGGCACTTCGCTCAATAAGCGGAAGGGCTTTCAGGAGATGATTGATGATGCCGTTTTTGGCAAAGTTGATTTAATCCTTACGAAGAGCATCAGCCGGTTTGGACGTAACATCGTGGATATCCTCACAACTCTGCGAAAGCTCAGTGACCTGAATCCTCCCGTGGCTGTCAACTTCGAATCTGAGGGCATTTTTACCAGCGATGGCAAGAACAAACTCGTCATATCGATTTTGTCAGCGCTTGCCGAACTGGAGAGCCAGCAGAGAAGTGTTTCGGTGAAAGAGGGAATCCGCTATCGAATGCAAGAGGGCCTTTACAAATTCTCCGTAAAAAACACTATCGGTTACTATCGGGACTACAGCGGCATGGTCAAAATTGAGCCTGCAGAAGCNNCCAATTGTACATTTTATCTATGACAGCTTCGTTGAGGGTGCCGCTCCGCAGGAAATCGCGGAATCCCTTTCCCAGCAAGGTATCCGTTCTCCGATGGGAATGGATACATGGCCGCAGGCGACCATCCGCAGTATCCTTAAGAATGAGAAATACTGCGGCGATGTTCTGTACCAGAAAACATTTTCAAAAGACTACCTCTCGCATAAATCTGTGAAAAACAAGGACATTCTGCCGCAATGGTTCTGGGAGAACAATCACCCGGCGATCATCGAACGTGAGCAATGGGCGCAAGCGCAGGAAATCCTTGCTTCCGGGAAATGGGGTAAACGCGGAAAGGCGCTATCCACCATAAAGAAGAAATTCACACTGGCCAAGGTCAAATCCGGCGTTTTGTGTGGTTACTTCCTGCTGGATATGGATTGGACGCAAGAGGAGCGGGAGCAATTTATCAACATAATCAACAGTATTAACGAGCTTGATGATGATCAAGACAGAAGGAGTTAAAACATGGCTATCAATTTTTCCAATATTAACCTTGAGGTGCTCGACCTCACTACCAACGCAACGCCGGATATTTATATCAACCAAAACGGTATCACCTTCAGCAAGCGCGTTCTGGAGGACCTAAATTATCCGCAGAACGTGCAGTACTGCACTGACCCGTCGCATAAGGTTTTCGCCATTCGTGTTTGCAAAAGCAACGAGGCCAAATCTGTTCCATTCTCCAAGCCCAGAAGCGAACAGAGCAGCACTCTGAGCTGTGGAAACAAAAACCTTCACGATGTGCTTGTTATGCTCATCCCTGACTATCAGCCCAAAAAGCGTTATAAAGTCGTTGGCGAGTATNNGTTTCCGAGTTCCGCGCTCCGAGAGGTTAAACGGCAGGGCGGCTGTTCCCGATTAAAACAGTAAGACCACACTAAAGGTTTTATCCTTCGGTGTGGTCTTTACTTTGTGGCTCCGCTTGAAGAGTGTCGGTCAAAAATTTACTTGTTCAAGCAAATCCCTTTGATGAACGCCCTTTCGGGGCGCGCTTTTTTCGTCCATCGTAACGCCCTGTGACGAAGGGTGCGCAAGCTTTTGACAACACGGCCGTCCGCCGTGTTTAAAGAGAACGATTTTTTCGCCGCGCCCGGAATGACGGGAAATAAGGCTTTGCATTTTGTAAATTAGGGCTGTTGCATTTCTTTTGCAACAGCCCCTTTTCCTTATGACTGGTATTCAAACTCCAAACCATACATGCTGACGGCGTCGCCGTCCTGTACGCCCAGCGCCTCCATGCGGTCGAAAACGCTGGCTTCGCGGAGGGTTCGGTCAAAGTACATGCGCGACTCGTAGTCTGTAAAGTTGATGGTCGCGACAAGTTTTTTGAGCCACGGGCCTTCGACATACCAGACGCCGTCGCATTCCTCGATCTCGAGTTCCTCCGAAGTGTCGATGACAGGCTCCGGCGCAACATAGTCTGCCTCAAAGGTCCGAATCGGCGGCAGCTCCGCGAGCTTTCCTGCAATGGCCTTCACAAGCTCCGTCGTGCCCTGATGGGTCGCCGCCGACATCTCGTAAAAATCATAGCCCAGCTCTGTCACATAATCGCGCAGCTCCTCCAAAAGCGAGCTGCCCTCTGGAAGCAGATCCGTTTTGTTCGCAACAACGATCTGCGGCCGCTCGGCAAGCTCCGGGCTGTACTCCGAAAGCTCCGCACAGATGGCCTCAAAGTCCGCGACGGGGTCGCGGCCCTCGCTGCCCGAAACGTCCACAAGGTGGACCAAAAGGCGGCAGCGGTCGATGTGGCGCAGAAAATCATGACCAAGACCCGCGCCCTCGCTCGCACCCTCGATGATACCGGGGATATCCGCCATGACGAACGAGACGCCCTCTGTCACATATACGACGCCGAGGTTCGGGTAAAGCGTTGTAAAGTGATAGTTCGCAATTTTCGGGTGTGCCTTGGAAACGACGGACAGGAGCGTCGATTTGCCGACGTTCGGAAAGCCGACGAGGCCGACATCCGCCAAAAGCTTCAATTCTAAAATAACCTCGCGTACCTCGCCTTCAAGGCCAGGCTTCGCGAAACGGGGCACCTGACGGGTCGGCGTCGCAAAATGCTGGTTGCCCCAGCCGCCGCGGCCACCCTTCGCAAGAACGAACGGCTTTGAGTCGGACATATCGTGAATGATGCCGTCCGTCGCTTTGTCGCGAATGAGCGTGCCTCGCGGAACCTTGATGACGATGTTCTCGCCTTCCTTGCCCTTGCATTTGCGGCCCTGTCGNNATTCGTCCCGTTTTCGGCCACGTACTTGCGTTTGTAGCGAAAATCCATCAGCGTAGACATATTATCGTCCGCGACGACGATAACACTGCCGCCCCGACCGCCGTCGCCCCCGTCCGGTCCACCGGCGGCGACGAATTTTTCTCTGTGGAATGCAACCGCCCCGTCCCCGCCTTTTCCGGCGCGGACCACTATGGCTGCCTTATCTATAAACATAGGAAACCTCCCTGCGCAAAAGCGCCCACGGGTGTTTTTTTCTCAAGTAGTGTGTGCAGTTTAAAAAAACGGGCGGGCGATTCGCCCACCCGTTTTTTACGGAGACTGTTACTGTGCGATATCTTCGTAAACAGAGACCTTTTTACGGTCCTTGCCCATACGCTCGAATTTCACTCTGCCGTCCGTCAGGGCGAACAGGGTATCGTCGCCGCCGATGCCAACGTTGGTACCGGGGTGGATCTTCGTTCCGCGCTGTCTGACAAGGATGTTGCCGGCGAGGACGAACTGGCCGTCCGCTCTCTTGGCGCCAAGACGCTTAGACTTGCTGTCGCGGCCGTTCTTGGTGGAGCCCATTCCCTTTTTATGTGCCATGGTGTTACACCTCCAGTGTCATTTTCTTTGCGGAACTCAGGCGCCGATCTTTTCGATCTTGACCTGCGTGTAGGGCTGTCTGTGGCCCTTCGTGTTGCGATAGCCTTTTTTCGGCTTCATCTTGAAAACGCGAATCTTCTTGCCCTTGCCGTTTTTGACGACGCTGGCCGTAACGGTAGCGCCGGCAACTGTGGGAGTACCGAAATTGCTGCCGCCTTCGTCAATGACCGCCAGAACCTGATCAAAGGTAACGGTCTCGCCTGCGTCAACGGGGAGCTTTTCGACGAATACGACGTCGCCCTCGGCAACGCGGTACTGCTTTCCGCCTGTGACGATAATAGCGTGCTTCACTTTTGTGCACCTGCCTCTCTCGGAGTCTCGCTTTCGGGGCGGAAACGGCAAAAAGAACGCCGTTTCGCTTACAAATACCCTATCAATGCGGCTTTATTAGTTTNNAATCCGTTATAGCCAATGTCAAGGATTTTTACGGCAAAATTCGCATCATGTTTCATGCAAAAACACTTTTTTAAGATCATGCTCGCTGTGACTCAGGAAAACAAAACCGGTCAGAAGCGCAGGGCGGACAAAACGCTTCACGACGGTCAAGACCGTCTTTTTTGCTGCTATCCCTGTCATCGCAGATGATAGACAAGATTAAGGCGTTCGTGGAGATGCGCGTTGCTATGTTTTCAGCTCCTTATACCGTCGCTTTTTACGTCTAATATACTACCGGCGTCCATTTCACAAACGGTATCGCAAAGCTCCTTGATGTCTTCGGAATTGTGGCTCGCCAATATTATGGTCTTCCCATCGTCCCTCAGACCTTTGAATATATCTCGAATTTCCTTCACGCCGGCGTTGTCTAAGCCGTTCAATGGTTCGTCGAGAATTAAAATTTCGGGGTCCTCCATAATAGCTTGCGCGATGCCGAGACGTTGACGCATTCCCATAGAGTATTTTCTAACATGCTTCTTGCTGTCGGGATCAAGTCCTACTTTGGTTATTGCGGCACGTATTTCGTCTTTCTTGATTTTGCCGTTGAAAGAAGCGAGCAGCCGCAGATTGTCATAGCCGCTGTAATTAGGTAGAAAGCTCGGCGCTTCGATGATGATGCCAATGCTGTCGGGAATATCGACGTCTTTTCCGACGATCTTCCCGCAGACTGTGATCTCGCCCTCAGAGGGTGGGACAAGCCCGCATATGCACTTGAAAAGCATCGTTTTGCCGGAGCCATTGCGGCCGATGATACCGTGTATTTTCCCTTTTTCAAAAGCGACCGTCACATGATCGAGCGCGGTTCCCTCGTTAAAATGTTTACTCACATTATTAACTGTGATTATATTTTCAGACATCAATATATACCTCCTACACTTCCGGTGCAATTTCTATCGGCGTTTTCTTAAAGCTTACGACCGCCAAAACGGACAGAACAACTACGCTCACGACGAAGAAAGCAAATCCATATCCGACTGTTGGATATTCCGAAGCTCCGCTGGGGTCAAAGACACTCAATCTTGAAAGCGACACGGGCGAAAAATGAAAATACTTAAGCGGGAGCATGTTCGTAACAAGCAAATCCAAAAACAAAATCACCGCGCTGACGACCAGACCCACTCTTTTATTGAATTTCAAGTTGATCACGAACATGACGAGTCCCAAAAAGCACCCGACGCCCCAGCACAAAAGAAAACTCAGGCCAAACGCCTCAAGCGGGGTATAATTACTCACGATTTTCCCGGAAACGGCAAACTGCAAACGAAGCTGTGCTCCCGCGTTCGTCTCCGCTAGCGTTCTTACGATTTTGCCCCACCCGTTCGTTTCAAACGACGCATACGGCAACAAGACCAGCACGGAAACGCCCATCAAAATAAAAAAGTAAAGTGCGCTGGCGAAAAGAATGTAAAGTACTTGCCCCAGCGCCCATGGTCGGCGCTTGCTTCTGGCGATGACATAGAGCTGGTTACTGTTGATAAACGGCGCATCGGAAAACAAAAACACAACACCGGAGAGCAGAATAAGCTGCTTGAGCGGACTGCTGGAGAAAAACGGAAAAATAAGGGGATTTGTATAGATCCCCGTCATGCCGGTCAGATCGCCGATCACCACCAGATCGTTCCAGATAAGAACAATCATAAAGATGAAGAGACTGATGATGCGTGGGTCTGTGAGCCACTGCCGGATGGAATAACCGGCTATGCAAAATGCTTTTTTAACCATTTGCGAGCCTCCTTTTCGCCGTTTGAATAAACAGGATGTCACAGAGCACGGTAAACGAAAGGAAGCTTATGACCACTATTCGCAGAATTGAGGACGTCGTAGAGCCGAGTATGCGCGCGGTCGCAAGCCTGCCGGGATCCAGCCATATAGGAAGCCCCAGTTTATTCGCCAGCTCGTTCAGCACGAAGTCCAGCGCAAAGGGTGAAATGTATGCGACGTACTTATTGGGAAAATATCCGGACGCCGCAAGTCCCAGCGAGGCGAAAAATGCCGCCGCCAGAAACAATACGCAAAGATAGCACAAAAAGAAAAGCGCCGGCTGTCCATTGACAAGCAAATCGCCAAACGCCTGCCACGAAAACTCATTGTCAATTTCAACAGCGCTTGGCAGAATCTGTTCGTGTGTCGCACAGAGAAAAGCGATAAAGGCGGCCGCGCCTGTGACGACAGACGTTCCGCCCGCAACGGCGACCGCAATGCACTTTGAGAGTGTATAACTTCTCTTGTCGCTCCTGACGATCAGCGGAACCGTGAAGCGCGTTTGCCAGTCTGCGCAAAAGCTTGCCGAATAGGCAAAGGCCGAGCACAAGCACAAAAGCTTGTTAATATTATTGTACTTTAAGTCATTGTTGAACGCCGCAACTGCGGAGGGGGCTCCCATCCCGACATACCCGAAGAAGAAAACGCCGAGCGTTGCGAGAACGCCGATCAGAAAGCCCGCGGAGTGAAATGCGCGGTAAAAGTNNGGTAACAGCGTTGATGAACAGCATTCTTGTGTATACGCTCGTTTCTGTGCCACCCTTTCCGTCCTTTGAAGGCATGGTAGATTCATCCGACAGAGTCAGGCTCCACGCCGGAATCAGCTTCACGTCCTCATAGTTGTCGTTATAAGGGACGGGCACATATTCAAAGTCGATTGCCATGACCTTGATTTTGTCCGAGGATATGACGGCGTTTTCGATGTCAAAGGCGTTTTGCAGCGCTTTTTCGACTGGGAGAAACGCGTTCGGAGACTCCGCGACGCTCTGCTGCTGGTAAACACTACTACACCATAGTTCCATGATGCCGCTTTTGGAGAACTGCACTGCGACAAAAGAACCGTTCATGCCCCGCTCATTTGCTTGAACGATGTAAGCCTTTTGCGTGACAGGAATACCGTTTTGCTTCGTTGTGAAAATAAACCAGTAAAAGTCGTCATCCGGCGTAAACGTGTCCTTCGTTTCATAGCCGAGTGTCGGGTCGCTGGTGGATTTATCATTTGTGGGCGTGATACCCCGTGATTTCAGATAATCAACTTCTTCTTGGATTTTTTTGTCCTGCTGCGCCTGCAGCGTCGCGGAATCGACGGCGTAGCTTTCGGCATCGCCCGTTACGTCCAGAGAAAGCTCCTTTAAAACGGCGGACACCGATTCGAGCGCTTTTGCTTTGGGCATAAAGCTCAGATTTTCCTGTTTGTACACTTCTCCAATCTTTGGATTGCTGGAATTGGTTTCGCGATTTGCCCGCAGGCTGGCGGTCGGAAACTGGTAATACGCATAGGCCTGTGTGCGATAATCCATGATCCCCGGGGCGAGCGTCAGTTTCGAATCGCCGTCACTGTATACAACGGCAGCACTTGCACTGTTTTCGGTCTTTTGAGGGGTTTTCCCATTATAAAAAATAGATACGGCTTTTTGTTCGTCATACGACATCAATTTTGCAAACAAAATGTCGGCTTTTTCGACCTTTGGAACGTGGACATCCGCCTCCACGGAGAAATTCTCGCCATAGCTTTTGCTGATATGCGCGGGCGTTTTTTGCGAAAGCTGTTCGGCTGAAACGCTTTCAAGTGTGTTTTGTTCTACCGCCGCTTTCACGCCGGCCGTCGCGTACGGTTCCTCCGGCCGACACGCCGTCAAACCAAAGGCCATCAGGACGCTTACCAGAACACAGACACTCTTTTTCAAATTGATCATGTTTTCCCTTCTTCTCATGATTAAATCGGGAAACCGCCGGCGGGTGCGGCGGTTCCTTTGTTGGACTGATGTGCTTATGAAACCCATTCTCCTTCATACTGCATACAACTGAACTGTCCATCGCTGTCAACCTGCGCATTCAGCTTCAGATCTGCGCCGGATGCAGGCGTCGAAGTGTATGCCAGCGGATAACGGTTTACGAACCTGCTAAAGGTATGATAGTCAGAATACGCGACGTCATTATAGCGTCCTTTCGTCTTAAAACCGATAACATCTCGATTTTCAACGAAGTTGCTGTAGGTTGTATCGAAATTTGAGATATACCATGTAGATCCCGACACATCCTTCGTGTTGTATTCAACTGTCTTCACCCCTTCGCTTCTACAAATGCTAAACGAAATGGGTTTAGCAAAAGCCGGGATGGAACCAACGGTAAGTACTGCCGCCATGAAGATCGTCAAAATTGCTGCTTTCTTCGTTTTTCTCATTGAATACGTCGCCTTTCAAATTTTTTTGTGACAGCACAACCCGCATAGCAGTCACTATAGTCATGGCATCTTGTAATTAGCAGGGTGCCTGAACTACCTCTTTTTCATAGCCTTCACTGGCAGCAGCTTGGCAAACATCTTGCAAACGAGTAATAATAAATTTGAATAATTTATATAATCAATCATATATGTAATATATAATCATTATTGCTATATATATTTATAACACCTATAATCAGAAATGTCAATATATTGAATATATATAGTATAAAAAGAAAATTCTGAACTTATTATCAAATATGCCAAAAGTGCAGAATTTGTTTTAATCGACTCGAAGCCTATGAAACTAAAAATTGATATAAAACGCACAGGCGCAAGATCTCAATGATACTCGCGCCTGTGCGTTTTTAATTATGCCGACATCCAGTCTGTTAAGAAATGGCCTCCCGTAATCAGCCAAAGCCTTTTAGCATTTAACAGTTAATCACAATTTACTTAAATCATACGCCTAACGATTTCTATTGTCAATTACCAATGTTCAATATTTATCATGCTTTCGATATCGGAAAATCTGTCGAAAAACATGCGTTTTTTGCCCCATTCTATTGCGGTCTGTGATCGTTTTATCTCCCAGTTTTTATGTAAATATTATGTCGATATTACGCCAAAGTTACTTGAATCAAAGGCTCAACGGTCGAATGCGTTATCAGCGTTAAAACATAAGCCCTNNTTTTAGTCTTGCGGCGCGCTGAAAAGCTTTTTAATCTGCTTGAGGTCGCGCTTGCCAATGGCGTTTTTCGGGATATTGTCCACGAATGTGACATATTTCGGCACTTTAATGCTGGAAAGCTCGTTCCTGACTGTCTTCACAATCTCATCACGCGTGACTTTTGCATCCTTCGCTTTGACAATGAGGACACGACCGACCTCGCCCCACTTCGGGTCCGGGACGCCAACGATGCAGACATCCATAACACCCTTGATGCTCGTGATGACGTCCTCAATCTCCTGCGGGAAAATGTTTTCGCCGCCAGAGATGTACATATTCTTTTTGCGGCCACTGATGTAGCAGTAACCGTCTTCGTCCAGATAACCCATATCGCCGGTGTGAACCCAGCCATTATCCAAAATGGCGTCGCTGGCTTCCTTGTTGTTCCAGTAGCCGGAGAAAATCATTTTGGAGCGGAAAAGAAGCTCGCCGTGCTCGCCCTGCGCAACGTCGTGCCCTTCTTCATCGACGAATCGAACCTGATTGTAAGGCGCCGGAACTCCGCAGGAATTCCACTTCTCGCGGACAATGTCGATCGTGCAGCTAACGTTTCCTGCGGGGTGACTCATATTGTTGGGGCCAACCTCGGTCATGCCATAGGCGTTGACCATCTTGACGCCGCGCGCCCAGTAGACCTCCAAAAGCTCACGCCCGGTCGGAGCGGCGCCAGTAACGAGGAAACGATAGCATGAAAAATCGGTCTTCATAAAGTCCGGGTGCATGGCCATGGCCTTGTACATCGTTTCAACAGAAATACCGACGGTCGGCTTTTCCTCGCGGATGGCGCGCAGCGTTTTTTCGGGGTTGAAGCCGCGCATGAGGATGATGCGGCCACCCATGAAGAGGATGGGGAGCGTGAAAACATTCCACCCGGCAGTGTGGAACAGCGGCAGCGTCAGGATGGCGGTGTCCGAATCGTTAAGCTGATAGCCGCCGATATCTGACAGGGTGTTGAAAAAGATGGCGCGATAGGACATCATCGCGGCCTTCGGAACACCGGTAGTACCGCCGGTATGTATGAGCATCTGGATATCCTCTTCCTCCAGATTGGCGTCCGGTGTCTCCTCGTAATCCTCGATATTCATAATCTCATCGTAGGAATAGTTGTCACCGTCCCCCTTCATGTCGAGACAGATGAACTCCTGCTTGAAGCCACACTCGCGCAGCGTCATAATTGTGAACACAAATTCAGCGGAATAGAAAATGACCTTCGGGGCTTCGTTTTCTATGAGTGAGAAGAGTTCCTTCTCGCGGAGCAGGCAGTTGTAGGTGGTAACGATGATGCCGGTTTTATAGGTCGCATAAAACGCATCGAAAAATGCAACGGCGTTGGTAGCGCAGAACCCGATGCGGTCACCTTTTTTTAGTCCCATCGTGTGAACGAGGAACCATGCAAGCTTGTCTGACCGCTTGTCAAGGTCGTTGTAGGTGTAACGCTTGCCGGATTCGTAGTCGTAGATCGCTTCGTTTTTTCCGGAGATGCGCACGCGGTATTTGCCCATGTTTCGCAGTGTTTCTGAATCGTACATCGAGCTTCCTCCCTACCCTCTCACAGTCCGGGTCGTTTCGCTTCGTCTCGGCGGCCCAGCGCAGGCGTCTATTTCTGACGTTCAGAAGGGTATCAAAATCAAATTCAATATGTGCTTATTCTATTCCACCTTGGCACATAAATCAACCTCAAAATGTGGCAAATTGCAGAAATGTGCACAACAAAAGCAGAATAGTGCCGTCAATTTGGCGGCACTATCTCTTAAAACGAGAGCATCGGTTTACATAATTCTATAATGGCCATGATACCGATTTGGTTCAGTTTACGTTACGGTTTGGAAAAGCTCGACTTCGCCGCCCGTTTCCGGTAGAACGCTTTGAGCAATCCCCGGCAAGCCCTCTTTGTGGCATCATTTCAAAATCCACAGGTAAGCCATGCCAAACGCTTCTCTAATGAAATAATTGAGCCGCAGCACTGGCCAGCCGGTTCGGGCAGCAATACCTTTGGGCTCGGCTCCGGCGCGCTCGGCAAAGAGCTTTGCGCGGCACAGGTGGTATTCGCTCGTGACGATCGCGACGCTGCCAGTGGGGTCGCCGCCGTCAGCGCCGATCTTTACAAGCGAGTTTGCGATATTCTGCTCTGTCGTATGCGACTTGTCCTCCAAAATAAGGCGATTCTCGGAAACGCCCTTTTCGACAAGCCAGCGGCGCATGGCCTTCGCTTCGGAGATAGTCTCCCCCGGTCCCTGTCCGCCGGACAAAACGGCCTTTGCTTTCGGGTGCGCTTTCAGATAGTCCTCCGCCGCCGTCATACGCTCAACGAGCGACAGCGTCGGCGTTTCGCCGTTCACAGCCGCGCCAAGAACGACGCAGTAGGGAGCGGCGGCGTCCTTGTCCGTATGTGCAGCGCGCACGACCGCTGTTTCCGAAACCGCGAACAGCGCACAGCCGCAGAGGAGGAGCACCGTCAAAACGATTTTCATCCCCTTCGCAATCTTCGGCTTTTTTGCCGCCAAAAGTCCCAGCAAAAAGTACAAAAGCACGATAAAAGCCGCAAAAAGGCAACAACGTTCTAAAGTTATGTAAACTAAAAGTACAAAACGATAAAATGCCGCCGCTGCCAGCAGTACGCCCTCGGTCACAAAAAACGCAATGTGTTTTTTCTTCATGGCACTTCCCTTCATTCAGAAAGCTCGTCCCACTTTTTATAGGCTTCGTCGAGCTTTGCCTGCAATTCGGCCTTCTCCTCGTCTAGCTCCATAAGCTTTTTGTAGTCGGATGCATTCGCCTCGATCTGCGCGTCGAGCGCAGCGAGCTGCGCCTCGAAGCGCTCTATTTCTCGCTCTGTTTTTTGCAGGAGCTTTTCGTTGCTCGCGCCATTCGCCCCGGCCTTGCGAGAGGGCTTCTGGGCCTTTGGCTTTGGCGGCTCCTTCGCTTTTTCGGCCTGCGCAAGCTCGTCCTGACGGGCTTTCCACGCGCGGTATTCTTCAAAGCCACCACAAAAATCGGTAATTTTGCCATCCTCCAGCATCCAGATGCGGGTCGCAAACTTTTCGATAAAGTAGCGGTCGTGCGAAACGAAAAGCAGCGCGCCGCCATAGTCCTCGACCGCGTCCTCGATCCACTCGCGTGACTGGATGTCGAGATGGTTCGTCGGCTCGTCGAGAATGAGAAAGTTTACCTCATCCCGCATGAGCATACACAAACGCAGGCGGCTCTGCTCACCGCCGGAAAGAGCCGAAACGGGCTTGAACACATCCTCCCCCGAAAAACGGAAGCTGCCCAAACGGGTTCGCGCGGCCTGCGGCGTGATGCGCTCTGAATAGAGCAGTGAGTCTAAAAGGTTCCGCTCCGGATGGTCGAAACGGATAATCTGCGGCAGATAGGCCGGCTTGACAGACGGCCCAAGGCGGATCATTCCGGCGTCCGGCGTATCCTCGCCCATGATCATTTTAATGAGCGTGGATTTTCCAGTGCCGTTGTCGCCTAAAAGCGCAATGCGATCGCCGCCCTCAATCAGCAATTCAAGGTCTGAAAAAAGCGTCCGCTCTCCAAAGGATTTTTGAACGCCGTCCAAAATCAGGACCTCGTCGCCGTCAAAGTCGCGCTCGGCAAAGCGGAGCTTAAGCGATTTTTCGCTCTGCGGTTTTTCGGTCTGCTGCAATTTCTCAATGCGCTTTTCCATCGAAAACGCCCGTTTGTGCAGCGCGTCGTTTCCCATAAACGCCCAGAGGTGCAGGCGTTCGGCAGACTCTGTGAGCTGCTTTACCTTCGCCTGTTCCTTTTCGTAGCGCTTGAGCTGTTCCTCATAACGGCGGCGCTTTTCCTCGGCATAAAAGCTATAGTTTCCACTGTAGAATTCCGCCTTGCCATTTTGAATTTCGACGCAACGTGTCACGGTGCGGTCCAGAAAATAGCGGTCATGCGAGATGGCAAGGACGGTGCCGTGAAACTTTTGCAAATAGTCCTCAAGCCATTCGGTTGCGCGCAGATCCAAATGGTTCGTCGGCTCGTCGAGAAGCAGAATGTCCGTGTCCTCGATAATGAGCCGCGCAAGGTTCACGCGGGTTTTTTCACCGCCGGAAAGCTCCGAAAAGAGCCGTTCGCGCATGCCCGGCGAAATTTCAAGCCCGTTTGCCACACGGTTTCGCTCCGTCTCCGCGTTGTAGCCGCCGAGAATCTCATATTCCGCCGCTGCCCGGTCGTATTCGCGCATGAGCGCGGGGTCCGAGGACGCGGCCATTTTTTCGGACAGCGCCGCCATTTTGGCCTCCAGCGCGAAAACGCGCTCATGCGCGGTCCTTAAAACGTCCTCAACGGTATAGCCATCGGGATAAACAGGGATTTGGGAAATGAGGCCAAGCCGCTTGCCGTTTGCGATGGAGACAGCGCCCTCGTCCGGCCGCACCTCTCCCGTCATGATACGAAAGAGGGTCGTTTTGCCCGCGCCGTTTTTGCCTAAAATGCCGACGCGCTCGCCCTCTAAAATGTCAAAGCTCAGGCCTTCGAGTATGTTTTTATCCTGCTCAAAGGCTTTTACAATATTTTGAATAGAAATATCAGTCATTCTGTTCTCCTGAAAGGGGTTCGGAGGCATCGCCCCCGCGGGTTTGGTTCCTGCGCTCTCTGGGCGCAGGGACGGTTTTCCTTACCCCCGCCCGCCGGACGGGGGCATCAGCACGCCGTTGGGACGAAATCTTGCGTCCTGTCGGGCGCAAAGATCCGCCGGGGCTTACGCTCCCGCAACAGCCGCCTGCAAGACGGCGTTTGCAACGGGGCCGGCGTTTACGAGTCCTCCGCCGCCTTTTTCGATGCATACGGTAACGGCGTAGGGATGGTCGGCGTCATTCAAAAAGCCGACGAACCAGGCGTTGGAGCTGCCGTCCCCGCGCTCAGCGGTGCCGGTTTTGGCGCAGAGAGCAAGACCCGGAAAGCGGGACTCGCCGTAGGCNNATGTAGGCCATCATTTCCTTGACTTTGTCAGCCGTTGCGGCTTCCATAAGCTTTGTCGAGGAGCTACGCGCATCCTTTACGAGCACCGGCTCCGCCGCCTCTCCGCCGTTTGCAATGGCGGATACAAGGCGCAGCATGGAGATGGGCGAAACAAGGTCGTTGTATTGGCCAATGCCCATCCAGCTCAGGTTCGCCGTACCGGCCGCACCCTTTTCGATGCTGCCGGCGGCCGTTTTGATGCCGCTGACAGAAAGCTGCTTCGTAAAGCCGAGCTTGTCGGCATAGCTCGCGATGACATCCGGCCCCAGCTCCTGTGAAAGCTGCGAGAAAGCGCAATTGCAGGAGTGCGCAAGAGCCTGTTCTATGGTCTGATTTCCATGAACGCCGGTGCAGTTCACGACATCCGCGCCGACCTTGATGCTTCCGGCACAGGTGAAGTTTTCATCCTCCAGATCGGACTTTTTTTCGATTGCGGCGGCAAGCGTCACGAGCTTAAAAACAGAGCCGGGCGCGAAGGTCGAAGCGAGACAGCGGTTGAGGTAAACGCCCTCATATTGCTCCTGATTGACGTCCGGCGGATTTGTGGGGTCGTAAGATGGGGTTGAGGTCATGCAGAGAATTTCGCCTGTCTTGTAATTTTCAACGAGCACCGCGCCGCGGCGACCGTTCAGTGCCTTGTATGCCGCGACGTTGAGCTTGGAGTCGATGGACATCTGCACGGTGCCACCAGCGGAATTAAGGCTCGCAACGCCGTTTATAAAGTTGTAGCCCGCGAGTTTAAAATTGAACGCGGAAAGCGCGCCGGTGCCGATGTTGCCATTGAAGTCGCCAACAGCGTGAAAGCAGGACTTGCGAACTGTCGGGTCGGCAGCGTAGTTCGCGTTCCCGTCCGCCGCTGTCGCGAGGACGACACCGTTTCGGTCCATAACCGTACCAGTATTCAGAACACCCTCTTTAAAGACGCTCTGGTCAGCGCGGAACATGGCCCAATCGCGCCCGTTTTTGAAAAGGCGCACACCGTAAATAACGAGGCCAACGACAAGCACCGCCGCAATAAGCAGCGCAAAATTGGAGCGGTAGTGGATTTTTTTCATCTGCCGCGCCTCCTTCCCTCGTGCCGGCGGTCAAAAAGGTCGCGATCGTCAAGGCGCGCACCGCGGTCGTTGAATTCATTATAGTCATGGAGGCGCGTGGGGTCCTTTGTTGCAAAGCTTGCGCTTTTTCTCGTGTCGGTCGCCTTGATGTACGCGAGGAGCGCCCAGCACGAAATGAGGGACGAACCGCCCATTGAAACAAACGGGAAGGTAACGCCCGTAAACGGCAGCAGATCCAGAGAACCGAAGACGTTCAAAATGATCTGCACCATCATCATCGAGACCGATGCGCAGCCCGCAATCAGATAAAATGACGAGCGGCCCTGCGTTGCGTTGTGGACTGTGAACGCCGCCAGAACAATGACCGCCGCGACAGCAGTGAGCGCAACAATGAAGCCCATCTCCTCGCTGACCATGGCGAAAACGAGGTCCGCGCTGCCGGCAAAGACCGTGTGCAGCCAGCCATTCCCCGCACCGACGCCGAAAAGGCCGCCGGACGCCGCCGCCGACATGGCGCGCGCCTGCTGACCGCCCGTATCGTTCGGGTCGTCCCAGACGTGGCCCCACGTTTTAAAACGCTTGGCGATATAAGGCTTGGCTGTCAGTGCAAGCATTCCGGCAAGGCCCGCGCCCGTGACGGACAGAAGGACCGTCGCAATATTGCCGCTGCGCAGAAACGCGATCACAAGGAAAGTTGAAAAGAACACGAGCGCCGTTCCAAAGTCGCCCATAAGCGCCAGCGCGCCGACGCAGATGGCCGAAAAGGCCATGAACCAGAACAGGTTCTGCTTGCGGTAGAGGTCGTCCAGCGTCGCCGCGCCTGCGTAGATATAGATAATCTTCACAAACTCCGAGGGCTGGAACGAAAACCCGCCTATGGAAAGCCAGTTTTTCGCACCGTTCGTCACCTTGGCGAGAACGATGTTGAGTCCCAGCAGCAAAATGGCGAGGATAGCCGCCGGCAGCCGCATGGATTTGACCCGGTCAAGATCCCGGAGCCACCAGCCAAGAATGAGATCCAGCGCTATGCCCACGAGAAGCAAAATGAGTTGCTTCACGAGGCCGTCCGGCGTCGCACTCGCGGCGACGGCAAGGCCTATTG
>DEMY01000014.1:0-964 GCA_002359425.1 Clostridiales bacterium UBA2658
CGGGCTTGAGCGTCTCCGTCGGCACCTCCCACTGCTTGTCCTCACGGATGAGGATGGCGGTGTCCGGTGTCAACGCCATAAGGGACTTGATGGCGTCGGTGGTTTTGGCCTTGCTGCGCGCCTCCATGTGCTTGCCGAGCAAAATGAGCGTTATGACGATGGCCGCCGACTCATAGTAAAGTCCGTGTACCAGTGCGCCGTTGTCTGAAAGCTGGAAGGTAATCGCGAGCGAATAGACGAACGAAGCCGTGCAGCTAATTGCCACGAGCGCGTCCATGTTCGGGTTTCCATGAAACAGCGAGGAAAAACCGCCCGTGAAAAAACGCCGCCCAATGAAAAGCACGGGGATAGTTAAAAGCATTTGCAGCATTGCGAAGTTCACGGGATGCGACATCATATTGAAGATATCCGGTAGCGGCAGCCTGTGTGTGAGCATACTGCCCATTGAGACATAGAGCAGTAAAACCGAGAAAACAATTGCCGCGATGAGCGCGTTGCGTTCGGTCTTGAGTTCCTTTTCGCCGCCGTCGTCCACAGGCTTTTGTGGCCCGTCCTCCGAAAACGGCGCGGCGGTGAAGCCGGCCTTTTCGATTTTGCCGACGATAATTTCGGGCGTCACCTGCGTCTCGTCATAGACGATGGTCATGCGGTTCAAGGGCAGGTTCACGTCGCTTCTCTCAACGCCGGGAAGCTTTCGCGTCACGCGCTCTACCGAGGCGGAGCAGGCTGCGCAGTGCATCCCGCCGATGCTATAGATTTCTTCCTTCATTTTCGGTTCACCTCCTTATACCCAATAGGGGTATATTGAGCGTACACCATAATCTACGGATTGTAAAGTGTACAAATGCATAAAATAGTATGTACCTTTTTGCCTGCACACAGCCTTATGATCGATTTTTTCCTTGCAATCCGCTGGGGCATGCTGTATAATGACAAAGCTTAGGCCGGTGTGATGGAATTGGCA
>DEMY01000014.1:1090-8201 GCA_002359425.1 Clostridiales bacterium UBA2658
GGTTATCTCTAATAACCTTGTAATGCATATCATGGGAGATATGTTTTTAGATAAGCCTTGATGTCTCTCAGGGCATACTCGTATGCTCTGTACGAGCCGCCGCGGACAGCCCAGTCGAACATTACCCCGCGGCTGATACGCAGGACGGTTTCTGCTATTTCCTCGGCAGGAAGCGCACTGACCAGCTCACCGGAACATATCGCGCATTCTATCAGTTCATAGATATATATATTCATCGGTCGATCTTGCTCAATGACACCAATACCACCAAGTTTCAGTTGAGTCCTAAGTACATGACACCATAAAAACAGTTCTCCTGCCTTATAATGGAATATGATTTCTATTATCTGTGAGTCCGTTTCCTTATCAAAGAGTCCCTCATAATTGCCGCACTGATAGCCTATGATAAAATACAGCGCTTCCAGATTGGAACTATAAACCCTTCTGCGGGCCCGGGATACGATTTCCTCATCAAAAAAATGGTAAGCCTCCAGCAAAAGCTCTTCTTTTGAAGAAAAATAGTGATAGAAAATCCCGACAGAAACTCCAGCCTCATCACAGATATCTTTGATCCGAACATCATCAATATCTGCGGCACCCAGACACTTGATGCCCGCGTTAAAGAGCTTGCGCCTTGTTTGAAAGGCTTGTTCTTTTCGAGTGTTTAATTTGTTCTTGTTATTATCCATATACAATTCCTATCGAAGCTATGTAATATGCTAAATAATCGATACCTTATTGACTTTTTAGTTAAATACTGATATAAGACAAGCATATGATTTAGTTGAATCCGATTCAATGAATGCTCTTTATCACAAAAATACCTAATGTGGAGCGGTTTGTCAATCATTATTATTCCATATAGATAAGCGGTGTTTAGGGCGGAAAGTCTTTATCTAAAACGTNNCAAGAAAGATGGATGGAAGCCGGACGGGCCAATCACATATCTATAATCCGGTTCAGCGACTGCAGCGAAGAAAACATTATTTTTCCGCATTGTATTATGGCAGAATATGCCGAGATATCCGGTTATCTGTATGTGTCCGAGGGCCGGCCCTACTATTGGTTTCTTGAACGCGGACAGGCTTGGCTGCTGACCCGTGTTGCCATGAGGATCCAGCGAATGCCCGATCCGCTTGAGCATGTTGTAACATTACTCTGGAATAGAGGCAACGTGGGTACGACATTATTCCATGACATGGAATTGCGCTCCGAGAGCGGAGAGTTGCTGCTTTCATGCTCTGGATCGTGGAAGGTGTTTGACTTAAACGCGTTTCGATCGCTTGAAACGAGCGAAGTCGCAGGCGGCATCGTTACCGTCATAAACGAGAAAGCCGATGCACCTGAATGTAAAAAAATTGTTCCGGAGGATGGGCTGACCCTATTAGGCCAACGTCCCGTTGTCTATACGGATCTTGACTGCAATCACCATGTGAACAATGTGAATTATACCCGTATTGCGGAAGATTTTTTACCTGCAGAGTATAGAGGACGTGTCCTTGATGAGTATTATGTAAACTTTATTTCGCCAGCTAAGTACGGAGAAACTCTGGAAATCAGCGGTCAGCCTACTGAGAAAGGGTATCTGATTCAGGGCGCTACCGGGGATACATTGCACTTCCGCAGTGAATTTGTGTTTAAATAATGCAGATTCATTGAAGGGGGCGAGCACATGCTCGAGTATAGTAATTATGACGACANNTGTTCTGTATGAACTACTTATGTAGCCGCAAAGTCTTGCCGAAAGCATCATCAGATTCCTCAAATCGCAGACAATTCTATCTGCATCCGGGCGCAATACCTTAGGGTAATTTAGAGTCTGCTCATATGGATTACCGCCAAAAGATGTGGCATTACCGATATAAGTTCTATCCCGAACCTATGCCGAAAACAATTACAGCAAAGTCCGGCAAATATGTGTTTGAAGCCACAAACACGCCGGGCCACACGCAGTTCTAAAATTTGATATTATCCCTGAACTATACGAATGCTTAATTTATAACGAGGAGGATCAGATATGCATTTTGAAGAAATGTTCAAGATGAATCCCATAATTGCAGTAATCAGCCAGAAAGGAGCAGAAAATACCGATACATTCGAGCGCACCATCCGCGACGCCGACTTGTTCATGTCAAAGGGTGTGGATGCTCTGATCATCGAAGCAGACAAAGCGCACGCCGCAGAGGCGGAAAAAACGCTCAACTGGCTGCTCAGCGAGAGACCGAATTGGCGCTACGGGGTACATATACTAGGCGATCTGGCGCAAAGCTGTGCTCTCGCGGAAAAGTACAAGGCAATGCTTGTGCAGGCGGACTGCGTCTGCGGGAATAATTTGCCGGAATTTGAAGATGCATATAAAGCCTGTAACCAGCGAGGGGCCCTTCTCCTGGGCGGCATAGATTCAATGGAAAAGGCGGATCTGAAACCAGCTATGCAGCGCTGCAGCGCATTTGTTGTTGATGGAACAGGACTCGGCTCCGCGCCAAGCGATCTCCAGAAAATAAAAGACATAATCAGGGGATTTCCGCTTATAATCAGCGGCGGTATAAGCCCGGAAACGCTCAAGGAGCGGCTCGTCATCGGAGACGGAGCGATATTAAACTCCGAATTTCGGGAAAGCGGAAAAGAAGATGGCGAAATTAGCTTGAAGATTCTTGACGACTTTATGGCCCAGATGAAAAATCTCCACGGCGCACTGTTTCTTCTGAGAAAGATGAGCTCCGGGTTCGGTACCGTGGATTAGAAAGCGTATTATATTTTAAATATTTTCTTGACAAGTGCCCTGTATTCTATCTGAAAAGGCTGTTTACACGATAGATTCCCTGACTGTGATCCTGTATCATTAATTCGGTAAGAAGACACGTCGTCGTGGACTTTGTATCGTTTGAGATGGCGTTTTCTTGTAAAGCAAGCGCCGCGCTAGTTTATGTTTGAAGCAGGGATACGGAATCGAAAGCATCTAATTTTCCATAAGAAATCCATGTGTCAGAATTTAGACTGACACATGGATTTCTTGTTTTTAACAATATGGCATGATTTGTATTTATGTGCTTCAGATTATTGATATCCTAACGGAGCAATGAACTGAAAGCGGCCGCGCAAAAACGTGCAGGCAAGCGCTGGACAGAATATTCCTTTCCGGTATGCAGATGCTATATACTGCGGCTCTTCAAAAAGCAGAAAAGGGATGACAGCTTATGGATGTTTGGGTCGTTATCGCCTATTGTATTGTCTCCATTCCGTGCATCTATTCCATTGCAAGACTGTATGGTGTAAAGAGTCCGTATGCAAAGTCGGCTCTGTCCACATATATTTTCTATATGCTCATTTTTCTCGTGATTGGGTTCTCCCGGACGGCGGTTCCACCGGAAATTCTCCTTTCCACGATGCTGACGGTTTTTGCCGCCTGCGTTTTCGGACATTATCTCAAGTATTTTACCCAATCAAGGGTCTTTGATCGTTATCTGCACGCCTTCGGAACCTTTTCCTTTGCACCGCTGGCTTATTGTATTCTTGACAGGTTTGTGGAAACCGGCGGCTCCACGCTGTTTAGGACCTTATTTGTTTTTTTAACCGGCAACATGCTCGGCGTTCTGTTTGAGCTGGTCGAAATGTGCCACGATGAGAAAAACGCGGCCAAGGACCAGAAGGGATTGATGGACACGGATATGGACCTTTTATTCAACCTGATCGGTTCAGCGATCGCTGGCGTCTATGCGTGCTTCCGGCTTTTTTAAAAACAAAAAGAGGCTGTTGCAAATTGTTTTGCAACAGCCCCTTTTCAATTCGACTACCCGTTCGGATAAAAAGTCGCTATATATGAAAAAAGCTACATCGAAATTTTTGCTTTGTCTGATAATCAAAAAAAAGAGGCCCATACTAAAGCCGTATCATATGCAAAGGAGCAGAGAAGATGGAAAAGGAAATCATGCCCAGACTTATCTATCCCATAAATGAAGGCTATGTAAGCAGCCTGAAGCCGGCAATTCAGGGCACGGGCGAGCCGGGCGCGGCCGTGAGCGGAAGCGTCGATACGCATCCGTTTTCCGTCACTGTGGCCCCGAACGGCGTCTGGTGTTACAATATGGAAACCGAGCTGACCGACTGTACGGAGCACGACCTCAGCTTCACGCAGGTCAGCCCTGACGGGCAGACCAGCCCGCAGACCGCAGTGAAATTCAAAACCGACACGAAGCTTCTCTTTCCCCACACGCTCACATTTCCAGCAAACGGCCAGGTCATCAATACGAACGTACCAACCATTAGCGGAACGGGCAAAGCCGGCGCGCTCATTGAAATGAACCTGACTGGTACCGTCTATCACGCGGTCGTGGATCAGGACGGAAGCTGGCAAATCAAAGCCGAAACGCTTCCTGAGGGCGCAGCTTTTCTATATCTTATTCAGAAGGACATGGGAAACGTCAGCCCCGCAATCTGTTCCGGCTTCACGGTGGACACGGTCGCACCACAGGAGCCCGTCATCGCCTTTCCGGGCGACAGCAGCTTTATAAACGAGCCGAAACCGGTCTTTTCCGGCGAGGGGGAGCCAANNGCCTCCATCGACGCAGTCGTGGACGAGCGGCGGTATGCCGCCGTCGTGAACGCGCAGGGAAAGTGGAGCTTTGAAGCGGGCGAGGCGCTCGCGGACGACGCGCACATTTTCTCTGCCCGCCAGGTTGACCGGGCTGGAAATATCAGCCCCGAAACCGTAAGCGTCTTTACGGTCAAGACCGTTCAGCCCGGAGCGCCGGTCGTTTCAAGCCCCGTCAGCGGAACGATCACAGCCAACGCCAGCCCCGTTTTGTGCGGCACGGGCGAGCCGGACTGCGTCGTCGTCACCCGCGTTTACGACGAAATCTGCGCGGCGCTCGTCGGCCCGGACGGAAACTGGGAGCTGGGGCTCGCGGACAAGCTGCCGGACGGAAGCCATTCCCTGAAGCTCTGTCAGGTTGACCCCGCTGGAAATTTCAGTCCGAGCGTCGATCTTGCACTGTGCATCGACACGACGGTTCCTCCTGCGCCGGTTATTCTTTACCCAGAAAAGGGCCGCTATGTGAGTGGCAGTGACTTTACGATCTTAGGAACGGGAGAGCCGGACGCAACGGTCTCCTGCACCGTCGCAGGCAAAGATTATACGGCGAAGGTGGCTGGCGACGGAAGCTGGTCCATTTCCGTCAGTGACAACGAAAATATCAAGTATAAAATTCATTATATCATCGTCGCGAAGCAGACCGACCTCGCCGGAAACGCCGGCAGAATTCTCAAGACCGAGTTTTATGTGGACAAAGAAGCTCTGAAAGCCCCCGCAGTCAGCTTTCCGAAGGCCGGAGAGAGGCTCAATGCCGACAGGCCCGTCATCAGCGGTACGGGAAAACCCGGTGCAACCGTCAATCTGACCGTCGGTGGTCAGAGCTACACGGCGAGGGTTCCCGGAAATACCGTCTGGTCCATTTCCGTCACGGATTCTTTGCCGCAGGGCGAAAACAAAATGACCGTGACACAGACGGAGTTCGGCAACGTCAGTCCCGCGACGGCGGTTTCCTTCACTGTAAAGCTCACGGCTCCCGCCAAACCGGGCGTTCTTTCGCCCACCGAAGGCGAAACGATTGAAAACGACGCCGTTATCCTCAAGGGCTGCGGTGAGCCGGGCGCGACCGTCTGCATTCGTCTCGATGATGCCTGCTACACGGCGGCGGCCGATCCCTTTGGCGCGTGGGAATACACCGTGAGCGGCCTTCTATCGGGTGAGCACTGCGCACTTGTGAGCCAGAAAGATCCAGCGGGAAATGAAAGTCCCTGCACCACGCTTCGATTCATTTCAAAAAATCAGCAGCCGCTACCAGAGCATTTGAGCGGTCCCGTCTCCTGCCTGATTGGCTATAACCCGCCCGGCCCGGCGCTCACCGCACAAACGATTCTCACGCTGCGGACCTCCTGCCCCGTCACGATCGGCAAGGTGACCGGCAGCGAGTTTTCAATCATCGCCGCGAACAACGGCCTGTACCGTTTCGACTTCGAGCTGCCCGGCGGAGCGAAAGGAAACGTAGCGGCGGGTGTGACATGGATCGACAGTCTGCCGCCGGTCATTTCAGTCGATACGAACGGCGGAAACGTTTTTTCTGCGGACAAAACAGTCAGCTATTACAAATGCGGCGGCGCCCGCGTGAAAAACGCGCTTTTAAACGGCACGCCTTTCGCCTCCGGTCTGCGGGTTTGCGACGAGGGCGTCTACAAGGTTGAAGTCACCGACACAGCGGGCAACCTTTCGACAGAGACTTTCCTTATCGACAAAACTGTGCCCGAGATCACAGGTCTCGAAAATGGTTCGACACACCATGACGACGTCGTTTTGAATCTCTCCGACAGTCTGTCCGGCGTGAAAAGCGCGGTTCTCAATGGAACGAATATCCTTTCCGGCTCTGTCATTACCGAACCCGGAAGCTACACGCTGACCGTTACCGACAACGCCGGCAACATCGCGGAGCGAAGCTTTACAATACAGAAAGCATAAACTTCAAAACACGGGCACCGGCAGACATTTCACATCTTGTTCTCCGTCTGTCCGGCCATCGTCCGGACATCAGATTCCCGTATAATAGGATTTCCGCTGGATACGGCGAGTTGCCTGGTCTGGCTGGCGAAAATAACCAAAAGTAACGGCCCGGGGAGGAATTCCCCGGACCGTTACTTTGTGAGCGCCGTAGCATGAGATTACTTCTGTTAAAGAAGCTTTATTTTTCGTTCAGTTCTTTTACTACCTTTCTTTCGATATCATAGGCGCTGTAAGACATTTTTACGCGATAGGTCTCGTCCGGGTCGTGCTGGGGGTTCCAGACCTGCGCATAGAACGGANNTTTTTCTTCGCCTCGCCCGGGTAGTCCCACTCGTCCCGCAGACATTCGGGGCACCAGTGGCCCCCGCTTAAAACGGCGTTGACGCTCATTTTAAAAACGTGCCCGTCCGCGCATCTCCACGTGATGGGCTTATAGATATCGCCGCCGCAATCCTCCAGACATTCCCCGCCACGGAAGGCCGCCGCTTTGTCAAGCTCTGGTTTCGTAAGCGCGGAGAGCTTTTTCGTCTCGTCCCAGCCATGGTCAAGCTTCGTTGG
>DEMY01000056.1 GCA_002359425.1 Clostridiales bacterium UBA2658
CTTGTTTATAATAACATTCCTTTTTGCATATGTCAACCCCTTTTTCGCATTTTTTCGACTTATTTTTTCATACCGCCGTACACACACGTATTGCTTTTCGTTTCCTCTCGCGCTATACTTATTAATACGCAAATCAAAACATAGGGAGACATCGTTATGCCAATCAGAATACCGGACTCTCTTCCGGCGCGTAAAACCCTTGAAACAGAGAACATTTTCGTCATCACGGAGCACCGCGCCATCCATCAGGACATCCGTCCGCTGAAGCTTCTCATTTTAAATCTGATGCCCACAAAGATTGTCACGGAGACGCAGCTCCTGCGCAAATTATCGAATACGCCTCTTCAAGTGCAGATTGAGCTGCTCCGCACGATCAGCCACGACGCAAAGAATGTGGATCAAAATCACTTGGAATCCTTCTATGTCAGTTTTGAAGACATCAAAAACCGTTTTTACGACGGTATGATCATCACCGGCGCGCCGGTCGAAAACCTCGATTTTAACGAAGTTGACTACTGGCCGGAGCTTTGCGAGATTATGGAATGGTCGAAAACGCACGTTCACAGCACGTTCCACATCTGCTGGGGCGCGCAGGCCGCCCTCTATTACCATTATGGAATTCAGAAGCATTCGCTGCCAAAAAAAATGTCCGGCATCTATAGCCACCGCATTTTGAAACCAACTTCCCCGATTTTTCGCGGCTTCGACGACACGTTTAACGCCCCGCACTCCCGCTATACGGAAGTCCGCGCGGAGGACATTGCAAAGGTTCCAGATTTGGAGCTTCTGGCCATTTCGGATGAGGCTGGTGTTTTCGCCGTAAAGAACAAAAAGAGCCGTCAGATTTTTATCTTCGGCCATCCCGAATACGACCGCGAAACGCTGGCGCTCGAATATCGCCGCGACATTGAAAAGGGCAAGCACATCGCCGTTCCCGCGCACTATTTTCCAAACGACGATCCGGCGCAGGTGCCGCTTATGACCTGGCGGGCGCACGCGCAGCTACTTTACACAAACTGGCTCAACTACTACGTCTATCAGACAACACCATACATGATCAATATGATTTCTCCGGACATTGAGGGTGAGGAGAACGCTTAGAAAACGCTTATTGTGTAGATTTCCGAAAAGGGGGCCGGCTTTTCATGAAAGCCGGCCCTCTTTTTTATCTTTATTAACAAACAATCAAGCTTAGTTTTGTTTTAAAATTGAAATGTTTCCGATGACCGGCAGTTCCTTCATTTCACCGTTGCTAACGTTCACGATGCCCATGATGAAGCAGACAAAAATGAAGATACCGCAGGCAAGCCGGATGATCCAGCCGATAAACGGAACCGTCGCCGCAATGCTGGCGATGATTTCAAAAATCAACAGCACAAGTCCCTGATTGGAGTGGAAGCTCGCAAAGGGAGAGCCTTTCCGCGTAAAATACGGGATGAGGAAAAGCGGCCCAAAATAGCAGAGAATGCAAATAGATTTGTTTGTCTCCGCGTCGGCAACAGGATCACTGTTCCAACTTGCGTTTGTATCGGTTTCGCTCTCTTGCGCGGTCGAGGCCCCGCAAACAGGGCAAAAGCCCGCGCCATCCGGCACCTTCGCGCCGCAATGTCTGCAATATGACATGGCTCTATCTCCTTGCATAAAATTCAGCGTTATGCTATACATTATAATAATACTTTGTTTATTATAGCAGGACTCTGTCGTAAATGCAAGACTTCATCATGATTAAGAGCAGAAACGGTGCTTGCCGATGACCACGATAAGCGGTCGAGACCAGATCCATTTGTTTGTCGCCTTGGCTGGGTTGAAATAATAGATTGCGCCTCCGCAGGGATAGACGCCATTCATTGCGTCGCGGGCAGCGCGATAGGCGCTCTCCGAGACCGGCTGGTTGAACTGCCCATCCGTCACGCAGGAAAAAGCCCCCGGCTGGTAGACGACGCCTGCAATACTGTTCGGAAACGACGGATGCTCCACCCGGTTCAAAACAACTGCGCCGACCGCGACCTGTCCGCTATACGGCTCTCCGCGCGCCTCCGCCGAAATCAGTCGCGCCAAAAGCGCAACGTCGCCGTTGTCCGCTCCCTGCGTCCCGCCGCTGCTGCCGGAAACCCCAAGCGCCTTCAAGGTCCACGTGCCAACCTTTCCGTCTGCCGTAAGGCCCCGGTCGGTTTGAAACGCCTTAACCGCCGTTTCGGTGGCGCTTCCGAATTTTCCATCCACCGCGCCTTTATAAAAGCCCTGATTTTTCAGCGCGGTCTGCACTTGGCTGACCTGATCGCCGCTAGAGCCTTTTTTCAGTGAGGCCGCTTCTGCACCGGTTACAAATGTAATTGCCGCAATATTCAGCGCAAACACAATCGCTAACACCAAGCACTGTTTTCTTCTGTTCATATCCGTTCCCCCCATGTGAAAATGCGAAAGCTCCTTCGCGGACTGCTGTTAGTCTACGAAGGAGCCGTTTGCATTATTCGGATAAACCCTGCGAAAAATTTTGTCATAATCATCTCAATATAAATGTCAAAAACATTTTTCGCGCGAAGCGCATACGAGATTTATGAGATGTGCGGCGAAACGATCACGTAGTCTTCCCGCCCGTGTCTGTATCAGCTATTTTCGCGCGATTCGATCTGCTTTTCGATTTTAGCGATAAACTCATTGAGCGTCATCGTGCCCTCGTCGCCGCCCGCACGGGTGCGGACCGCGACAAGATCATTTTCGGCCTCCTTATCGCCGACGACGAGCATATACGGAATTTTCTGCATCTGCGCCTCGCGAATTTTATAGCCGATCTTTTCACTACGGAAATCAGTCTCCGCGCGGATACCGAGTGCAGAGAGCTTGTCGTAGATACCCTGCGCATAGTCGCGGCTACGGTCGGTGATGGGCATGACCTTCACCTGCACGGGGGCAAGCCAAGTCGGGAACGCGCCGGCATAATGCTCCGTGAGGATGCCGATAAAGCGCTCAATGGAGCCGAAAACGACACGGTGGATCATAATCGGGCAATGCTTTTCTCCGTCCGCGCCAGTGTATTCAAGATTGAAGCGGCCCGGAAGCTGATAGTCAAGCTGGATGGTGCCGCACTGCCAGGTGCGTCCGAGCGAGTCCTGAATGTGGAAGTCAAGNNGTTGACCTCGTAAGCTTTGCCAATGCTCGTGATCGCGTCCGCCAGCGCCTTAGTCGCAATATCCCAGTCCTCCAGGGAGCCGATGTGATCCTCCGGCATCGTGGAAAGCTCAATGGTATAGGGCAGCCCAAACAGGCTGTACACCTCGTCGAAGAGTTGTGCAATGCGGACGACCTCATCCTTAATCTGATCCTTAGCAAGCAAAATATGCGCGTCGTCCTGCGTAAAGCAACGGACGCGGAACATACCGTGTAGAGCGCCGGATAGCTCGTGGCGGTGGACGATACCAAGCTCGCCATAGCGCAGCGGCAGCTCGCGGTAGGAGTGCGGCTCAAGGTCGTAAACGAGGATGCTGCCTGGGCAGTTCATGGGCTTGATGGCATAGTCCTCCTCGTCGATGACGGTGGTGTACATATTGTCATGGTAGTGGTCCCAGTGGCCGGAGGTCTCCCAGAGCGTCCGTTTCATGATTTGCGGGGTCATAATCTCCGTATAGTCCCACTTTTTGTGCACCTCGCGCCAGTAATCGACAAGGTTGTTGCGCAGCGTCAGGCCCTTCGGCAGATAGAACGGGAAACCCGGAGCTTCGTCGCGGAAGGCGAACAAGCCCAGCTCGCGGCCAAGCTTTCTGTGGTCGCGCTTTTTGGCCTCCTCAATTCGCTCCAGATAGGCGTCCAGCTCCTCTTTTTTCGGGAAGCAGGTGCCGTAAATGCGCTGGAGCATCTTGTTTTTCGAGTCGCCACGCCAGTAAGCACCGGTGCAGCTCGTGAGCTTTATGGCATTTCCCTTGATGTTGCCGGTAGAAGCAACGTGAGGGCCGGCGCAGAGATCGGTGAAGTCGCCCTGCTTGTAGAAGCTGATGACGGCATCCTCCGGCAGGTCTTCAATGAGCTGGACCTTATAAGGCTCCTCGCACTCCTTCATGAGCTTAATGGCCTCTTCGCGCGGCAGTTCAAAGCGTTCCAGCGGAATTTTTTCCTTGCAGATTTTTTTCATTTCGGCTTCGAGCTTTTCAAGCACGTCCGGCGTGAAAGTAGTTTCGGAATCGACATCGTAATAAAAGCCGTCCTCAATCGCGGGTCCGATGGCCAGCTTTGTTTCGGGATAGAGGCGCTTAATCGCCTGCGCAAGAATGTGCGAGGTCGTGTGACGGTATTTTTTCTTGTACTCGGGATTTTCAAACGTATACTGATTTTCGTCCATTGTATTTTATCTCCTTATTAGAATGTATAAATTTTAAAAAAACACCCCTGACAAAGGTCAGGGGTGCAGTTAGCATGGTTCCACCCTGCTTGCGATTTTTTTTAGAAATCGCCGCTTAGGCGCGCTGTAACGTGCGCGAACGTATGCGCTTACTGCAATTTTCAGCGCACAGGCTCGGGAGCGGTCGGTTGGAGCTAGCGTTTCGGTCCGGCTTTCAGCAGGTGCCGGTCTCTCTGTGCCGCGCAAAGCAATCCGTTTTCCGTCATTGCCTTTTCAATATTGTAAAGATAATATGCCTGTTTGTCTGCTTTGTCAAGAGGCGGACAAATTTTTACACGTTGAAGCGGAACAAGGTCACGTCGCCGTCCTGCATAACGTATTCCTTGCCCTCGCTGCGAACCAGACCCTTTTCTTTTGCCGCCGCCATGCTACCGCAGGTTTTGAGGTCGTCAAAGGCAACAATTTCCGCGCGGATGAAGCCGCGCTCAAAGTCGGTGTGAATTTTTCCAGCTGCCTGCGGGGCTTTCGTGCCCTTTTTGATGGTCCATGCGCGGCACTCGTCACTGCCGGAGGTCAGGAACGAAATCAGGCCCAAAAGCGCATAGGAGCACTTGATAAGCCGTGAAAGGCCGCTCTCCTCAAGCCCCAGCTCCTCCAAAAACAGCGCACGGTCCTCATCCTCCAGCTCCGCAATCTCTTGCTCGGCCTTCGCGCAGATGGGCAGCACCTGAGATCCCTCGGCCTTTGCAAAGTTTTCAACACGCTTTAAGTATTCGCAGTTTTCCGATCCCGCACCAAAGGTTTTTTCATCCATATTTGCGGCATAGATCACGGGCTTGAGCGTCAGGAACTCGCTTTCCTCGATGACGGCGCGGTCTTCCTCGTCGCAGTCGAAGGCGCGCGCGGGCTTTCCCTCGTCCATGTGCTTATAAAGCGCATCGAGAACTTCGCACGCATGCGCGTGCTTCTTGTCCCCAACTTTTACGAGCTTACGGACCTTGTCAAGCCGCC
>DEMY01000015.1:0-6309 GCA_002359425.1 Clostridiales bacterium UBA2658
ATGGACAAAGTCAGAGTCATCGAAATCAAGGAAAGCGTTTTTGAAAACAACGACCGCGAGGCGGACAAGCTCAGAGCCGAGCTCAAGCAGCAGAAAACCTGCCTTATGAACCTCATGTCCTCCCCCGGCTCCGGCAAGACGACGACGCTTTTGCGCACCATCGACATGCTCAAGGACCGCTATAGGATCGGCGTCATGGAGGCCGACATCGACTCCGCCGTAGACGCGGAAAAGATCGCCGCGCGCGGCACCAAAGCGATTCAGCTCCATACCGGCGGCATGTGCCATCTGGACGCCGGCATGACCCGGGAGGGCATCAACGAGTTCGGCGTTTCGGACCTCGACTTCTGCGTTCTTGAGAACGTCGGAAATCTCGTCTGCCCCGCGGAATTCGACACGGGCGCTGCCTTCTCCGTTGAAATCCTCAGCGTCCCGGAGGGCGACGACAAGCCGCTCAAATACCCCCTAATGTTCACAAAGGTGGACGCGGTTGTCATCAATAAGATTGACGTGAAGCCCTACTTTGACTTCGATTCGGACGCCTGCCGCGAGCGCATCAAAAAGCTCAATCCGAACTGCGAAATTTTTGAGGTTTCCGCCAAGACCGGCGAGGGCTTTGAGGCGTGGACCGACTACCTCGCAAAGCGCATTGACGACTGGAATAAATAAAAAACCCGATCAACCGGGCGGGCGCTACCCGTCCGGTATTTTTATAAGGAAGTATCAAAATGCAGTATGACAGACTTTTTCAGCCCCTCACAATCCGGGGGATGGCGCTTAAAAACCGCATCGTCATGCCGGCCATGCATCTTATGTACACGCCGGACGGCAATGTGAACGAACGTTTCAGCGAGTTCTACTACCGCCGGGCGGAGGGCGGCGCGGCGCTCATCTTTGTAGGCGGCTGCCGCTTTGACGAATACGGCGGTTCGCCCGGCATGCTGAGTTTGGAGACGGACGATTTCGTCCCCGGTCTCCGCGCGTTCACGGACGAAATGCACAAACGCGGGGCGAAGGTCGGCGTACAGCTCTACCACGCCGGGGCCTACGCCCACTCCATCGGAAACGAAGGCAGGCAGGCCATCGCGCCGTCGGACATTTTCAGCCGCTTCACAAAAGAGGATGCGCGCGAAATGACAGTTTACGAGCTACATACGGTCATCAAAAAAGGGGCCGCAGCCGCCCTGCGGGCGAAAAAGGCGGGCTTTGACTGCGTAGAACTTTCCGCCTCGGCGGGCTACCTCATCTGCCAGTTTATCTCCCCAAAAACGAACGAGCGCACAGATGAATATGGCGGCTCGTGGGAAAATCGCACCCGTTTCGCGAGAGAGCTTCTTGTCGCTGTGCGAGGGGCGGTCGGGAACGAATACCCCATCTGCGTACGCATTGCAGGAAACGATTTTGTCCCCGGCTCAAACACGAATATCGATGCGGTCGCCTTCGCGAAGCTTCTGGAGCAGTGCGGCGCGGACATGCTGAATGTCACCGGCGGCTGGCACGAGACAGTCGTGCCCCAGCTCACGGGCGAGATACCGCGCGCAGGCTTTGCCTATCTCGCCGCGGCTGTGCGGGATGCCGTTTCCATCCCTGTCGCCGCGAGCAATCGCATCAGCGATCCGGTTGACGCCGAAAGGATTCTCGCGCTCGGCGAAGGGGACCTTGTAAGTCTTGGCCGCGCGCTCATGGCGGACCCCGACTGGCCCAAAAAAGCGGAGGCCGGGGACGAGGACATCATACGCCGCTGCGTCGCCTGCACGCAGGGCTGTCTGTCAAAAACCTTCTTTGCCGAACCCGCCGGCTGCCTCGTAAACGGCTATGCGGGCCGCGAATATGAGCGTCTCCAGCACAGGACAACGGAGCCGCGAAACGTCCTCGTGCTTGGCGCGGGCGTCGCAGGCTGCGAATTCGCCATTCAGGCGGCGCTGCGCGGAAACAACGTAGCGATATGGGAGCGGTCCCGTATTCTCGGCGGTCAGCTCCACCTCGTCGCAGCGCCGCATGCAAAGCATGCGTTTTTAACGCTTATCGACTACTACCGCAACATGCTTGCCCGCCTGAGCATCCCTGTCGTCTACGGTAAGGATGCCTCGCGCAACGACATTTTGCAGTCGGGCTACGACGTCGTCGTCTTTGCAACCGGCTCGACTCCGAAAAAGCTGACGTTGCCGGACGGCTGCGCGCTCCCGGTCGTTCAGGCGGCAGACATTATGAGCGGCAAAGTGATTGCCGGACAAAACGTCATCGTTATCGGCGGCGACTGTGTCGGCTGCGAATGCGCGGACTACCTCGCCTTTGAATCGGCCCTTTCGCCGGATCAGACCTATTTCCTCCTCTCACAGCGGGCAGAGGAAACCGAAAAGGTCCTTTCGCTCATGGACGGACGGCGCTCGGCGTAGCATTGCCAGCATCGGCGCGGCGAAGATCCTCTCCGGTTTTGAACCGAACACCGCATGGCCGCTCATGAAGGAACTTTCGCGCTTCGGCGTGAAGCAGTATCCCGACGCCGTCATCACGGGCTTTTCGGAAAACAGCCTCACAATTGAGGCCACCGTTCCAAAAACGCGCGAGCAGAAAAAGCGCGAGCGCGAAACGGGCGTAACGGAACCCGAAAAGCGCGAGCGCTTCACGCTCCCCTGCGACACGGTCGTCTCCGCTATCGGCTCCGTTCCAAACGACGCGCTCTATGAGTCGGTAAAGGCAGACTTTCCCGTCACCCATAAGCTCGGAGACGCCGTCGCCGTCGGCGGCATTCCCGCTGCTATTGCGCAGGCCATTGCGCTTGCCGAAGCACTTTGAAAACAAGCAAAAAACAGGCTGCTGCAAAAGCCGCAGCGGCCTGTTCTTATCGGTTCAATTTATAAACAGATATTTGTGTTTGTTTAAGACCTGCACAGCTAATTTTCAGCGCATGTTTTACACGCCTCGTCACACCTGCATTTCGCACGCGCCCTCGCTCTCCTCAAAGGCAGTCCCGTGGTTCTGACAGCCCTTGAGACAAATCCCCTCGTGATAGAGAATATAGGTGTTTTTCCCATTTTCTTTGGCAAAATAGAGTGCCTTATCCGCCTTGTTCAAAAGCCGCTCGTAATCACGTCCAAATTCGTCGCTCAAAACGGCGCCGACGCTTGCGGACACATTCACAATGCGCTGGTCGCTGATGTACTCGCCGCGCAGCTCATTGATCATCCGCTGTAAAACCGGCAACAACGCATCCTTGCTTGTGTCCTTCATAAGAACGCAGAATTCGTCTCCGCCGAAACGACCGAGAATGTCGTCAGATGTAAAAATCTCCTGGAGCTTTTCTGTAAAGTCCTTGAGTATCTTGTCCCCGGCGGCATGGCCGAAGTTGTCGTTCGTCTCCTTGAAATTATCAATGTCGGCAAAAAGAACCGCGACATGCGCGTCCGGCGATTTTGCGAGATATTCCATACAGCGCGAGCGGAAGGTCGCCTTGTTATAGATGCCGGTGAGACCGTCGATCTCCGCCTTACGGACAAGGGACTCTTTTTCCTTCATCTCTGCATCGATATCCGTCAGCTTGCCGATAAGGCGGTAGTTTCTGCCATCTTTTTTAAAGACGTGATAGATGACCTTGCACCAGCGCGGCGTAAATCTGTCATTATAGATGCGAACTTTGCACTCGCCGTCGATTTTACCGCTGTTAATATCGGCGAGCAGGTCCAGCAGGATAGGCTTGTCATCCTCGAAAAAATGAAAGAGTGCGGGAAGCGTCTCGCCCCAGTAATGTGTGGGCGGGTCCCATCCAAATTTTTCCCGGAACTTTTTAGATATCGTAAAGGTCTGCTTTATAAAGTCTACCTCATAGAGAATTTCGTCCGATTTATCGAAAAGCACACGAAATCGCTCCTGTTCANNTCGCGCGTATTGTCCATCATAACACAGTAGAGAACGCCGCCGACGAAGGAGCAGTTCAAAAGGATGGGGAGCAAATTTCCATCCCGCTTCTTGAGACGGAGATGAAACGAAAAGCTGTTTTCGCCGTTTTCACCTATCGCAGCCCTGTGAAACAGAATGTTAAGCTGTGGCAGATCCTCTTTATAGACAAAACGCGCATTGTAATACTGGTCGTCCAGCGACAAGAATTCCTCGCGCGAATATTGGAGCATTTTCAGCAGACCGTCATTCACATAGATGACCGGCGCTTCATAGCTGATTTCCTGCACAAGAACACCGCCGTCGATATTGTTCGTAATGTTTCTAAGCATCTGCTCCTGTTTTCTGAGCGACACGCTGCGCACCCTATGAGAGTAGGAAATCAAGATCGCCGCAAACGTAATGAGTGCCATGATGCAGATATAAATAGTCATCGTTTTCACGCTGTTCAGTTCGGAAAGTCTTGAAATGCGCGCTTGTCCCCGCTCCGAAGCAATAATCGCAGCCGCAGCAGAGGGCGCTGACAGCAACCGAAAAAGTAGCATAAAAAAAGAAATTTTCTGTAAAAAGCGCTTCATGATAAATCATCCTTGCGCAAACAAGAATTAAGCGCGCTACCGGCCAAAAAAGAGCAAAACCGACAGAATACGCCGCATAAATAGCAGTTTAACACGATTTTTATGCAATAGCAATTAAGAAATCCGTTTCTGGTCAAAAAACTTGATCAAATAGAGCGATCGCTAGAAAGCACCCAAACGGCCCGCTTTTGTAATCCCGTCACTTCAAAATGAAATGGAGAAAAAAACATGAACATTCTCGTAAGCGCCTGTCTGCTCGGCGTGAACTGCCGTTATGATGGAACCGGCAAGCTTTGCCCAGCCGTGCACACACTTCTGGCAACGCAGACGCTCATCCCCTTCTGCCCAGAGGTATTCGGCGGGCTTCCCACACCGCGCGCACCGGCTGAAATCAGCGGCGGGCGCGTCCTGACAGCCGCGGACGCGGACGTGACGGCGCAGTACAATTGCGGGGCAAGGCAGGCGCTTCTGCTTGCGCAGCTCTACGGCTGTAAACTTGCGATCTTAAAAGAACGCAGTCCCTCCTGCGGCCATGGCACAATTCACGACGGAAGCTTCACGGGCCGCCTCACAGAGGGCAACGGCGTCACGGCAAAGCTTCTCATGGCGCACGGCATTGAGGTCATCGGAGAGAGCGAGGTAGAGACGTATTTTAAAAGACAATAAGTCAATTGGTGCATATTTTGCATTGGTGCGCATCTCGCACCAATCGCCGCAAATCTTTGTAAACCATGGTCACGTCGAACTGGTGCGGTTTTTGCACCAGTTCGCAACTTGCGCAGCTTCCGTTTAGGCGCCGCCCTTTGCGTCGGGCTTTTGGGGCGAAAAACCGCTGGCCTGCATATTGGCGATCAGCTTTCCGCTGCTGTCGGTGATATCGATGCTGTAAAAGCTCACGTTTCTGCCGGTCTTCTGCCGCTTCGCCTCGGCAAAGACGACGGGGCCTCGCGTCGCGCACATGAAGCTGATGGTGCTTGTGAGCGTAACGGTCGGCTGATCGAGGTTCGCCGCGCAGCCGAAGGCGTAGTCCGCAAGCGTGAAGAGCGCGCCACCCATAACGTCGTCGTTGTTATTTAGGTGGCGCTCATCGATCTCCATACTGCAAAGGCAGTAGCCCGGCTCCGCTTTTTCGATCTTTACACCGGTCAGTTCGAGCGCGTAGCGGTCCTTGCTGAAGCGATCCCTTACATATTGTGTATCGTCCATTTCGTTTCTCCTGTGTCAAAAATACAAACGGAGCCGCTTTCCAAAAAAGAGAGAGGCTCGTTTTTTTATGCCGTTTACTTACCGAGTGTGCCTTTTTAACGGCCTCATTTTTTCTCGTGTCCTCCGTACGCGTACATACGTCCACAGGCATATATGGTTAGTATTATAGCGCAGCACATTGTTAATTGCAAGAATAAATTGCTCGAAATGCACAACATTTTGTATTTCTACGGCAAGTTCTGCCACAAGCGTCTCAGCTTTGAAGTCCCGCATAAAATCAGGCCGCAAATGGAAATGTCCGTGTATGACGAATATTGCATGTTATTGGAACACGGACCTATGTCCGCTCTGGCTCAACAGTCGGCGCATGGATCCGGTCGCAGAAGGTTTCGCTGCATTTTTTATTCTCTGCTTTTGCCATAAAAACTAGGCAAAATTATGATTATGTAAACTATTTTTCAAATGCTCAAATAGTAAAACTTCGATACAGCTTTTGTTATTGTTTGGTAATTTGTCATGCTTGAACTCGCGTTTCTTTGTGTTTGGCTGTTGAAAACTCTGTTGAAAGTGTGCACAACTTTTTTGTTATAAATTACACGTGTTGATTTATGTAAACCCATTTTGGCTTTTA
>DEMY01000015.1:6342-6579 GCA_002359425.1 Clostridiales bacterium UBA2658
CAATTTTTGCAATTTCAGAACCGCAAGCTTCTGTTCATAATGCAGAGTTTTTTGTACGGCCAGTGTTGACAGCGGAAAAAACAGTGATATTATAATGATATCATTACGATTTGAACAGGCGCGAAAAAATTTTTCATTCCCCTTGCCTGCCGCACGTAAACTCTATATACTATTTTTCAATGAACACTGAAAGGAAGCGTTGTCATGCTCAAGATCGATCATTTGACAAAGGTTTTC
>DEMY01000048.1:0-7002 GCA_002359425.1 Clostridiales bacterium UBA2658
TGGTCGAAACGCCGACTGCAAGCCCGTCCAGCCCGTCGATCAGGTTCACGGAGTTCGTGATGCCGACAATCCAGAGAATGGTGATGGGCACAGACCAGCTTCCGAGCGTCAAATAATCGTTTGCCGAGAGAAAGTTGGGATTGCCAAGCACTTCGATGCGCACGCCGTGGAACACCGCGATACAGGCAGCGGCGATTTGAAGCAGCAGCTTGACCCACGCCTTTAGGGACACGACGTCGTCCACAGCGCCGGTTGCGACGATGAGGACGCAGCCGAGCAAAATGCCCTGTAACTGGCGGTTGATGGGAATGAAAAGCAACACGCTCAGCAAAAATCCGAGAAAGATGGCGAGACCGCCCATGCGGGGAATCGGATGGTCGTGGACGCGGCGGGCCTCGCCCGGCATATCGATCGCGCCGACCTTCTCCGCGAAAGCCTTGACGATGGGCGTAGCGGCAAAGCTGATGATGAAGCCGACTGCGATCGTCAGGAGAATGCGGATCGTAAGCTCTGTATCAATGGGCATGGTGAGTCTAGTCCTTTCGAGTTATCTTTCGACGAAGCCGACCTTTTTATAGACCTTGCGGAGCGTTTTGTTCGCTGTGTAGCCGGCTTTTTCAGCGCCCGCGCGGTAGATGCTCTGGAGATAGTCTTTGTCGGCTGTGAGCCGCTCGGCTTCCTCGCGGATGGGCCGCAAAAGCTCAACGACAGCCTCGCCGACCTTCGGTTTGAACTCGCCGTAGCCCTTGCCGGAAAACTCTGCTTCAATCTCCTCAAAGCTTTCGCCAGTGGCGCAGGAATAGATTTGCATCAAATTTGACACACCGGGCTTTTCCTTCGGGTCGTAGCGAACGGAAGTTTCGCTGTCCGTCACGGCGCGCTTGAACGAGCGCATAATCTCGTCCGGCTTTTGCATGAGGTAGACGCAGCCGCCGGGGTCCTTGTCGGATTTCGACATTTTGTTTTCGGGGCTTGTCAGCGACATGATGCGCGCGCCGACCTTTGGAATGTACGGCTCCGGCATTTTGAAAACGTCCCCGTAAACACCGTTGAAACGGGTCGCGATGTCGCGGCAAATCTCAACGTGCTGCTTTTGATCCTCACCGACGGGGACTAAATCTGTCTGGTACAAAAGAATGTCTGCCGCCATGAGGGCGGGGTAGGTGAAAAGACCGGCGTTGATGTTATCGGCATTTTTGGCGCTCTTGTCCTTGAACTGCGTCATGCGGCTCAGTTCGCCGAACATCGTGTAGCAATTGAGAACCCACGCAAGCTCCGCGTGCGCCGGAACGTGGCTCTGCACGAAAATGGTGTTTTTCTCCGGGTCAAGGCCGCAGGCAATGTACTGCGCAAGCTGCGCGGTCGTGCGCCGCCGGAGGTCCGCCGGGTTCTGGCGGACGGTGATGGCGTGCATGTCCACGATGCAGAAATAGGTATTGTATTCCGCTGAGAGCGCCACCCAGTTTTTAATGGCCCCGAGATAGGAGCCGAGCGTCAGCTCGCCCGAGGGCTGGATACCGCTGAAAATCGTCTTTTTTTCAATTGCGTGTTCATTCATTTTACTTTTTTGTCCTTTGTTTTGAGATTAGAGACCGAGATCCTCCGCGAGCTTTTCAAAGCCCGGCAGCGCGCCCGCAATCGTCTGCGGGGAGACGCAGTAGGCAACGCGCACATAACCCGGACAGGCGAACGACGTGCCGGGCACGACGAGAATGTTGTATTTTTTCGCCCTTTGGGCAAACTCTTTGTCGTCGCAGGGCGTTTTGACCCACATGTAGAACGCGCCCTGCGGCTCGGCGCACTCGTAGCCCGCCGCCTTGAGGCCGCTAAAGAGGGCCTTGCGGTTGCTGTCGTAGCCATTGACGTTCGTTTTTTCGTCGAAACAGCGCATGACGGTCCGCTGCATCAGAGACGGGGCGTTCACAAAGCCCAAAACGCGCGTCGCAATCGAGGCCGCATCGAAAACGAGGGGATAATCGTCTATTTCCGAGGGAATGACGAGATACCCAATGCGCTCGCCGGGCAGCGACAGGGACTTTGACCACGAGTAGCAGACAATCGTATTGCGGTAGAGCTTCGTGACCCACGGAACGATCGCGCCGTCATACGCAAGCTCACGGTATGGCTCGTCCGAAAGGATAAAAATGGGGTGGCCGAACTCCCTGGACTTTTTTTCGAGCACCGCACCGAGGGCCTCAATGGTCTCCGCCGGGTAAATTACGCCGGTGGGGTTGTTGGGGGTATTGATAATGACGGCCTTGGTCCTTTCCGTGAGCGCCGCTTCGAGCGCTTTCGGGTCCGGCTGGAAGCTCGGGAGGTTTGCCGGGATGACCTTCAAAACGCCGTCGTAATTCGCAATGTAGTTACCGTATTCCAAAAAGTACGGCGCAAAAGCCAAAACCTCGTCCCCGGGGTTCAGGAGCGTTTTTAAAATGACGTTAAGACCGCCCGCCGCGCCGGCGGTCATGAGGATGTTGTCCGCCGAGAAGGCCGTTTCAAAGCGTTTGTTCAGCGACTCTGCGATGGTTTGGCGCACGTCGGGATAGCCCGCGTTTGACATGTAGCCGTGCACCATTGTGGACGGTTCATTATTGAGAACATCAAAAACCGCGTCCTTCACCTTTGCGGGCGCGGGAAAATTTGGATTGCCGAGACTAAAGTCATAGACGTTTTCGCGCCCGTAAAGTTTCGCGAGGCGGTTGCCCTCTTCAAACATTTCGCGCACGGCGGAGTTTTTCTGCGTGAGCGCGAACATTTTTTCGGAAATACAGCTTGCCATAACAAGACCTCCATAAAGCCGCAATTATCTATTTTGTTATTCTACCACTTTTGAACACGGCTTGACAATCCCCGCGGGATAAAATATTATATAACAGTATGCGGCGCGTATATTTTGCCAAACAATGCCGCAAAAAGGGGAAAAAACGAAATGACCGATCAAAAATGGTTCGAGGACATGGAGGCGCGCATTCCGCACGGCGAGGTTCGCACGCGCTTTGCCCCCAGTCCCACAGGATATATGCACGTCGGCAATCTGCGCACGGCGCTGTACACCTACCTCATCGCCAAAAAGGCCGGGGGAAAATTTATCCTCCGCATTGAGGACACCGATCAGGGCCGCCTCGTTGCGGGCGCTGCGGACGTGATCTATAAGACGCTGCGCGACTGCCGCCTGACGCACGACGAAGGCCCGGATATCGGCGGTCCTGCCGGCCCGTATATCCAGACCGAACGCCGGGAAATTTATGGAAAGTACGCGGAGCTGCTTCTGGAAAAAGGCGGAGCCTACCGCTGTTTCTGCCAGAAGACCGAGGAGCCGGAGGGCGAGAACTTCGACAAGACGGACGACCCATGCCGAGACCTCTCGAAAGCGGAGTCCGACGCGCGCGCGGCCTCCGGCGAGAGCTTTGTCATCCGCCAGCGCATTCCACACGAGGGCACAACCACGTTCCACGATGAGATTTTCTACGATATCACGGTTCCGAACGACACGCTGGATGACAACGTGCTCATGAAGTCGGACGGTCTGCCGACCTATAATTTCGCGAACGTCATCGACGACCACCTCATGGGCATTACACACGTCGTGCGCGGCAGCGAATATCTCGCATCCTCGCCGAAGTATAACCTGCTCTATGAGGCGTTCGGCTGGGACATTCCGAAGTATGTCCACTGCTCGCCCGTCATGCGGGACAAGCAGAACAAAATGTCAAAGCGCCACGGAGACCCGAGCTATGAGGATCTTTTGGCGCAGGGTTATCTGAACGACGCCGTTTTGAACTATGTGGCGCTTCTGGGCTGGAGTCCCGGCGGCGAGCGGGAGATTTACGCTCTGCCCGAGCTTGTCGAAGCCTTCGACATCTCCGGCATCTCCAAGTCGCCTGCGATTTTTGATATTGAAAAGCTCACCTACTTCAACGCCGAGTATATCAAGGCGATGGAGCCGGAAGCGTTTATAAAGGTCGCGGAGCCTTACATCCGCGAGAGCGTCAAAAATTCCGCCATTGACATTGCCCTTTTCGCGCCCATCCTCCAGCCTCGCACAGAAAAGCTCACGGATATTCCGGAAAAGATAGACTTTTTTGACGCGCTTCCAGACTACGACACCACACTTTTCACAAACAAGAAGTCAAAGACCGACGCCGCTGTCTCTCTAGACATGCTGCAAAAGACGCTGCCGGCGCTCGAGGACATTGCCGCGTGGACAGAAGAAGCCATCCACGATACGCTTATTTCGCTTGCCGAGACGCTGGGCGTTAAAAACGCGACGCTCATGTGGCCGCTGCGCATCGCAGTTGCCGGAAAGCTTGTCACCCCCGGCGGCGCGGTGGAAATTTGCCACATTTTAGGTAAGGACGAAACGCTCCGCCGCATGAGGATCGGCATTGAAAAGCTGAGCTGAGCAAAAATTCGCCAAATAAAAAACTAACGTTTTCCGCATTTAAAAGCGACCCTTCTGCGAACAATAATCGCAAAAGGGGCGCTTTTTGCCTGCTTTGATTTTTAGTGGGAGAAGGGAATATTATGAAAAAATCGACCGCGATCACGGTCATCTGCATTCTGGGGGCGGTCGCCGTTGCCGGGGCGGCGTTCGGGATCGTGAATATGAAAAAGGCGAAAGCGTATGACACAGCACTGTCCGCCGACTACCGCCGCTCGTTTGCGGAGCTTGTCTCCGGCGTCTCAGATGTTGACACGGCGCTCAAGAAGAGCCTTTTGGTGACCTCGCCCTCCATGGCGGGATCGGTGTGCACGGAGGTATATGGCAAGGCGCAGACCGCGCAGATGGCGCTTACGTCTCTGCCGGACTCTGCGACGAATTTGGAGAAGACCTCCGGCTTCATTGCGAAGGTCGGAGACTATGCCTATTCGCTTTCGCAAAAGTCCGCGCGCGGGGAGGCTTTTTCGGATGAGGAGCGCGAAAATCTTCGCTCGCTTTCCGAAACGGCGGACCTTCTGACACAAAACTTCCGCGAGATGCAGGACGACCTTGGCAGCGGCCTTGCTGACACGGAGCAGTACCGCAAGACCATCNNGCAAGGTCGTTCCGCAGACGCTTGGCGACAAGCTCGGTTCTGCGGAGGATAGCTTTCCAGAGGTGCCGGAGCTTATCTATGACGGCCCGTTTTCCGAAAGCGCGCGCTCAACGAAGCCGCGTTTTCTAGAGGGAAAGCAGGAGGTAGATGCCTCTGCTGCGCGCAAGGCCGTGGCGCAGTTTTTGGGTGTGCGGCCCGAGCTTATCTGGCCTACGGGGGAGGAAAACGGCAAGGTTCCGTCCTACAACTTTGAAACGAAGCAGCATGACGCGTCTGTGACCGCCACCGTCAGCAAGCAGGGCGGCGTCGTATGGCAGGTCATCGGCTCACGCGCGGTCGATCACGCGGAGCTGACGGCAAAGGAGGGCGTTGACGCGGCGAAAAAGCTTTTGGAGCGCCGCGGCTACACGAACATGCGCGAAAGCTATTATCTTGTGGAAAACAACATTCTCACGGTGAACTTCGCCTATATGCAGGACAGCGTCGTCTGCTACCCGGATTTGGTAAAGATCAGCGTCGCGCTCGACGACGGAACGCTCCAGAGCTTTGATGCGAGCGGTTATCTCTCTTCACACATCGCGCGGGAGCTTAAAGAGCCTGCCGTTACGGCGGACGCCGCGCGCACGAAGGTACCGCAGGATGTGAGCATTCTTGGCGAAGGTCTGACCATTATCCCGACTGCCGGAAAAAATGAGGTCGAGTGCTATGAGTTTGAGTGTCAGGACAAAAATGAGCAGCGTTATCTCATTTATGTGAACGCACAGACAGGACAGCAGGAAAAAATATTCATTCTTCTACAGGATGACCGGGGGACGCTCACCGTTTGAGCGCAGTATTATAGAAAAGGCGCCTCTCTTTCCTTTGTGGAAAAGAGAGGGGCGCTTTCTACTTTTTCATTAAAGCAGTTCAACGAGTTTATCCTTTGGAATGACGCCGACGGAGCGATTGCGCTCCTGTCCGCCGACCATGACGAGAAGCGTCGGGATGCTCATAACGCCAAAGCGGCTTGCAAGCTCCGGTTNNCAACGTTTACCTTGCCGACCTTGATGTCCGACCGTTCGTCCGCTAGCTCATCCACGACGGGGGAGAGCATGCGGCAGGGACCGCACCAGCTCGCCCAGAAATCAATGAGTACGGGCTTGTCCGAGTGACTTACTTCCTCTTCAAAGTTGTTCTTTGTCAAAGTTATAATAGCCATGTTGCATTCTCCTTTGCTGTCAAAATGTTTGCCGGTTTCTATTTGAATGCGTTTGCGCAAAAGAAAAGAAAACTCACAGCGGCGCTTTTTTGATGCGCCCGAAGGAGCGGGGATACAGCTGTGGGGTCGGGCCGATTTTTGGGACAATGACGGCGCTGTGTGTGACATCCGTTCCCGGAATACGGTAGGTTTTGACCTCCGGGTCGCNNCGGCGCAGTTTGGTCCTTTCATGGCGATGAAAACGCCGCCGATATGGACAAACGGCAGGCACAGCTCGCACAGAAGGTTAAACCGTGCCACCGCGCGGGAGACCACAATGTCGAAGCTGCCGCCGATGTCGCAGCAGACGTCTTCCGCGCGCTCGCAGATGCAGCGCGTGTTTTGAAAATTGAGCGCATTGCAAACATCCGCAACGAAAGTCATGCGCTTTCCATGGCTGTCCAGCAGTGTAAGCGCGATGTCCGGCTGCAAAATTTTCAGCGGAATGCCCGGAAATCCCGCGCCGGTGCCGATATCGGCAACCGATTTTCCGGCAAAGTCATAGACGCCCAAAAGCGCTGCGCAGTCCAGAAAGTGGAGACGCGCGGTATCCTCCTCGCCTTTTATGGCGGTGAGATTCATGACTTCGTTTTTTGCAGTGAGCATATCGTAGTATGTGCGAAACTGGGTGTATTCTCCATCTGAACAGGAAATGCCAAGCTCGGCAAGCCCGTCTGTCAAAATTTGTTTCATGTGCGTACCTCTCAAGTTTGGGTGGTAAACTTGTAT